>CAZYWA010000089.1:0-19858 GCA_964650975.1 uncultured bacterium
GCTGCGTCGATGCGCGGCTCGATCCGATCGATGATATCGGCATCGAGAAGGGCATCTACACCACGGCGGTGCGCAACTACGGCAAGAGCTACTTCTGGACCAGCTACCTGCTCCAGCAGCCGTTCAACACGTATCAGGGCAACGACGCCGGCCTCTACCAGCACTACGCGACCGATTCGGAGGAGCTGCGCTCGCGCACCATCCTCGATGCTGGCTTCAGCACCGCCGCGAGCGCCTGGTACGACATCGTCGGCATCCACTTCTACGACAACCCCGCGATGTCCGACGACGTGTGGTCGTGGATCACGCGCCGCCAGGTCGTGCAGAAGCCGGTCTGGTTCACCGAGGCGGGCTTCGAGGATCAGCCTCCGCTCGGCCAGACCACGATGCTCGACCCAACGACGCAGGCGACGGCCCTGATCGAGAAGTTCGTGATGCTGCTGGCAGACGGCGCCCAGCACATCGACTACTCGCCGGTCATGGCTGCGCCGACCTTCCCCACGTTCGACCCGATTTTCGACGGCACGCCGGGCTCGCCCACGTGGCGGCCCGCAGCCTACAGCATGCAGGTCATCGGGAACGCCATCAACGAGCTGAGCGGCTACACGTTCCTCATCAAGCGCACCTCGGGCGGCGGCGTCTTCTACGAGTTCGCCAACGGCACCGACGATCACCACCTCGCGTTCGCATGGAGTCCGAGCGGCACGGTGAACGTCGACCTGCGCGCGCTCTTCGGGATCAGCGCCACCGAGCCCATCGACATCCTCGACTACCAGGGAGCGACGCTGTGGCAGCAGTCGACGCAGACCACCTACACCGTGACCACGTCGCCGGTGCTGATCGAGTGGATCGGTCAGCCCACCACCGGATGCGGCAGGATTCCCGGCGCCAGCGGTAGCATCCCGGTCGCGAGCTTCGCGATCCTGGTGTTTCCGGCCCTGTCAGCCTGGACGATCCGGCGCCACCGCCGCCCGGCCTTCGCCCGAGCCCGAGCGCGGGTCGGCCGCTGAGGTAGGGACCCGGGAAACGAGGCCTCCCATGCCACCCCAGGCGGGGCGGATCAAACCGTCGATCACCGCGATCCGCCACTCGCCACGCCAGCCGAGCGTGGTCCCGGAGCAGGGCGGCATGGTCACGCCGCAGGCGGCCGTCCAGGCGGGCGCCCACGTGCGGTGCTCGATGTGAGGGCTCACCAGCACCACGAAGCGGTTCTGCACGAGTAACGCCGGCCCCACCGACTGCGCCGCCTTGGCGGAGGGGTCGACCGGATCGAGCATGAACACCCTGAGCGCCAGCCGTCCGCTCCCCGCGACTCGCCGGTGGAGGTGCAGCATCCACACGCCGGGCTCGGTTGGCGATCCGTGGATCGCCGTGCCGCCCGACAGCTCGCTGAAACCCTCGGGCGTCGCGGCGTCCTCACGGCCCAGCTCGAGAGCCAGAGGCGTGCCGGGCACCCGCACCGCGCCCGGCGGAAGCCTGAGCGCGGCCGGGCCCACCGGGGATGCGTCACCCGGCGTGCGCAGCTGGGAAGGCGTGGCGGGGTCGATGTCCTTGGCGAGCCGATCGAACACGATCGTGTTGTTGGTGAACGCCGCCAGCGCGGTCACGATCGAGAGCGGCCGGGCCAAACGCTGCCAGCTCCCGGTCGAGGCGAGCGCGGCGAGCCCCACCAGGAGCGGCTGAAAGTGCGGCGAGTAGAGGAACGTCTGACGACCGATCACGAGATGCATGGCGAGCTGCACCGCCAGCGCGATGCCCCACAGCCGGATCGGATCGCGCTGCCGCCGCTCGTGAGCCGTGACCAGCCCGAGCGCCAGCAGCGCGCCCCAGCCCGCCGTCGCGAGCCACCCCCAGGCCGTCGCACCACCGGCGCGCGAGCGTTGCACGCTGAACGCGGGCAGCGGCGTCGGGATGAAATACGTGCCTTGATCGTGCGCCTCGATCTCGGGCTCGGGCATCACTTCCGCATGGAGCAAGAAGGCGCGCAGCACCTCGGCGAAGTGGCGCGCGCCGAGCGGCGGCAGCAAGTCGGGAGATTGCAGCAGCCGAGTCGACTCGCCGTCCCCTCGGACCTCTCCCAGGGCGAGCGCGAGCGAAGAGCTCCACCCGATCGAACCCGGCAGCATCCGCGCCTGGAGCAGGCTCGCCGCGCCGGTCATCGCGGAACCCGCGAGCGCGATCGCCAGCACCGACCGCGCCTTGCGCCGCAGCACGATCCACACGCCGATCGGGATCGCGTTGGTGACCGTGACCGAGAACGCGAGAAAGCCGGCCGCGGCGAGACGCAGGTCGCCGCGCCAGCCCTCGGGTGCATCGACGGCCAGACAGAAGGCCGCGATCAGCGTCACCGCGCCGAACCAGAAGGTCTCGGGAATGGGCGCCATGAACACGAACGCCGCGCTCGAGCCGAGCAGCAGCACCGCCGCGAGCGCGCCGGCGCGGTCGCAACCGAGCTTGCGCGCGGCCTGGAACGTCAGCGCCAGCGCCGCCGCTCCCACCAGCGACAGCTCCACCTGGATGGCGCCGATCGGCGCCTGGACCGGCAACAGCGCCGCGATCAGCCGGAACATCCCCTGTCCGATGAAGCCGAAGAGCGGATGCAGCCCGGAGCGCAGCAGCAACGTGCTCGGCTGCGACAGATCGTCGAACACGCGAACCGTGTCCGCGTCGAACCACGTGTCCCACGAGACCGGCAGATAGACCGAGGTGCCGAGCCGGGCGGCGAGCAGCCGCACGCCCGCGAGCCCGGCGATCGCGATGGCGGCCACCAGCACCGCCCCGCCGCGCGCGCCCGGGCTGCGCGGCGCGCGCCGGCTCAAGCCCGCGAGCGCTGCAAGTGTGCGCGTCCCAGCTCGGCCAGGGCACCCAGGAGCCCAGCGGACTCCAGACTCGCTCCCAGCACCAGCTTCTCGACGGTCGAGACCGCCACCCGTTTGCGGTCGGCGCGACGGGTCACCTCGAAGTTGAGCAACAGCCGGATCGGGTTCACGGCGAGGTGGTGATCCTTGAGCCACGGGTTCTCGATCGACGCGTCCGCCGCGATCTCGAGCTCGTCGCCGGCCATCACGTCGCGGAAGTGTGCACTCTGGCGCCGCACCACCGTGCGCCGGTCGAGCAGCGGGCGCCCGAGCGGCACCAGCGCTCGCGGGCCGAGCAGCTCTCGCTCCAGCGAGTCGAAGATGCTCGGGTAACGGGTGGCGTCGACCCGGGCCCTCGAGCTCACATCGCGATCGACGAGCGGCTGGTAGCGAAAGCGCGCCGGCTCGAGCTGGAGCGGGCTGAAGGTCTTGGGCGCGATGCGAAACCGGCCCATCTCCCCGGCGCGGGCCATCGGACCCTTCGCCGCGATGAGCTCGCTCGCGAGCGGCAGCCGCAGGACGGCGCGGCGCGCGGGCTCGGCGACAGCGAAGCTCGCGCGGTCGCGGTCGGACTGGGCGAATCCACTGGTGATTCGCACGAACGGTACGCCGAGCTTCACCGCCGTGGCTCCATCGGCGAGCCAATCCGTGGGGCCCGCCGTCCACGGCTGCGCATAGATGAACTGATGGGAGGTCAGGGTTCCACCGCGTGGATCGCGCTGCAGACGGCCGACCACGGTGATGCGATCGTTCTCGCGAAACGAGGCCACGGGCCGCGTCTCGGGGAACACCACGTCCAGGTAGCGGTACGCGACCGTCAGCGTGAGGCCGCGCTCGTCGCGCAGCGGGCACTCGAGCCCGCAGTGGCGCACGAGCTGGCGGCTGCGCAGGTCCGTGAGCAGCGCCAGGAGCGGCGTCTCGGCGAGGCTGTTCCGGACGGTGAGCGACGTGCCGATCTCGACGTCGGCGTGCATCACACCTTGGTCGTCGAGATGGAACCGCATCGATGCCCCCGCATCACCCGGCTGCGAGCGCACCAACATTCGCGGCGCGCGCCGAGCATTCGCGCTCGCGAGTCCCGAGGTTCGCATCGTGCGGCGCATCGCGGAGCTGGGTTGCCCGCGACGGGTGCACGGGTTGTGCCACGGCCCGCACGCGACCACACGCTTGCGAGATCGTTCGAAATCGATGCTCGCCGCGTGCTTCGAGGCACGCGGTTCGGCTGAAAGCGTCGCCGGGAACCGCCTCCGCTCCGGGGGCGCTTCGCCCCACGCTTGTTGCGAAATGCGCCAACGACCTCGGCATGGCTGTAACCGGTCGCGGAACGAACGCCGGCTCTCATACCGGCTGTGTGCGCTCGCCGTGTTCGACTGACCCGGCAACGCCCGACCCGGAACGCCGTCGAGCCGCCCGGATGATCGGACATCGTCGGAGACGGGTCTGCGCCGACCCCGCGCGCAGCCGCTCGACCGCTCAACCCCGTGTCGTCGGGAGCACGCCAAGCAGCAGTGCACGGTGGCCCGGCGGGCAGTTCTGCGCCGTCAGGGAGTTGACGCGTGCGACCCCAGACCCGCAAACCGCTCCTCCCCGCTCTCCACGACCTCGCCAGACTCATCGCCAACTATCGATTTCAACTCGTCTTTCCGCGCGACTTCCAGGACCCGCTGGTTGCCTCGATCCACTCTCGCCCACCCGGACCCGTGGCGAGCCGGTTGCATTCCCTCGGTGCAGGCGCGACTGGATCTCATCCGAAGGCGCGCACGAGACCCCATGAGACACCGCGGTGCCTTCGCTCCCGCTCCGCGCGCGAACCGGCGACGGCGATATCGCTGTGCGGCGCTGGTGATCGGCCCGCTGCTGGGCGCTGCCGGACCACGGGCCTGGGCGGGGACCGCGTCGTTCGCTGATCCGCCCGCCATCACCACCTCGCTCAACGGCGCGGTCGACGCGGTGCTCGCGGACATCGACGGGGACGGCGACCTCGACGCGGTCGCGGTGTCCTTCTTCGACAACCAGATCATGTGGTTCGAGAGCGACGGCACCGGCCAGTCCTGGCGGCCGCACACCATCAACACCACCGCGCACACCCCGCGCAGCGTGGCGGCGGCGGATCTCGACGGCGACGGTGACCTCGACGTGATCTCGGCCTCGATCGGCGACGACAAGTTCGCGTGGTACGAGAACGACGGCGCCGCGGGCGGCTGGCTCACGCACACCATCGCGCTCGGCTCGGACGGCGCCTTCGCGATCGCGCCCGCCGACGTGGACGGCGACGGCGACCTCGACGTGGTCGGCGCCTCGTACGACGCCGGCACCTTCCAGTGGTTCGAGAACGACGGCGCCGCCGGCACCTGGACCGAGCACCCGATGCTCTCCGGCGCGGCCGGCGCCACGTCGCTCTACGTCGCCGACCTCGACCGCGACGGCGATCCCGACGTGGTGGTCGCGGCGCGCCTCGGCAACATGATCGGCTGGCTCGAGAACGGCGGCAGCGGCGGCACCTGGACCGTGCATACCATCTCCGACACCATCCAGAACCCGCGCGGCGTCTCGGCCGCGGACATCGACGGAGACGGCGATCTCGACGTCCTCTCCGCCTCGTTCGAGGATCGCACCATCGCCTGGTACGAGAACGACGGCCACGGCACCATCGCGACCCAGCACATCATCTTCACCGGAGCGCGCGGCGCCTGGTGCGCGGAAGGCGCCGACCTCGACCACGACGGCGACATCGACGTGCTCTCGGCCGCGACCTACGGCAACAAGGTGTCGTGGTACGAAAACGGCGGCGACGGAAAGTCGTGGACGCCGCACCCGATCTCGCGCGAGCTCACCGATCCGATGATCGCGCGCACCGGCGATCTCGACGGCGACGGCGACCTGGACGTGGTGTCGGCGTCCTACATCGACGACGACGTGCTGTGGTTCCGGAACGATCTGGTGAACGAGGGCGCCTCGTTCGGCGGACCGGTCACGATCTCGAGCGCCACGCCGGGTGCCTCGGCGCTCTACGCGGCGGACCTCGATCACGACGGAGACCTGGACACGATCTCCGCATCGGCGCAGAGCGACACCATCGCCTGGCACGAGAACTCCGGTGACGCGAGCACCTGGACGGACCACGTGATCTCGTCGGCGGTCGCCGGGGCCAGCGCGGTCAGCGCCGCGGACCTGGATCGCGACGGCGACCTCGACGTGCTCGCGGCGTCGGCCACGGGCTCGTCGATCGCTTGGTTCGAGAACGACGGCAACGCCTCCGGCTGGACCGCGCACACGATCTCCGCGGCGGTGCCGGGTGCCGCCGCGCTGTTCGCCGCCGACCTCGACCGCGACGGCGATCTCGACGTGGTGGCCGCCGCGCCGGGAAGCGGCGAGATCGCCTGGTACGAGAACGACGGCGCCGCGGGAGGCTGGAGCGCGCATACGCTCTCGGTCACCGCCGGCAGCGTGCAGTCGATCGTCGCCGCCGATCTCGACCACGACGGCGACCTCGACGTGCTCGCCGCCTCCGCCGATCAGGACACGGTGGCCTGGTACGCCAACGACGGGCACGGGAACGGCTGGAGCCGCCACGTGGTCTCGTCGAGCGCCGCTGGCGTCCGCGGTGTGTTCGCCGCCGACCTCGACCGCGACGGCGACCTCGACGTGCTGGCCGCGAGCCCGGGGGATTCGACCGTCGCCTGGTACGAGAACAACGGCGCGGGCGCCGGCTGGAAGCTGCACACGCTCTCGACCACCGCGCACGGTGCCTCGTCGGTCGTCGCCGCGGACGTGGACCGAGACGGCGACCTCGAGGTGCTCTCCACCGCGGCCGTCGACGGCTCGATCACCTGGTACGAGAGCATCGACGCGAGCACCACGTGGACCGCGCGCCCGGTCGCCACGTCGGCGGACGGAGCGGCAGCGGTGATCGCGGCGGACGTGAACGGCGACGGCTCCGTGGACGTGCTGGCCGCTCTCGCGGGCGAGGGCAAGATCGTGTGGTACCCGAATCACCACGCGCTGCTCTTCGCCGACGGCTTCGAGGATGGCGCGACGCTGCACTGGAGCTACACGGCGCCGTAGTCGTTCGGACGGAGGGACGCGGTGTTTCGCGTCCTCGGCGTTCGAGCGGAGCCGCGCGCGCGCTCAGCCGGTACGGGCGTCGAGCCAGGAGATGAGATCGGAAAGGACCTGCGCGCGCTCCGGCTCGTTCAAGGTCTCGTGGTAGAGGCCGTCGTAGATGTGGATGGTCTTGTCGGTGGAGGCGGCGCGGGCGTGCAGATCGCGGCTGCCCTGGCAGTCGGTCAGCTTGTCCTGGGAGCCGTGGAGCACCAGGAACGGCAGCGTCACCTGCTCGAGCCGCTCGTGGAGGCGGTCCATGGTGTCGAGGATCTCGGTTCCGGTACGAGCACGGACTCCGCTGTGGTAGACAAGCGGGTCCTTCTCATAGGCGCGCACCACGTCGGGATCGCGGGACACGTACTGCGCCGAGAGCTTCTGTGTCGGCGCCTTCGGGAACACCTTCGACACCCATCGGCCCACGGCGATCACCAGCGGAGAGAATCCGTCCGCCACCTTGAGCCCCGGGCTCGATAGCACCAGCCCGCGCACGTCCGGCGCGCGAGTGACCGCCCAGGTCGTGACCACCGTTCCGCCCATGCTGTGGGCAAGGATGAAGATCGGCTGGGGCGGCTTCCGGACCCGCACGTGCGCCAGGAACGTCGCTGCGTCCTCGACCAGCTTCGCGAACGAGTCGACGTAGCCGCGCAGGCCGCCCGAGCGGCCGTGCCCGCGGTGGTCGTAGCCGAAGACCGCATAGCCGGCCGCGTTGAGCTCGCCCGCCACGCGATCGTAGCGCCCCACGTGCTCGCCGAGACCGTGCACGATGAGCACGGTGGCCTTCGCCACCCGCTCCGGGAGCCACCACCGCTCGTAGAGCTCGGTGCCGTCGCTGGCGGAAAAACGGCCCTCACCCCGGATCGGCAACGTGGTGGTGGTCACAGCGGCCTCCCATGTGAGTCGCGGCAGAACGACGCAGCTTACCTCGTCCGCAGGCAGCACCGCTGAGTTGCCGCGGGGGCTTTCCAAGCCTCCGCCCCGCCCGAAGTGAATTGACTTCGTCGACTTTGGGCTTCGCCCCTCGCCGGCTGCGCCGGCTCGCCCTCCGGGAAAGTTCGGGCGGGGCCCCACCCCAAATCCGGCGCGACAACGCGCCGACCGGAATCTCGGTTCGACAGCGCCTGGCGAACCACTGCTTCACCACCATCACGGCGCTGGCCCGTCGCTCGGGTCGGTCGCCGTCGGTGGGTCTTGCGGGGTTCCAGGCAGCAAGTCGTCGAGCAGCGAATCGATGCGATCGAGGGTTTCCGACGTCACCGTCACCTCGCCCAGTCGGCCTTGCACGTGAAACGCGATCAGCGACATGCCGAGGCCGCGCTTGATGGTGCCGAGGACCGGAATGGGATCGAGCAGCCGGTCCACGAAGGGGAAGGGAGAAAGCGGTGAGAGCGCGACCACGCCGTCCACGCGCTGATCGGCGAGCCCCAACCGTCCCGCGACCGTGAGATTCACCGTCGGTCCGTGGAGATCGAGACCGTGGGTCCGGACGCATCCCTGGCCGAGCTCGATCTCGCCGGTCACGTCGCGGTACTCGAGCCCGCTCTCGCGCCAAGCCGCGGGGCTCGCGAACGAGCTCGAGAAATCCACCACGTCGAGCACCGTCCAGAGCGTCGATGCTTGCTCGATCCTTCCCTCCTCGAGGGTCACGTCGAGCTGGCCTGTGAGCGCGTCGAGCGCGCTTCGCACCGGCAACGTGAAGGCGACGTGCCCGGTCACGTCGGCGCGGCCGGAAAGCGCCTTCCAGGGCACCGTCAGCATCGTGAGAAGACCGGGCGCGTCCACGCCCTCGATGTGCGGATCGATCTCCACCCGCGATCCGTCCTTCACGGGAAGCGCGATGCGCGCGCTCACGTCGAAGCGGCCGCCCAGCGCGCGCCCGCGGGCGTGATCGATCCCGAGCTCGTGGGGCTGGAACCGAAACGACGCATCGAGGTCGTCGACCGGCGTGTCGCGGAATCGCGCTTGCGGGAAAACCACGTGTCCCGTCACCGAGGGCATGGCGGAGTGCGCCGCGGGTGGCCCAGCGCCCGGGGGGGAGGCGTCGCCTACACCTTGCTGCTCCGCAAGCCGATCCAGATCCACCGGCTCGAGCGCCTGCCCGTCCACCTCCACCTGCGGGTGCTCGCCACCCAGCTCCGAGACCGAGCCGCTCGCCCGAGCGCGAAGCCCTCGCCACGTCAGTTGGTCCAGATCGAACCGGGCGCGATCACCGTCCAGCGACACCTGGCCGCTCACTCGCTCGAGCGGCTGCGCGACGAGCGGCGGCCCCACGTCGACGCCCTCGAGCGTGAGTCGCGCCGAGCGTTCGAGCTCCGCGGGCCTCGCGATCGCGCCGTGCAATCGCAGGCGACCGGAGAGCCGTCCCGGATGAGGCTCCTTCGGCAATCCGGATCGGGCGTCCTGCGCGCGGTCGGCGAGCCGGAACGCATCCTCCGCCGCAAACGACTTGGCGCTGATCTCGAGATCCAGGGTGGGATCCTCGAGGGAATCGTCGAGCGATCCACGCAGCCGGGCGGAGCTGGCGCCGTAGCTCACGTCGAGCCCGCCCGTCGCGAGCCGGCCGTTCGCGAGCTCGACGGGTCCGCTCACGTCGTGGAAGGCGAGATCGCGCGAAGCCCAGCGGAGCGCGGCGGCCGAGACAGTGCCCTGGCCGCTCACCTGGAGCGGCGCGTGGCGAGCGCTGTCGAAGCGCGCGCTACCGTCGAGCCGGCCGCTCGAGACTTCGATCTGCTGCATGGCTCGGCGCGTGGGCTCGGGCATCAGCGTGGATCCGAGCAGCTCGTGCAGGTCCGCGAGCTCGACGCTGGCTCGGTCCACGTGGAGCTCGAGCGTGGCAGCGCCCCACGGGTCGTGCACCGCGCCGTGGACCGCGGAGAGCTCCGAATGCGCGTAGAGCCCGGCGAAACCATCGATCGCGACGTCCCCGTGGCTCAATCCGACCGCGCCGGTGACGTCGGAGAACCGCGCCAGACCGGGGTACGGAACTCCGCCGGCACCCTCGAACTCGAGTCGTCCGCTCAACCCCTCGCGCGTGCGCTCGGACGACGCGTCTCCGCCGGTGTCGTGCAGGTGCCTTTCGATCCGGAGCGGCACCACCCGGCCGCGCCCTCGGTCGACCACCCGCGCGAAATACGGGACCACTCGTCCCAGGATCTCGACCGGCAACAGCCGAGCCACCGGAACCAGATCGAGCCACGGCGATTCGACCTCGACCCGCAGGACCGGGTCGGCGCCGCCCGCATCGGCGAGCTCCAAGCGTCCGCGGGCGTGCAGATCGTCCGAGTCGACGGCGAGATCCTCGGCCGTGATCGTGCCGGCCCGTCGCTGGAAGCGAGCGCGCGCCGCGATGTGCTTCTGCGCCCGCGTGTCCGGGCACGCCACCGGGATCGACCAGCTCCCATCGGCCACCGCGAGCGAGGCCTGGCCGGTCAGTGTCTCGTGAAGCGAGCCCTCCACTCGTGCCGACACGTCGGCGATTCCGCCGAGCCTCGCTCGGGCGCCGAGGCCCGGCGGCAACCAGGGCGTGAGCAACGAGAGGTCGGCGTGCGCGAGTCTCAGGTCCAGCGCCACCGGACTTTCGCCCCACGACCCGCTCCGTGCGTCACCGACCGTGCCCTTTGCGGTGAGCGCAGCGGTATCCGCTCCCTGGCTGCGAGACGGATCCGCGAGCGCGGCGTGCAGCGCGAGGTCGAAGGGGCCGCTCTTGCCGGTGCGCACCACCGAGAGATCGACCGGGTCGAGCGCGGCCTGGCGCGCACCGGCGGCACCTCGGTCGAGCCATTCGAGCCGCCCGCGCCGCACTTCGATTCGATCGGCAAGCCGTGACGCGGACGGCCCGCCCGAGCTCGGCGCCGCTCGCGCAGAGCTCCCGTCGCCGGTCTCGGTCCGGATGCGCTCGACCACCCCGCGCCAGTCGATCCCGCCCTCGGACTCCGGCGCCAACCGTAGCTCAGGGCGATCCAAGGCCACGTCGCCGATGACGATCTCGCCCCGCAGAAGTCGCGTCCATCTGGGCCCCACCGTCACGCGCTCGATCCGAAGACCCACCATTTTCGCGGTGGAATCCACGATGCGAACGCCGTCGATCTCGACGGCGGGACCGCGCCGCCAACCGAGGTGCAGCGACTGGTAAGAGAGCTCGAGACGGGCGGCCGCCAAACGTCGCGTCGCGCGGACGAGGGCTCCCGCGGCCGTCGCTTTGAGACCGGTCCCGAGCGCGGCCACCGACGTGACGGCGATCAGCGCCGCGATCGCCGTCCGGCGTCTTCGCGAAGGCGCCGACTTGCCTGGCTCGGTCACGAGCCGAGCCGAGCGATCGCGACGCGTGAGCTCTCTCAAAGACCTTCCAGGCCCGCGACGACCAATCTCGCCAGCGTGACCCTGGCGAGAGCCTCGATCTCTTCTCGGGAGACTCGCCCCGCGCAATCGTGCTCGATGGCGGCCAGCCGAGCCGGCGTCATGCCGGCTCTCGGCGCGAGCTCCTGGGTCGTGAAGCCGGCCCGTTCGCGAAGGTTGCACACGACCCATCCCAGGGACGCCGGCGCTCGGCGGCTCACGGGCTGCTGGTGAGCCGACGAGGCCGCTCGAACGCGTGAACGGTTTCGCGTGCGAGCGTGCTTCGTGGTTCGAAATGCCTCGAGCTCGAGGACTCTCGCACCCATGATCGCGGCAGCCTTCCGGTCACACGGTCGACGTTCCGACGACGTGGGCCAGCCGGCGCTGCGCGACGCCGTCTCGGCGAGGGCGTCCGCTGGCCCGACGGCGCAGGTCCTTCGCCGTTCGCCGGGCCTTCCCCTTGGTCGAGTCGTTGATGAGCCGCGCGGCGTCTTTCCCGATGTCGAGGATCTTGGTCAGCAGGCCGGCGATCGCGTTCCCCGGGGGCGAATCGGGAGCCATGGGATGGGGATGATTGGGCGCGATCTCCTTCAGGTCCGGAACCGCGTCCGCGAGGCGCTTTCGCTCTTCGTCGGTGGTCATGCGCTGAAGCCGCGGCAGGACTTGCGATTCCTCTTCCTCGATGTGATGGCGAATCGACTCGGCCAGCACCGTCATCTTGGCGTCGTAACGCTCGTCCGCCGTCGACATGGCATCGAGCTCGGCGAGCGTCGTCTTCGCGAGGTGATGCTCCTCGAGGGCCTCGAGCACGCGGTCCTTCGACTTCGGATCCCTGACGCGCAACAGCGGGTAAACGAGCTGCTCTTCGATCGAAGCGTGCAACGAGAGCTCTTCGATGATGCGCTCGGCGATCTTCTGCTTTTGCACATCTCCGTTTCTCTTTTCGAACTCGCGAAAGAGGCTTTTGACGTTGCGATGATCGCGCTTGAGCAAGCCGATGATGTCCATGACGGCCACAGAAGCAATGCCTGTGCCGGAGACAGGATCGGCCCGAATCTCGGATCGGAAGCGCTCAATGACGAGTGCGAATGCGGCGTTTCGCTGCGCGGGAGCGTGCGCGTGCAACCCGCACCGCGCACGAGAGTCTTCAAATCGATTGTAAGGATTTGCGAGCCGCGCATCGCACGCGACCGACGCACCGGGTCCTCTCGGTTCGACCGGTTACCTTCCGCCGTGGTACGAAGGACATTGGCCACGAAGTGGTCGTGCGCGCCGCGGACCCCTCGCGCGGGCGAGCACACGGGGAGGTCATCGATGCGTTGTCTCACGTCGGTTCGCGGGCTGCGTTCGCTGGCGATTCTCCCGGTGCTGGCGCTCCTCACCGGCTGCGTGACGCTCACCAGCGTCGCGCCCAACCCGGCGGCTGCGGGCAGCAACATCACGCTCGCCGGCTCGGGTTTCGGCGCCACCCAGGTCTCGGGATCGAACGTGGTCTACGACAACGCGAACCTCGCGATCGTGTCGTGGAGCGACACCCAGATCGTCGCGACCATCCCCGCCAGCAAGGCTCCCGGCACGTACCAGGTGAAGGTGGTGAACGCCGGCCAGGCGTCGGGCACCCTTCCTCACACGCTGGTCGCGGCCGGAACGCTGCTCATCTCGAACCTCCACTTCACGGTCAATCCGAAGAGCATCCTCGCCGGCACGCTCACGTTCACCACCAACAATCCGGCGACTCCCGCGGCCACCGTCACGACCACGGCCGGCACCTGGACGGTGCCCGTGAGCGGCCGCACCAGCTCGGCGCCCGGCACCAGCCACTCGATCAACGTGGTGAACATGATCTCGGGCGTGCTGCAGACCTTCAACGTGAGCGCCGACGACGGCAACGGCCACATCGCGACCGCCGGTCCGGCCACCTACACGCCGGGAACCATGCCCACCGACACGCCGCCCTTCCAGACCACGCTCTCGAACGCGGCGCTCATGCAGCCGGGCTACACGGTGATGTCGATGGGCGCCGACGAGAACGCCGGCGGCGGCAACATCTACGCGCTCGACGCGGCCGGCCACGTGGTCTGGTACTTCCAGGACTCGAACATCGCCACCCATACACGGCAGTTCTCGAACGGCCACTTCTTTTACGTGAAGTCGAAGGGCATCAACGATCCCGGCATCCCCAACGGCACGCTGGTCGAGCTCGACAACATGGGGAACACGGTCAACCAGTGGACCGCGGCGCAGCTCGGCCTCGACTCGATGCACCACGACTTCATCGAGATGCCGAACGGCAACATCATGACCATCGCCACCGAGATGCGCACCTACTCGGGCTACCCGAGCCAGTCGGTGTGCCCGAACGGCGTGTGCAACGTGGTCGGCGACATCCTGGTCGAGTTCACCCGCGCGGGACAGGTGGTGAGCGAGATCAAGATGCTCGACGTGCTCGATCCGCACCGGGTGCCCAACTGGGAATCGTTCAACAACCCCAACTACAACCTGATGTACAACACCAGCACCCGGGACGGCACGCGCTGCACGTCGATCCAGTACCTGCCGGCCGACGACTCGGTGATCGTGTCCTGCAAGGTGCAGAGCATCGTGTTCAAGCTGCACCGCGCGACGCAGCAGATGGAGTGGGTGATCGGCCAGAACGACGCCAGCTCGACCGGCGACGACAACTGGCCGTTCCTGGCGCTGGTGGGCGGCGGCCTCTACCCGAGCGAGCAGCACTGCGCGACGCAGATCGCGAACGGCAACATCACGATGCTCGACAACGGCCAGCTGGATCAGCCCCAGGAATCGCGCTCGGTCGAGTACGCGCTCGACCTCCAGGGCGACACCGAATCCGAGGCGTGGACTTACATCGATCCCAGCTACTCGCCGCCCATCTTCAACTACGGCGCGGGTTGCCTGGAGGTGGAGCCAGGTGGGACGTACCTGATCTCGAACAACGGCATCGGCGAGCCGCCCATCCCGTTCGGCCTCAACTGGAGCGAGTACGCGGAAGTGCGGCGCTCCGACTCGCTCAAGGTCTGGGACATGAAGATCCGCGACCCGAACGGCACCAAGAACTACGCGGGCTTCGACGCGGTGCGGGTCGCCTCGCTCTATCCCTGAGGGTTGTTTCCCCGGGGGGCTCCTGCCTGGCCGTCGGAGGGCTGCGGTCCCTCGCAGCCGCAGGCGTCCATCATTGACTCAGACGCTGCGGACGCGAGGGAACGCCGCGTCCCTCCAAACAGCATCCGATCTCGGCTACACCTTCTGAGGGCTCGCCGGACCTGGCGTCTCCGCGGCGAGTAGCCGCGCCAGGCGCATCACCAGCTCCGCCGAGGTGAAGGGCTTCTCGAGAAACGGGATGCCCTCGTCGAGCACCAGCTCGCGGAGGCGGTCGGGCTTGGTGTAGCCGGACATGAAGAGCACCTTGAGCCGCGGAAAGCGCGGCTTGAGGCGGTTCAGATAGAGCTCCGGCCCGCTGCCGCCGGGGAACACGACGTCGCTCACCAGCACGTCGATCTCGGCGCCCACCTCCTCGAACATCCGCTCGGCGGACTCGCCGTCGGCGGCGCTCAGCACGTTGTAGCCCTCGGCCTTGAGCACCTGGCGCAGGGTGCTGCGCACCAGGTCGTCGTCCTCGATCAGGAGCAGCGTGCGCGACTCTCCACTGGGCGCCGAGAACGGGGCCAGCTGGTTGCCCGGCGGCACCGACTTCTCGGTGGCGGGCAACAGCACCCGGAAGCTGGTGCCCTTTCCCACCGCCGACGCCACGCGCACCGCGCCGGCGTGCTGCCGCACGATCCCATAGACGGTCGCGAGTCCGAGCCCGGTCCCTTTGCCCGCGTCCTTGGTGGTGTAGAAGGGATCGAAGATGTGCTCGATCACCGCGGGCTCGATGCCCACGCCGGTGTCCGAGACCCGCAGCTCCACGTAACGGCCAGGCGCGAGCGGCTCCGCCGCCACGTCGGCGGGCTCGCTCACGTACGCGGCGCTGGTCTCGATCGTCACCACTCCGCCGCCCGACATCGCGTCGCGCGCGTTGACCACCAGGTTGAGGATCACCTGCTCGATCTGCGTCGGGTCGACCTCGACCGCGTCCGGGACGGCGCCGCGCTTGAACACGATCTCGACCTCCTCGCCGATGATGCGCCTCAAGATCGACAGCATGTTCTCGGCGAGATCGTTGAGGCTCACCACCGTCGGGCTCAGCACCTGCTGGCGGCTGAACGCGAGCAGCTGACGGGTCAACAAGGCGGCCCGACCGGCGAGCTCCAGGATCTGGCGCAGCGCCACCGCCGGCTTGCCGTTGGGCTCGAGCTTCTTGAGCGTGACCTCCGAGGTGATGCCGATGCCGGCCAGGATGTTGTTGAAGTCGTGCGCGATCCCGCCGGCCAGGAGCCCCACGGCTTCCATCTTCTGCGCCTGGATGTACTGGGCCTGGAGCCGCTCCTTTTCCTGCTCGGTCTGGCGGCGATGGGCGATCTCGCGCTGCAGGGCGTCGTTGAGCTCGCTCAACGTGGTGGTGCGCTGGCGCACTCGCTCCTCGAGCCGCGCGTGAAGCTCTCCGATCTCAGCCTTGAGGTCGGCGAGTTGGCGCTCGCGGGTGCCGAGCACCGCGCTCAGCCGCTGCACGGTGCGGTCGCGGACCAGCAAGGCGGCGGCGAGCGCCGCGCAGAGCGCCAGCGCCGCGAGCAGCACCGGAACTCCGAACGAGCCGATCACGGATCTCGAGTCCCCGCGCCTACTGAGGGAGAAGGACCTCGGTGCGACGGTTGAGGGCGCGCCCTTCCTTGGTCCCGTTCGACTCCACCGGGTAATCGGCGCCGAACCCCTGGATCCGCATGCGCTCCTTCGCGACCTGGTGGCCGCGCAGGAAATCGCTCACTGCCTGGGCGCGCTTGAGCGACAGCTCGAGGTTGTAGGCCGGCGCGCCGACGCTGTCGGTGTAGCCGCACACGAACACGTCGATCCCCGGGAAATACGTGTTGAGGATGTCGGCCTCGCTGGCGAGGACCGGCGAGAACTCGGGCTTCAGGTCGGCGCGGTCGAAATCGAAGGTGGCGCTGTTCGAGTAATCGAAGACCACCGCCCTCGCGAGGCCGAGCGCAGCGACGCTCGCGGACGGGTGATCGAACCGGAACGAGAGCGCGATCTGGGTGGGGGTCTCGAAGCGCACCCGCTTCTCGACCGGCAGCCGGCCAGCGACCTGCGCGTCGAGCGCCACCACGTCCGCGACACTGGCGACCGACAGGGACATCGGCGTCCGCCCCAAGGGAGAGCCCTTGTAGGTCACGTCCGCATCGTACGGAGCCGCGGTCACCTGCACGGCGAGGTCGCCGGGAGGCGGCGTCAGTTTCTGCGCGGCGCAGCCCGCGACGACCGCGGCCGCGACGGCGCACCAGAAGAGCGCGCGGCCCGTATGCGGTATCGGCGCGCGACGTGCCGGCTCGGTAGTGGGGCTATTTTTCCGGTAGAGGAACCGCGAACGCATACGTCGCTTCGATCGGCTGACCACTGGCGTCGGCTGCAGGCGTGAACGTCCATGTTAGCGCCGCGGCAAGCGCGGCGCGATCACAATCGGTGGGTGCCCGGGCGAGCATCCGGCCGCGCGCCACGTGGCCGTCGGCACCGATGGTGAGCGTGACCTGCGAGAACCCACCGCCACACCGCGCGGCCAGCTCCGGGCCGATGTCGGGCGGGGTCTGAACGACCGGCTGCGGCGCCCGGACCGGCCGTCGCGGGGGTGCTTCGGGTGCTGCGGTGGGGGAAGAGCTCGGCGGCCGCTCCGGGGCACTCGGGCGGCGGGGCGTCTCGTGCTCGTGCTGGATTGGAGAGGGAGGGGCATCGGGGCGCTCTGCCGGCGGCGCGATCACGCTCGCGATCGCCGGTTTGGGTGTCTCAGCCGAAGGCGTGCTGACTGCACGCGCTGCCGGCGGCGCGGTCACGCTTGCCGATTCGCGCGTCAACAGCACGGAAAGCACCAGCAGCACGGCCGCCGCCGCGCCACCCAGCACTCCCACCGACACCATGCTGCGACGATGACTGACGAGCTCGCCGATCAGGGTTCGGCTCATCGCCGGCGGTGCGCCGCCGGTTCCGCCTTCGACCTCCGGGGGCGGCGCAGCTCGCGGCCGAGCAGCCGCGCGCACCGCCCAGGTCGTGCGCGGGTCCGGGCCAGCGTCCAGCGTCTCCGCGGGAATCAGCGGAGCCAGCTCCTTCCACAGCGCGGCCGCGCTCGCGGGCCGCTGCACCGGATCGCGTGCCAGCGAGCGCATCACCAGCGCCTCGAACGCGGGATCGATTCCCGGCACCGCGAGCGAGAGCGGCGGCGCGTCGTCGCGGAGCCGCGCGAGCAGCGTCTTGGCGACGTTGTCGGCGGGATTGGGACAGGCGCCGCTCGCCATCTCGTAGAGCATCACGCCCACGGAATAAACGTCGGCTCGTCCGTCCACCGGCTCGCCGGCGAGCTGCTCGGGCGCCACGTAGGCCGGCGTACCCACCCACAGGCCGGTGCGGGTGCGCTGCGTATCGTCGGCCGACTTCGCGATCCCGAAGTCCATCAGGTGCGGAATGCCATCCATGTCGAGCAGCACGTTCTCGGGTTTCACGTCGCGATGCACGACACCGGAGCGGTGACAGAACTCGAGCGCGTCGACGATCGGCAACAGGATCGTGACGGCCTCCTCCACCGGCATCGGGCCGCGGTTCAGGATCCGCGCCAGCGTGGTGCCCTCGACGTACTGCATCGAGTACCAGAAGATCCCGTTCGCCTCGCCGAAGTCGTGGACGCGCACGATGTTCGGGTGATCGAGGGTCGCGGCGACCCGCGCCTCCTGCTCGAAGCGGCGCGCGAACTCGGGCTCGTCGCGGTGGTCGCGAAGCAGCACCTTGAGCGCCTCGGTGCGCCCCAGGTGGACGTGCGTGACCTGGTAGACAGCCGCGAAGCCGCCCTCGCCGAGCAACCGCACGAAGCGGTACCGATCGGCGAGCGCCTGCTCGAGGTAGTCGATGCGGTAGTCGGAAAGCGCCACGCGCGAAGCCGCGCGGCGCGGCCATAGGCGAACCGCCGGCCGCGCCCGTGTGGACCGGCGATCAAGCTACCACGGCATTTTCACGCTCGAGGGGGAGGAAAAAACGAGGGCGATGAGCCGGAGGGACGCGGTCCAGGACGCGGTCGCTCGCGTCCGCAGCGCTGGATGGCGACGAGACGCTGCGGCTGCGAGGGACCGCAGCCCTCCGGGTCGTGGGATGCGCCGCAAGAGCGTCGGATTCGCCTATCCTGTCCAGTCGACCGTGCGTTCCGGGATTCGCCACAACCTGCTCCTCACCGGCCCGTCGGGGATCGGCAAGACCGCGGCGCTTTGCGGCTTGCTCGAGCGGTCGCCAGGTGGCGCGATCCGCGGCTTCGTGAGCCGCGCGATCCACGTGAAGGGCGAGCGGGTGGGCTGGCGGCTCGACGGCGTGGGGGGCACCGGCGGTGTGTTCATCCACCCGGACATCGACTCGCCGGCGCGGTTCGGCCGCGCGGGTGTGGATCTGGCGCTCCTCGGAATGCTCGTCGAGACGGAGCTCCGCGAGGGAGCCCCGGGCGACGTTTACCTCGTACCTCGTCGACGAGATCGGTCCGGCCTGCTCGATGTCGCCGTCGTTCGTGTCGGCCGTGTCGCGGCTGCTCGACTCGGAGGCCTGCGTCGTCGCCACGGTGCATCGCCACGCGAGCGGCTTTCCGGCACGGGTGCGAGAGCGGCCGGATGCCGAGCTGCTCACCGTGACCCCCGAGAACCGAAGCCGGCTGGCGAACGACCTCGAGCGCGCGCTCCAGGACGGCATCCGGTGATTCCGAGCTGGCGGGCCACCGGTCCCTCGGTGCCGGCAGCGGCGGCTCGAATGTCCGCCGCTGGCAGCTGTTGTCATCCACGTGTCAGGTTGGCCGGTCTACGTTCGACCGCGCGCGATCCTCGCGCGCACTCACCGGAGGAACGATGATCGCGTGTCGCAAGCAGCCCGGCGCTTTCTCGATCGCGATCGTGCTCGCGCTGGCGGTGGGCGCGCCGCGCGCTCGCGCCAGCGAGTTCGGGCCCGCGAGCCCGGGAAACCGCAACGTGCGCGACTTCTTCGTGCCCGACCCGGGGTTCTATTTCGTGGGCTACGGCGTCTACTACACCACCGACACGCTCACCGACTCGAACGGCAACAAGGTGAAGCAGATCGATCTGCAGGCCCCGGGCGGGCCGGCCGTCCCGCTCGGCTTCAAGGCCAACCTCGATCTCTTCGTGCTGGCGCCGACGCTCGCGTGGGTGGCGCCGTGGGACATCCTCGGCGGCCACCTCGGTTTCCTGATCACGCCGACCTTCGGCAACACCTCGTCGAAGGTGACCACCAACTTCCGCGACGAGCTCACGCAGACCGACAGCCAGTCGCAGTTCAACGTCGGCGATCTCTACGTGCAGCCGGTCTGGCTGGGATGGTCGCCGCAGCATTTCGACCTCGAGATCTCGTACGGATTCTTCGCGCCCGTGGGCGCCTACGACGTGGAGACCGTCACCATCCCACGGCTCGGCATCCAG
>CAZYWA010000090.1:0-19703 GCA_964650975.1 uncultured bacterium
CACCAATGCCAAGGCCGTGGGCGTGATCTCGACCGGCGGCTCGACCTTCTGCAGCGGCTCGCTGCTCAACGACGTCCCGGGCGATCGCAAGCCGCTGTTAGTGACCGCCCACCACTGCGGGATCGACACCGGCGACGCGGCCTCGCTGGTGGTCTACTGGAACTATCAGAACTCCACGTGCCGCGAGCCGGGCAGCCCCGAGAGCGGTGCGCCGGGCGACGGCTCCCTCTCCCAGTACAACACCGGCGCGATCCTGCGCGCCGACTACGCGCTGTCCGACTTCACGCTGGTCGAGCTCGAGGATCCCATCGATCCCGCGTTCGACGTCTACTGGGCCGGCTGGAACCGGACGGCGTGGCAGGCCCCCGGCGGCGAAGGCCACGGCGACTTCGACTGCACGCCGACGGACGATCCCTCGGATCCGGCCGGAACCGGCGCCTGCGCCACGATCCATCATCCCGACGACTACGAGAAGCGCATCACCTTCGCGACCACGCCCACCACGACGACCAGCGATTCGGGGAGGGTGGTTCCGGGCGACGGAACCCATCTGTGGGTGCACTGGTCGAGTGCCCCGCCCTATTTCCCGGACACGCCCGGCGTCACCGAGCCGGGCTCGTCGGGGTCGCCGTTTTACGACTCCTCGCGGCGGTTCGTTGGCCAGCTTCACGGCGGCCCGTCGGTGTGTGGCGCCACCGGCGACGATCTCTCCGACTATTACGGCCGATTCTCGGTCTCGTGGCTGGGCGGCGGCAACAGCGAGACCCGCGCCTCCGACTGGCTCGATCCGCTCGCGAGCGGCGTCGTGACGCTCGACGGTCTCGGGCAGTGCGCGGCACCCCAGGCGCCCACGGGGCTGGCGGCGACACCCAGCGGACCCAACCAGATCGATCTCACGTGGGATCCGGTCGGGGGTGCCAGCGAGTACCGCGTGTTCCGCTTGCTCGGCGGCTGCCCGGCCGACGGTCCGACATTGCTCGCGGAGCACGTCACCGGCACCAGCTACTCGGATCACACGGTCTCGGGCGGGTCGTCCTATGCGTACGCGGTGACGGCCATCGACCCGCTCGAGTCGTGCGAATCGAGCATGAGCAGCTGCGCCCAGGCCGACGCCGATGGAGTGTGCGCGTTACCGCCGGCCTTCGCGGGCGTGACGGACGTCGCGAGCGCCGGCACCGACGGTTGCGGAGCCGTGCTTTCCTGGGACCCGGCCACGCCGAGCTGCGGCGGCGAGATCGTCTACAGCGTCCATCGCTCCGCCAGCCCCGGCTTCGCGCCCACCGCCGCGAACGCGGTCGCGAGCTGTCTCACCAGCACCAGCTACACCGACACCACCGCACCCGCCGGCATGGCGCTCCACTACGTGGTCCGCGCCGAGGAGATCGCCGGAGCGCCGCCGAGCGCCGGGCCCTGCCAGAAAGGTGTCCCCGACCCGAACCTGATCGAGAGATCCGTGACACCGGGCGGACCTCCCACCGTGCTCTTCTCCGACGGCGCCGAATCCGGCGGGAGCGGGCTCACCGCCGGTGGCTCCGGTCCCTCGGCCACCTTCTCGGTCGTCACCAGCGACTCCCACTCCGGCGGCCACTCTTGGTTCGTGCCGGACACCTCGTCGGTCAACGACAAGCAGCTCGCCTACGCCGGCTCGTTCTCGCTGCCCTCGGCGCCGGTGACGTTCGATTTCTGGCACCGGCTGGTGAGCGAGGCCGACTACGACGGAGCCGTGCTCGAGATCTCGACCGATGGCGGCTCGACCTGGCAGGACGTGCTGACCGGCAATCCGACGCGCTTCGTGCAGGGCGGCTACAACGGCCAGATCAGCGGCGACTTCTCGAGCCCCATCGGCGGACGGCTGGCGTGGCAGGCGTCGATCGGCAGCGCGGGGAAGTTCGTGCACGTCATCACCGACCTCTCCGACTTCGGCGGCCAGTCCCTGCGCTTCCGCTTCCGCTTCGGCTCGGACCAGTCGCTGGGTGCCGTGGGCTGGTGGATCGACGACGTGACGCTCTCCGCGGCCGGAAGCTGCGCCGACCCGGTGATCTTCAGCGACGGCGTCGAGACCGGCGACACCTCCCGGTGGAGCGCCATCAAGCAGGGCGATGGCGGGGGATGACTCTGGGCCGGCGGGGAACGGCGCTCAGGAGGCGGACTGCGACTTGAGCTGGGCGCTCGCGGTGCGCTTGGCCGAGTCGCGGGTCATCGCGAAGTGGACGATGCCGGGGGCGTGGCGTGCCACGAAGGCGCCGAACTTGCCGTGCCACGTGAACACGTACTCACGGTCGCGGCGCGCGATCGCGTTCACCATCACGCGCGCGGCCTTGTCGGTGCGCCACATCAAGGCGTGCGGGCGCTTGTCCTTGCGGTTCTCGTCGAAGCGGCCCTGGTTGTCGACCCTCGCGATGTCGCTCTCGACGAAGCCCGGATGAATGGTGGTGCACGAGACGCCGGTGCCGTCGAGCTCCATGGAGAGGGTCTGGCCGATCGCGCGCACCGCCGCCTTCGACGCCGAGTAGGCCGCCATGCCGGGCGTCGAGAGCATCGCCGACACGCTGCCCACCAGCGCCAGCCGTCCGCGGGTCTTCTTGAGCTCGCCGATCGCGTAGCGCGCGGTCATCGCGAGGCCGATCACGTTGGTCTCGAACTGGCGCCGCCAGTCCGCGGCGGTCAGGGTCTCGACTCGTCCAGCGACGCCGAAGCCCGCGTTCGCGACCACCACGTCCACCTTGCCCAGGTCACGCGCCACCGCTTCCACCGCGAACATGACGGCGCTGTCGTCGGTGACGTCGCACGGCACCACCAGCCCGCGGCGCCCGCGGCTCTCGACCTCCCGCAGCACGTCGCGCAGCCGGTCCTCGCGCCGTCCCGACACCGCCACGTCGGCGCCGCGCGACGCCAGCTCGAGCGCCACCGCGCGGCCGATGCCCGACGTCGCTCCGGTCACCCACGCCACCAGACCCGCGAAATCCTGCCTCGCCATGACCATCCCCCGAGCGTTCCTGGAAAGCCGGCGAGTCTAGCAGGCCGCCCGAGGGACGCGGTCTCTCGTATCCGCGGCTGTCGGTCGCGAGGCGCGTGATACGGTGAGGCGCGCGGCGAGGCGGCGAACATGCGCGAGATCGACGAGCCTTTGATCCTCTCGGTTTCGGGCCCCGACCGGCCCGGGATCCTGGCCGAGCTCGCCGGGATTCTCGCGCGCGGCAGCATCGACCTGGTCGACGTCGAGCAAGCCACGCTGCAGAATTTCCTGGCCCTCTCGTTCCTGGTCGACCTCGGCAACCGCCCCGAGCGGGCGCAGGTGCTGCTGCGCGAGTTCTTGCCCGCCGCCACCCGGCTCGGACTCACCACCGAAGTGCGCTCGATCTCGCATCCCGAGCTCCGGATGCTGAAGGAGCAGGACCTGTGGGCGGTCACGCTGCTCGGCGAGGCGGAGATCGCGCACATGGTGACCACCGTGGCCGCGGCGATCGCGCGCCACAACGCCAACATCGTGACCATCCGGCGGCTCGCCGAAGAGGACATCCGCGCCGCCGAGCTGATCGTCGACGTGTCGCGCACCGCCTACGTCGACGCGTTCCGCCGCGATCTCCTGAGCGCCTGCGAAGCGGTCGGCATGGACGTCGGCATCGCGCCCGAGAACGTGCACCGGAAGAGCAAGCGGGTAGTGGTGATGGACGCCGACTCGACGCTGGTGGCCGGCGAGGTGATCGACGAGCTGGCGCGCCGCGCCGGAGTGGTGGATCGAGTGGCGGCGATCACCCGCCGCGCGATGGAGGGCGAGCTCGACTTCGCCGGCGCCCTCGTCGAGCGGGTGTCGCTGCTCAAGGGGCTCACCCGCGCCGATCTCGACGCGGTGACCGCGTCGATGCAGCTCACTCCCGGCGCCGCGGAGACCATCACGGTGCTCAAGGCGCTGGGGTTCAAGGTGGGCGTCATCAGCGGCGGCTTCACGTTCTTCACCGAGCACCTGCGCGCGAGCCTCGGCCTCGACTACGCCTTCGGCAACGTGCTCGAGATGGACGGCGATACCGTCACCGGCCGGGTGATCCCGCCCATCATCGACGCCGCCGGGAAAGCGGACCGCGTGCGCCAGATCGCCGCCGAGACCGGCGTGCCGCTCTCGCAGGTGGTGACGGTGGGCGACGGCGCCAACGACATCCCGATGCTCGAGACCGCCGGCCTCGGCATCGCGTTCCGCGCCAAGGAGGCCGCGCGCCGCGCCGCGCGCGGCTCGATCCACCGCAACGACATGCAGGCGCTGCTCTACCTGCTCGGCATCTCCCAGCGCGACGTCAACCGGCTGATGCGGAAGAACGAGCCGTGACGCTCCACCTCGAACCGGACCGGCGCTTCATCGAGGACCCCATCGAGCCCTATTTCTGGGCCGATTTCTTCGCCAGGCGCGAGGACGACGAGGAGCTCGTGCAGATCCTGGTGCGCTTCTCCGTCGCGGACTTCCGCGCCATCCAGGAGCGGCTCGGCTGGGAGGACTCGAAGGACAACAACCTGATCGTGTGCGAGGCGGTGCTACGCGCCGCGGTCGCGTGCGGCTTCTGGGAGCAGCGCCTCGACGCTCGCGAGCACTGGAACATCGTCGAGGCGGTGGTCACCGCGCTCGCAGCGGCGACCGAAGCGGCCGCGGACTGAAGGGTCGGCAGTAGCGTCGAAATGAGCCACTACCACCGCTGCTGAGGCGGGTTCGCGCTCGCGCTCATTGGGCGCGCAAGCTCCACCCGAGCAGCCCGCCACTTTCGAACCCGTCCGCGAAGAGCGCGCCGAACATCACCGCCGCGGCGCCGTGGGAGGACACGCCATCCAGGTTCGCGCCCGGCGAGGCCGCGCCTGGGCGCGCCCACCGCGAGATCGGAGAACCTGAAGCTCGCCAAGGCGGTCGAGTTGGCCACCGAGCCCGCCGCGGAGGACAGCCCGAACGGATCGTTCCCATGCCCTGCGCGCTGGCCAGCGCGACGGTGAGCACGACCAAAGCCCCCACCGGGCGTCGCATCGATTCCCTCGATGAATGAACCGGAAAGCGCTCCCGGAACCGACACCACATCGCGAGCTCCGCTGTAAGATCCTGGCCCGCTCGGCCCGCGCCGCCGGGAATGCGCGCTCGATCGAGACGTCGGCGAGCTCATGCAAGAACCCGTCGAACCCGACGACACCGGCCCCCGACGCGGGAGGAGCGCGACCCAGCGAGCACCCGGCCAGGGCCCAGCGCTCGTGCGATGGGCCGCGCGCTTCGGCGCCGGCTGGATCCTCGATGCGCTGCGCTTCCCGCCCGCGATGCTGTTCGCGGGGCTGGGCGGAGCGCTGCTATCGACGGCGTGGCTCGCCGGGCCGGCGCGAGTCGAGCTCGCGCACCGCATCGAGCGTTTCGCCGCGCGCGCCGAGGGACGCGCGTCGCATCCGTTCTGGCACTTCGACGTCGATCTCGATCGCCTGGGCGGAGGCTGGAACTGGCCGGCCACCACCACCGCCGAGCTCTGCACCGAGGTCGACGTCACCGGCATCCCGACCGGAACGATTCACACCACGCTGTGCGGCGCGAGACGATCCCAGCACGCGCCGTGGGGAATCCTGGACACGGAAGCGCTGGCGCCGGACGCGGCCGTCGCCTGGCCGCCCGACGCGCGCGGCTGGCCCGAGATCGAGATGCGTTTCTCGCCGCGCGCGCTGGCCTGGCTCTCGGGGCGCAAGGCCTTCACCTGGCCGCTCACCGGCCAATCGTCGGAAGCGCGCGCCGCGATGCCGCCACCCGGCAGCGAGCTCGACGCGTTCCTGCTCGAGGTCGATCGTCCGGTGGAATGGCTGGTGCGCACCTGGAGCGCGCCCCCTCCCGCGCCGTATCCCATGGCGTACGACCCGGACGATCCCAACGGCGCGGTGCCGGTGTCGGTTCTGGAGGCGGTACGAAGCCGCGGTCCCGCGTGGTTCATGACCGGGGCGCTGGCACTCTTCGGGCTGGTGGCGTGGATGGCGGGGATCTGGATCGGATTCGCCGGGCTCTCGCGACCGCTGTTCGCGGCGGTGGCGATCGGGCCGCTCCTGGCGCTGCCGTGGTGGGGCGACCGGTTCGCGCCCGCGCTCCTGTGGCTCGAGCCGCGCGCCGGCATGGTGGGAGCCGACATCGCCCACGATCTCAACGAAGGATTGCGGCTACCGGTCGAGGTTCGAGACCCGGAGGCGCTCGCCGGGCTGCAGCCGGTGACCTGGAGCATCGGGCGCTCGTACTACGACGTGCTCGCCGGCCCGTTCGGACCCTCGCTCCCCGACCCGAAGCCGGCCGACGCCGATGCGGCGCTCGCCGAGGCGTCACGGCAGGTGAGCGAGAAGATGGTGGCGGCGTCCGACGCCGAGCTGGCGCCGTTACTCGCGCGGCTCCGCCAGGACGAGCTGATCGACCGTGGCGAGGAAGGACTGTTGTTCCTCGACGGAGCACGGCGCGTGGCGCTCGACGAAACCCGTGCGGTCGCCGAGCGCAAGGTGGCTGGCTCCTTCCTGTGGTGGCTCTCGGTCACGCCGTTGACGCCCGACCCCGCGGCACCGGCGTTCCAGACACGCGTCTCGCTGTGGAAAACGCTGCTCGACTTCCCCGACTCGGCCGTCGCGAACGACGCTCACGACCTGGTCGAACGCGCCACCGCTCCGCATCGCTGAGCGGGTGAGCTCGTCGGCGTCGACGAGCCCGGCGGCGGTCCCCCGAGGACTGACAACCGGTAGCGGTGCTGACAAGCTGCGGCTCTCGCTTCATCGTGCGCTCCGGTCCATTCCCTTCCTGCGGAGGTTCGTGTCATGGCCGAGGGATCCAAGCTCAATTCGCGCAGCCGCGAGGTCACGAGCGGCGTCGAGCGCTCGCCAAATCGCGCGATGCTGCGCGCGGTCGGGTTCACCGACGCCGACTTCGCGAAGCCGATCGTGGGCGTCTCGAACGCGCACAGCACCATCACGCCTTGCAACGCCGGCATCGGCCCGCTCGCGGCGCGCGCCGAGCAGGGCGTGCGTTCGGCGGGCGGCATGCCGCAGGTGTTCGGGACCATCACCATCTCCGACGGCATCGCGATGGGCACCGAGGGCATGAAGTGCTCGCTGGTGAGCCGCGAGGTGATCGCCGACTCGATCGAGTGCGTGGTGCGCGGTCAGAGCATGGATGGGCTGATCGCGGTGGGCGGCTGCGACAAGAACATGCCGGGAGCCATGATCGCGATCGCGCGCCTCGACGTGCCGTCGGTGTTCGTCTACGCGGGGACCATCAAGCCCGGAAAGTGGAAGGGTCAGGACCTGACCGTGGTGAGCGTCTTCGAGGCGGTGGGCGCCAAGAACGCCGGCAAGATGGGCGACGAGGATTTCTACGGGATCGAGCGCAACGCGTGTCCCGGGTCCGGCGCCTGCGGCGGCATGTACACCGCCAACACGATGTCCTCCGCGATCGAAGCGCTCGGCTTGAGCCTGCCGATGACCTCGACAATGGCGGCCGAGGACGCCGAAAAAGCCGACTCCACCGAGGAAGCGGGCCACGTGCTGGTGCGCTGCATCGAGAAGCAGCTGACACCGCGACGGATCCTGACGCGCGCGGCGTTCGACAACGCGATCGCCGTGGTGATGGCGGTGGGCGGATCGACCAACGCGGTGCTGCACCTCTTGGCGATCGCGCACGCCGCGCGGGTGCCGCTCACCATCGACGATTTCGAAACCATCCGCCGGCGCGTGCCGGTCCTCTGCGACCTGAAGCCGTCGGGGAAGTACGTCGCCACCGACCTGCACCGAGTGGGCGGCATCCCGCTCATCATGAAGATGCTGCTCAGAGCCGGCCTCATCGACGGCTCGTGCATGACGGTGACCGGGAAAACCGTGGCGGAAAACCTGGCGGGCGTGCCGGACGCGCCGCCCGCCGGACAGGACGTGGTGGTGCCGATCGATCGGCCGATCTACGCCGAGGGACACCTCGCGATCCTCAAAGGGAACCTCGCGACCCGGGGCGCCGTGGCCAAAGTCACCGGCCTCAAGTCGCGACACATCACCGGCCCGGCGCACGTCTTCGACAGCGAGGAGGCGTGCATGGAAGCGATCCTCGCGGACCGCATCGAGCCCGGCCAGGTGCTGGTGATCCGTTACGAGGGACCGCGCGGCGGGCCGGGGATGCGCGAGATGCTGGCGCCCACCGCGGCTTTGATCGGCAAGGGGCTGGGGGACAAGGTGGGATTCGTCACCGACGGCCGCTTCTCCGGCGGCACCTTCGGGATGGTCGTGGGCCACGTGGCACCCGAGGCCCAGGAAGGCGGCGTCATCGCGCTGGTCCAGAACGGCGACTCGATCACCATCGACGGCGACAAGAACGTCCTCGAGCTGCACGTCCCCGAGGCCGAGCTGGCGCGGCGCCGCGCGGCGTGGACCGCGCCGCCGCCGCGCTACGCGACCGGCGTGCTCGGCAAGTACGCGCGGAACGCCGCTTGCGCCTCGGTCGGCGCGTACACCGAGTGAACGACTCGGCGGCGGCGGCGACCGCCGGTGCGGATCCGGCCGGCGAGGCGGCGCCCGTCGAGCCGCGCTCGACCCTTCCCGGCCCGTGGAGCGCGGCCGCCGCGTACGCGGGTGCGCTGATGGGGGTGGGCGTGGTGGTGGCGCCACCGCCGACCGCGGTCGCATTGCGCTGCGCGATCGCGGTGCTCGCGACGGTCGCGGTGCTGGTCTCCACGGTGCTCCTCGCGCGACGAGCTCAGCTCGGAGCGTGGATCGCCGTTCTGCTGCAGATTGCACCGCTCACGGTGCTCGGCCTCGAGCTGCTGTTCATGATGCATCCGCAGAGCACCGGCCTGGCGCTCTCGCTCTCGCAGCAACGCTGGCAGACGCTCTACTGGCATCCGCTCAATCATTCGGGATATCGCGACCGCGAGCACAGCGAGGCCGAGCTCGCGTCGCACCGGTTGCTGGTGGTGGTGGGCGACTCGTTCGCGGCGGGGTACGGAATCCGCGACGCCTCGGACCGGTTCGCCGATCGGCTCGCGACGACGCTGCCCAGCGACTGGTCGCTGGTGAACCTGGCGCTCTCCGGGCTCGACACCCGCGCCGAGTTCGGCGAGCTGCGACGCTTCGGCCACCGCCCGGCGATCGTGGTGCTCAGCTACTTCGTCAACGACATCGAGCAGGCCGCTCGCGACGCGGGCATGCGGCCACGTCCTTCTCCGCCGCTGCCGCCGCTGGCGCGCTGGCTGCAGCCGTTCTCGAGCCGCTCGTACCTGGCCGACTACCTGTTCCACACCCGCGCCACGGCCGGCGTGCGGGGAAGGGTCGAGGACTTCTTTCGCGCGGCCTACCGGAACCCGGATGCGCTCGCCAAGCACGCCGACGATCTGCTGCGCATGGCGCGCTGGTGCGAGCGCCACGACTCGAGGCTCGTGGTGCTCGCGTTCCCGCACCTCGTCGACCTGGACGGATCCCGCGACGTGATCGCGTGGCTCGAGCGCACCTTCGAACGGCAAGCCGTTCCGGTGCTCGACGTGAGCCCGCTGGTCGCATCGCTGCGCCCTCGCGAACGGATCGTGTCGTGGGTCGATCCGCATCCGAGCGTCGAGACGCACCGCCGCGTCGCGCTGGCACTCGAGAAGTGGTTGACCGAGATCGAGCCCTCGCTCGGCGAGCCGAAAAGCACGACCGCCGGCTGATCTCGCTCGATGACGAACCGGCAGGAGCCGGTCCCTCCCACCTCCGCGGCTGCGAGGGACCGCAGCCCTCCAATCCGCACTCGGGGGCTGGAACAGCCCCTCGGGGCGATCACTGCGCGAAGGTGCCGTGAGTGTAGAAGGCGAGGATCGCGGCGCGGGTCAGGCCGGCGACGTACTCCATGCCCTTGTCGTTCAAGTGCACCTGGTCCGGATCGGCGGTGGAGAAGAGGTCGAGGTTGTCGTCGTAGCTGAAGTCGCTCTCGACCACGATCGCGTGATACTGCGGCGCGAGCCCGCGAAGCACGTTGTTCGCGACCGCGGTGCCCTCGTGACGATCGTCGCGCTGCTCGTAGTGGATTAGGCACAGGATCGGCGTCACACCCTGGAACTGCAGCAGGTTGAGCACGTCCTGGTAGGCACTGCTGAAGATCTCGATGTTCTGGTCGGTGGGCAGGTTCAAGTAGGCGTGCACGTCGTTCAAGCCGAAGCGCAAGAAAGCGAAGCGCATGTCGGGAAACTCGTTGATGGCGGCGCGCACCTGATCGAGGCCGTAATGGTCGGCGCCCGGCACGTAGGCAACCGGCGTGTCCTCCTCGGAGCGATTCACCACCTGCAGGTTCCAGCCGAAGAACGCGGACAGATCCGGGTCGCCGTTCAGGTAGTCGTCGATCGAGGTGTCGCGGAAGCCGGACGGGACCGAGAGATCCGAGTCGCCGAACATCACCATCGGACCTTGCACGAGATCGAGCGGCATCGAGTACGCGAGATCCTTGGGGAAGAACACGCCGAAGTGGACCGTCGACGGGACCGAGCTGGTGACGAAGTCGGGCGGCAGCCCGTTGAGGGTGATCGAGTAGACGTCGGCCTCGAGGGAATCGATGTGCGCGACGCCGTCGTCGCCGGTGACCGGCTCGATGGCGGGAGAGCCGTCGCGAGCGACGCTCACCTGCACTCCCGCCAGCGGATCCTGGCTGGGCGCCACCTTCAGCGTGATCGTGAGATCGGTGATGGTCGCCGGAGGAGGAGGCGGTCCGCCGCCACCGCCACCCGAGCCTCCAGCTCCACCACCGCCGTCGCTACCGCCGGACCCGCCGGATCCGCCGCCGCCGCCGGCACCACCCGCGCCGCCACCCGACCCACCGCCGCACGCCGCGACACCGAGCACCGCGAGCAGCAGCGCGCACGAAAGCAGCCGGCGACTCGTCCGCATCGTCATGTTCCCACCGCGTAATCCAACGTAGAAACTCATCAATTTCCGGGAGACGCGCAGGATAATCGCCGCCAGTCCGCCATCAAGACCCGGGAAGGCCGCCGCCGCAACCGGCCGCCATCGAAAGCGGGCCGCTGCTCTGTTACCCTCATCGCCCTTGCGGTCCGGCTCTTCGGTGCCGCTCGAGCGATCCGCGAGGCACCCGTTTTGGCCAACGGCAACAAAGATCGATCCGACGTCTATCTCTGGTTCGACTCCGAGTACACCACGCTCGAGCTGGACCGCGCCTGCCTGTTGCAGGTGGCGCTGGTGATCACCGACTCGAAGCTCGAGCGCCTCACCGCCGATCCCGGGCTCACGATGTTCGTGCGCCTGCCGCCCGGCCACGAGGTCGCGCCCTGGGTGAAGGACAACCAGGCGGACGTGCTGCGCGGCTCCGCGGCGCAGGGGCTGCCGGTGACCGACGTCGACCGGCGCCTCGCCACGTACGTGGACAATGCGATCGGCGCGCCCGTCGAGCAAGAGCGCTTCCGGCCGATCCTCGCCGGCAACAGCATCCACTCGGACTGGATCCTGGTGCGTCACTGGCTGCCCGAGTTCCAGAGGCGCATGAACTACCGGCTGCTCGACGTGACCGGCTTCAAGCTCCAGTGGGACCACCACTGGAAAGGCGAACGTTTCGACAAGGACACGCCCGACCTCATCCGTCGCTACTACCCCAAGGCGGAGCTCGATCCGGCGGTCACGCGACACGACGCATTCTTCGACGCGCAGTCCTCGATCGCCGAGCTCGCGTACTACCGCTCGCGGCTCAACATCCGCTGAGCGGCGCGCCGGACGGGCGATGCTCGAGGTCGAGGAAACCCGGATCCGCGATCGCGCCTCGGGCCAGCTCGTCGTCGAGCAGGTGTTCGGCGGCGCGATGCTGGCGCTCACCTACCAGAACGCCGCCGGACGGCGCATCGGTGCCTGGCCGGCGCTGCAGCGCTGGATCTCGAAGCTGGTCGGCCTCTACCAGTCGAGCGCGCGATCCCGCCGCGGAATCGCGCCCTTCGTGGCGCGTTACGGAGTGCGGCTCGCCGAGTTCGAGGAACCAGCGGGCGGTTTCCGCTCGTTCAACGACTTCTTCGTGCGGCGCCTGGCCGCGGGTGCGCGCTCGTTTCCCACAGATCCAGCCGTGCTGGGGGCCGCCGCCGAAGGGCGCCTGAGCGTCTTCCCGATCGCCGCGCCCAGCACTCCCATCACGATCAAGGGAGTGCCGCTCTCGATCGAGACGCTGGTGGGCTCGCCCGAGATCGCGGCGGCGTGCGTGGGCGGCCACGTGTTCGTGTTCCGGCTCTGCCCGGTCGACTACCACCGCTTCCACTTTCCCGACGCGGGCATCCCCGGGCGCGCGCGCCGGATCGCGGGTGTCCTCCACTCGGTCCATCCGGTGGCGCAGCGAGTGATCCCCGACCTCTTCCTCCGGAACGAGCGCCAGGTGGCGGTCCTCGAGAGCGAGAGCTTCGGCAAGCTGGTGCTCGTCGACGTGGGTGCCATGTGCGTGGGGACGATCGTCCAGACCTACGCGCCGGGCGAGCGGGTCGAGCGCGGCGCCGAGAAGGGCTATTTCGCGTTCGGCGGATCGACCACGATCCTGCTCACCGAGCGCGACCGAGTTGCTCCCGACGCGGACCTGCTCACGAGCACCGCGAGCGGCATCGAGACGCTGGTCCGCGTCGGCGAACCGATCGCACGCAAGCGCTGAGATCGAGGAGGCCTCTTCATGGACACCGTCGCGTGGCGCAGCCGAGTGGCGTTTTCCGACGACAAGATGAAAAAGGTGCCGCTCTTCGAGAGCGAGCGGATGTTCTGCGACGTCTACTGCTTCCGGCCAGGTCAGGAGCAGCGCGCCCATCGCCACGACGAGTCCGACAAGGTCTACGTGGTGCTGGAAGGCTCGGGCACGTTTCGCGTGGGCACCGAGGAGCGCGAGCTTCAGGCGGGCGAAGCCGTGTTCGCGCCGGCCGGTGACGAGCACGGCGTGCGGAACACCAGCGCCGCGAATCTCGTGGTGCTGGTGACGATGGCGCCGAAACCGGCGCCCAAGCTCTAGCGGCGGGTCACGCACGGATGCCTATCGCCTGGGCCGCGGCACCTGCTGCCGCCGCGATCGCGTTCACGTCGATCGCGGTGCCGGTCTCGGCGCCGAGCCTCGACGTGGTGCCCGCTCACCCGGCGATCGCCGCGCACGGCTGGGCGGCGTTCGTGGCGCAGGACGGCAAGAAGCGCTGCGAGGTGTCGCTCTGGCACGTCGAGAGTGGCCGCGCGGTCTCGGCCTATCGGGCTCCCTGCGAGCACGGCGACGTTTTCTACAACGTGATCCCGGGACCGGATGGCGATACCCCCGAGCTGGTGGCGCTCGACGGCGAGGGTGTCGTGCGGGTCTTCCCGGAACCACGGGCACGGGTGATCCGGCAACCGAGCTTCCCGGTCGTCGCGCCCGCGGTGCGCGCACCGGGTCCGGACCTCTGGCTCGCGCACGAGAGCGCGGGAGCGCCGCTCACGCTCGCGATTCCCAGCCTCACCGACATCTCGCTCTGGCAGCGCGACGCACCGGGGGCTGCCGAGGCCGCCCCGGTGCCGGCGCCCGCGGCCGACGGCGCCGAGCGCTGGCACCGCGGCGACGTGTTCCACGTCGCCGTCGACGCGGAGTACGACCCGCGGATCGGCCGCGACAGTCTGTCGCCGGATTTCTCGGTGCTCGCTCACCTGCGCATGCCCAAGTGGGCGCTGGGACAGATCGACGCTTCGGGCACTCCCGGGCTTCTCTACGCGCTCGAGAACGAAGTCACGGGCACCCACGCCGAAAACGGGACCGCGCCGCCCAAGGCTCTCTTCCACGCCGAGAAGGTGCTCTTCGCCGACGACCCGAACGGCAACGATCCGCGGCTGGTGCGCGGCAACCGGCTCGCCGACATCGACGGCGACGGTCAGCTCGACGTGGCGCTGGTCGCCGCACGCGGCGGAATCACCCACCTCGAAACCGCGATGGAGGTCTGGTTCGGCCCGCTCGCCGAGAGCCTGAATCACGACCCCGACATGAGCCTGCGCGGCACCGGCGCGGCGGTCGGCACCGAGCTCGTCGATCTGGTCCACGACTCCCGGCTCTCGGTGCTCAGGCCCAAGGTGGAGGTGTCGATCGCCGCGTTCGTGCGAATCCTGCTCTTCGGCGAGGTCCACATCGACTATCAGTTCTTCGACGTGGTGCGCGGCGAGCACGGCAATCAGCAGCCGTTTTGCTCCTTCGAGCGCCCGCTGCCCGTCGACCTGGAAGGCCTCTCCGCGAAGGCGGCTCCACTCTTCACCACCGAGGGCGACTTCAACGGCGACGGGCTCGCCGACGTGCTCACCGGCGAAGGCACCAAGGGCTACGTGATCCTGCGCGGCAAACGGGGCGATCGCGGCCGGTGGTGCGCGGCGGCCGACGAGCCGCAACCGATTCCCGTCGCCAAGGCCGAAGGCCTCACGGTCGTGGACCTCGACGGCGACGGGAGGAGCGACCTGATCGCGATCCACGCCGCCGACCACGGCGACTCGACCGTGACGCTGCTGCTCTCGACACACACGCCCTGAGGAAGAGCTCGACCCTGGAGGGCTGCGGTCCCTCGCGCCGCAGCGTCACATCTCGATCCATCGCTCCGGACGCGAGGGACCGCGTCCCTCCCGGCCCGACGCGGGCGTCGACGGACGAGGGTGCGTTATCTTCCCAGCGCGATCATGAGAGAGCTGCTGCGCGTCGTCGAGGCGCCACGCCACTGCTCGTACCTCCCGCAGGAGGTGGCGACCCTCGAATACCGGATCATCCCGGAGATCGACTCGGCGAGCTACTCGCGGTTCCTGACCCGCGGCTACCGCCGCTTCGGCATCCAGTTCTTCCGGCCCGGCTGCCGCTGGTGCTGCCGCTGCCGCAGCATCCGCGTTCGCGTCCACGACTTCGCCGAAGGCCGCCGCTGGCGGCGCGTGCTCAAGCAAAACGAGGACATCGAAGTCGTGGTGCGCCCGCCCGAGCTGACGCCCGAGCACCTGGCGCTCTACGGCCGCTACCACCGTTTCATGGAGAGCCATCGCGACTGGCCTCACCACGACCCGCGCCCGCAGAGCTACTCACAAGCGTTTCTGCTGGGCGGCGAGGGCTTCGCGCGCGAGGTGGCGTACTTTCGCGGCGGACGCCTGGTGGGCTGCGCGCTCATGGACGACGTGGGCGACGCCGTGTCCCTCGTCTATTTCTATTACGCACCCGAATGGCGCGAGCAGAGCCCGGGAGTCTTCTCGATCCTCACCCAGTTCCGCTACGCGCGCGAACGCGGCTATCGATACGCGTATCTCGGCTACTGGATCCCCGAGAACCGCTCGATGTCGTACAAATCGCAGTACCGGCCACACGAGATCCTGACGCGCTACCCGGCCGACGGCGAGAGCCCGGAGTGGCGAGAGCCGGCGCCGTCGGAGATTCCGGCCGGCAGCCTCCATCCGTCGGTTCGCGACCTCGAGCCGCCGCCCCGACACGGCACGCGAGAAAGGAACGCTTCATGAGCGCCGAGCGACCGCACGCAGGAAAGCACGTGATCGTGACCGGGGCGGGAACCGGGATCGGCCACGCGATCGCGGCACGCTTCGCCCGCGACGGAGCGCGGCTCAGCCTCTTCGCGCGCGACGGAGCGCGAGTCGCCCAATCGGCGCGCGAGCTGGGCGGCGCCGCGGCGGCGCACACGGCCTCGCTCGACATCCGGGATCGCGACGCGGTGAGCCGCGCCTTCGCCGCGGCGGTCGCAAAACACGGACCGATTCACGCGCTGGTCGCGAACGCCGGCATCGGCGGGGCGAACGAGCCGGGCGACCAGGACCGCTTCGACGATCTGGTCGCCACCAACCTGACCGGCACCTACAACTGCGTGCGCGCCGCTCAGCAGCACCTCGCGGCCGGGCCGGATGCGCGCCACCTGGTGATCGTGTCGTCGATCCTGGCTCGGATCGGAGTGCCGGGTTACACGGGCTACTGCGCGTCGAAGGCCGGGCTCCTCGGCCTCTCGCGCGCGCTCGCGGCCGAGCTCGCGGGCCAGAACATCCAGGTGAACGCCGTCTGCCCCGGTTGGGTCGACACCGAGATGGCGCGCGACGGCCTGCAGGGCATGGCCACCGGCATGGGCATCACCTTCGAGCAAGCACGCGAGATGGCCATGTCGGCGGTGCCGATGCGCCGCATGAGCGAGCCGGAAGACATCGCCGGGCTCGTCGCCTGGCTCGTCTCGCCCGACGCCCGCGGGGTCACCGGCCAGGGCCTCGACATGAACGGCGGCGCGTTCATGTCGTGAGGAGGCACTCGACCCGGCAGGTTGGTCGGTGTCATTGAAATCTCACGCGCGCGTTTCGAGCCCGACTCCTTGAGCTCGGCGGCGAGCTTCGCGGCGATCGTTTTTCCCCATTCCTCGCCGGCCGACATGCTCTCCTCCATCACCACCGGCATCTTGGCGACGATGCTGCGACCCACCGGCGACGAGTAGAACTCGACGAGCTTGTCGAGCTCCTCCTCGGTGAAGTGCTTTTCGTAGACCGGAATCACGAGCTCGTCGAAATCCTGCGCCTCGGCTTTCGCCGCGAACCGGTCCCGGAACTCGTGGGGCACCTGAGGTTCGACGAGTCGTCTCCACCGTTTCGGTCATTTCGGATTTGCAGAGCAAGAAGTCCGGCGACCCGGTCGTTCTCGGGTCGAAGGATCGCGAGCGCGATCTGGCGGGTCGGGGCGTCTCTATCCATATCCAAGAGAACGACGGCCGAATCTCTCGGATTCGCCGGGCTTCTGCGATCCGAGAATTGGCGGATCAGTTGCATCCTCGTCCAATCGGGAGACCCGAGCGACGTTTGGAACTTCGAGTCTGAGCGCGAGTCACCCACCCGCGAGCCACGCCGACCAGGAAGGTTTTTCCGTCCCGTCGGTGTGGCGCAGGCCGCAGGATTCGAAGAAAGCGGCCTGCGGTTGCGAGAGCGAGCCCGACGGGAGGGTCGAGAGATCGGGGTCGTGGAGGAACGACCAGATGCTGGTGTCGACCGGTAGCCCGGCGACGAGCGCGCGGAAGCGGCTCACGAAGCTCGCCTGATCGCCCTCGCTCCCGGGCAGGAAGATGAGCGAGTTGCCCGACGGGTAGCCGAGCTCCGCAAAGATCAGCGGATGGTCGAGCACGGACGAGATCCGCGAGTAGTAATCGTCCGGCAGCGCCGCGGTGCTGCCGATCAAGGACCCCAAGAGCGCGGGGTAGCTCGAGAGCCCGACGAGATCGAGCTTGGGCTCGAACGGCGCCAAGAGTCCCGCGAGGTTCGACGCGGCCGCCGCCGGTCCGCCCGCGAAGTCGCGATACACCGATTCGTACTGGAAGTAGACGAAGACCTGGGTCGAGGGCCGGATCGACTTCACCTGGTCGTAGGCCTCCTGCGCGAGGCTCGCGAAGGCGAGGTAGTCGTCGGGATGCGCCGCTGCGTAGCCCTGGATCTCGGTGGCGAGCGAGAAGTACGCGGGCTTGATCTCGCGCACGAACCACTCGACCTCGTCGAGGAACGCTTGGCGAACGTCCGGGTTGGCGAAGGTCGCGGGCCCGATGTAGCTCGACGGCAGCGCGATCTGGTCGCGGTTCGATCCGACCACCGGCAGCACGCCGAGCACCAGCTCCATGCCTCGCTTCTTCGCCTGGCTCGCGATCTCGCGCGCGCTCGAATGCACCGAGTCGTTGGAGGCGCCGGTCAACCCCGTCCAGGCGATCGGCTCGGTGTGGAGCAGCTTCCGGCCCGCCATTCCGGCGAGATCGTAGGCGTCGCCGTATACGTCGCCGCCTCCCACCGATCGCGGCACCAGCGAGGTGCCTTGATCGGCCGGTCCCGTGGCTTGCGGAACGGAGCCGGAACCGCCGAGCGCGCCGCACGCGGCGGCACCGGGAGACACGAGCAGTACCCCCAGCGCCGCGACGCGCGCGCTCGCCGACACCACCCTCTTCCAAGCGCTCATCGCGCCCTCCGGAGCGGGCGGGCCGGATGGCCCTGCGCCGCGAGGAACGACAGCACCGCATCCGCCCAGCGCGAGGGGTCCTCGAGCATCGGGTAGTGGCCGAGATCGTCGAGCCAGGTGAGACGCGAGCCGGGGATCTCGACCGCCAGCCGCTCGGCGATCGCGGGAACGGCGATGGGATCGCGCCGGCCCCACAGCACGTGCGCGGGCAAGTCGAGACGAGTCAGCGCGCCGATCCAGCGATCCCAGAAGCGCACCCGCTCGTCGAGGTAAGACGAGATCGGCGCCAGGCGACGCCGGCCGTCGCGCAGGCTGATCGCTTCCCAGAGCGCGTCGAGCTCGGCGTCGGCCACCGCGCTCGCGCGTCCCAGGATGCGCCGGATCTGCAGCTTGAACACCTGCTTGTTGCCGAGCGCCGCGAACGCCGGCCCCAGGCGCTTGTCACGCAGCAGGATCTGCGGCAGCGAAAGGTGCGCGAGCTCGATGTGCACGCTGCCGTTCGCGAGCGTCAGGCTCTCGATCTCGACACCCAGCCCTCCGCGCTCGCGGCGCGCCATGAGCTCGGTGGCGACACTGGTGCCGTAGTCGTGCGCCAGCAAGTGGCCGCGCTCGATCCCCAGCTGCCGCCACACGCCGAGCGCCACCTCGGCCTGCTCGATCAGCGAGTACGAGTAGTCGGTGGGCTTCTCGGAGAGCCCGAAGCCCAGGTGGTCGTGGAGGACCACCCGGTGGGTCCGCGCCAGCGCGTCCAGGGCGCCGTGAAAGTCGAGCGAGCAGGTGGGAAACCCGTGCAGCACCAAGAGCGCCGGCGCCCGTGGCGGACCCGCCTCGACCACGAACACCTCGCGGCCGAAGATCGAAACGAAACGGCCGCGCTGCCTCCATGCGGCCAGCGCGCGAGAGGAAACCTCGAGCCCGTTCGACATGGCAGCCATTCGTGCAGGCGTCGGCCGCTGGGCGTTCGATCCGGCGTGCGGCGGCCCGATCGAGCGTCGCCCGTCGCAACGTAGCACGCGACGGATGACGGTTCGTCAACGGGTCTCCAGGAAATCGGCGAGAACCCCGGATCGATCCTTGACCCTCGCCGAAAACGCCTGGTACGGTTGAGTACGACCTCTTCATCCTCGTCCAAAGTCGTGCGCTCCTCACCTAACGGTTGGCCGGGGGCGCGTGTCTCCATGGTCAGCGACATGGAAGTTGCGATGCGACCTCTGAGGCCGTGGCAGGCGTGCTCACGCCTTGCGCTGTCAGCCTTGGCCGCGATCGCGGCGTTCGCGGCTCCCGGTATCGCCCGCGCGTCGGTCGCGTCCGCGGTGCTCCACCCCACCCCGCTCGCCACGAATCAGGTCCCGATCACCGTTCAGCTCGGCAACACGCCGGTCGGCGCCACCTCCCAGGTGCTGGACCCCAGCACGCTCTACCTGAGCTACGACACGTCCAGCCACCAGCTCACCGTTCTGGGAGCCGATCTCCTCGGCACCGACGTCACGTTCGACTTCGGCGCGCTGCTCGAGTTCACCACCACCAACCTCCTGGTGGTGGTGAACACCGACTTCCCGGGAGCACCGACGCCGGTGGTGTCGGTGAATCCGTCGACGGGTGCCTTCAGCAATCTCAACGTGCCCGTCGAGTTCACCGGCACGCTCACCTTCCCGGGGCAGCCAGACACTCTCGCCGCCGCGGCCACCGCCACGATCGTGCTGTCCGGCACCTTCACCTACGATGCGGGGAGCGGCAGCATGTCGTTCGCGGGGGTCACGGGGACGTTCGGCCCGGTCAAGCTCGTCATCACCCCTCT
>CAZYWA010000091.1:0-19416 GCA_964650975.1 uncultured bacterium
GGACGACCCTGACCCGCACATCTCGCTCGCGCGGATGTGGCAAGGTCTCGAGCAGCGCACGCGCGCCGGGTCGATCGTGATCTTCCACGCCAACGGGAACGGCCACCATACCCAGGAGGCGGTGGAGCGCATGATCGACGAGCTGGCGCCCGCTCGCCACCTCACCTTCGTCACGGTGTCGAAGCTGATCGAGGGTTGCGCCGCGCCCGCGGGTGCAGGCTCGCCATGACCGAGTCCGGAGCGGGGGTGGTGCGTCCCATGCGCCCGGACGATCGCGAGCGGATCGTCGACATCCTGAGCGTCTCCGATCCCTGGGTGCGTCTCGGCTTCAGCCGTGCCGACTGGCTGGCGAGCTTCGCGCCGGCGCCGGAAGGCTGCGAGACGTACGCCGTCGAAGTGGAGGGATCGGCCGAGGGCGTCGCGGTGGTGCGGCGAAACTTTTTGATCGGCGACTACCTGGTGATCCTCGCGGTGGCGCCCGAGCGTCGCGGCGAGGGGCTGGGCCGGGTGCTGCTGGGAGCCGTCGAGGCGATCGTGCTCGCGCGAGCGCGAAACTTCTTCCTGTGCGTGTCGGATTTCAACGTGAACGCGCGGCGATTCTACGCGCGCATGGGTTACGTCGAGGTCGGCCCGCTGCCGGATCTGATGGTGGCGGGCGCCGCGGAGATCTTGATGCGCAAGACCACCGGCCCGGCGCGGCCTTGACGGCCGCGCCGATGTTTCCTCGGGGGGCTTCTTCGCTCGCCGCGCGCCTGCGGCGCGGGCCCTTTTTCGCAGCCCGTTGGTTCAGGGTGCGGCGATCCGGATGCGATCGCCGTCGATCGCCAGGCCTTCCGCGTGGTCGAGCAGCTTGCGGACCACGGCCTCTTCCAGGTTCAGGGCCGCGCCGACCCGCGACGCCACCCGATCGAGGCTCGCCTCGAGGAGACCGTTGGGCGCGCCTTCGAGCGCGATGCAGCGCGCCGCGCAGGCCGCGATCTCGGCGATGGTCGCGCGATCGCGTAGCTCGCTCACCTCGCGCGACTGCTCGCCGAAGCGCTGCGCCAGCGTGCGCACGAACGGCGTGATCCAGGAGCCGGTCTCGATCTCGCCGAGCAGTGCCTCGCGCGACACCACGGTGAGCCGCACGTGGGTGGCGGCGCGCACGCTGGCGCTGCGGCTGCGCTGCGCGAAGATCGCGGCCTCTCCGAACACCTCGCCCGCCTCCATGCGGCGCAGGACCTCCAAGCGCGTGGCTTCCTGGCGCACCACCTCGCAAGCACCGCTCACGATCACGTAGGCGGCGTCTCCTTCCTCGCCCTCGCGCACGATCCACTCGCCGGCTTCGAAGGTGCGCTCGGGGAAGAAGGCGCCGCCGCGCAGGAACCGTTCGAGGTCCTCCTGGAACTCGCGCGCCGAGCCGTGCCGGTCCGCGGGATCCGCGGAGAGCGCGCGCGCCGCGATGGCGCACAGCGTCGGCGGCAGCGGAACGTCGGGAAAGAGCGCTTGGGCGGGCGGAACCTGTCCGGCCTGCGCCGCTTCGATGGTCAGGTCGTCGTCGGTCTCGTGATGGGGCGCGCGGCCGGTCAGCACCGTGAACAGGATTCCTCCGAGGCCGAACACGTCGGTGCGCGTGTCGATGTCGTGGATGTCGCCGCGCGCCTGCTCGGGCGCCATGAACTCCGGCGTGCCGATGATCGTTCCCAGCGGATCCATGGTGGGCAAACGGGCGAACGGCGGATCGTCCTCCTCGGCGCGCGGAGCCACGGCGGAGCGCAATGCGATGCCCCAGTCCATCACGTAGACCTCGCCGAACTCGCCGACCAGCACGTTCTCGGGTTTGAGGTCGCGGTGCACCACGCCGTGGGCGTGCGCGAACGCGAGCGCGTCGCACACCTTGACCAGCACCTTCACCAGCTCGTGCAGGTCGCGCTCGCCGCGCGCGGCCCCGGGCGGGCTCTCGAGCAGCAGCTCCGCGAGCGTCCGGCCCCCGACCAGCTTCATCGCGAAGTAGAGCTTGCCGTCCGCGGTCACGCCGATCTCGTGGATCGGCACGATGTTGGGGTGCTCGAGCTGTCCGGTGAGCTGCGCCTCCTCGACGAAGCGCGCGTCGCTGCGCTCGTCGGGGTCGAGGGCCCCGTGCATGATCTTGACCGCGACGCGCCGCCTGAGGCCGTGGTCGAGTGCCGCGTGGACCGAGCCCATGCCGCCCTCGCCGACCGAGTGCTCGATCACCAGACCGGGACGCACCGAGTGCAGGTCGAGCTCGACTTGCTGCTCGGGCAGCAAGTCGTCGCTGAGCGCCGAGAAGCGCGAGCGGATCGCGAGCACCACCTTGCGGCGGGCGGGGTCGATGGCGCGCCCGCCGCGCGCGGCGTTGGTTCGGCGCGTGGCGCTCGGGTCCATGGGTCTATCGGGCCGGGACACGGTTGCGATGCGGCGCAAGCATACGGCTCTGCGTCACCGCGCGAAACCAGTCGGAATCAGCGGCGTTCACGGGAAGTAGTAGCGCTCGAGCAGCGCCCAGCTCGTCACCCCCATCGACAGCAGGCCGAAGCCCACCATCGCTAGCGGAAGGAATCGCCGCGCTTTCGCCGCCCGTCCCGCACCCAGCGCGAGCAGCATCGCCGGCGCGACGGGGATCGCGTAACGGCCGTGCACTCCGCCGATGTAGCGATCTCCGGGGACGGTCCACATCATGAAATGGATCAGGTAAGCGCCGAGAAGGCTCAGCAGCGCCGCGGTCGCTGCCAGCACCCGCAATCGCGCGCTCACCGGGTGCTCGGGGTCGGTGTCCACGATCGCCACGGCGATCAGCAGGACGAACCCGGCCCAGGTGAACGCACCCGGGAGCACGACGTTCCAGTCGACCCACGACATCCCGCGGACCCATACGCGGTCGTGGATCGCGGTGCGCGCGACCATCGCGACGAAATCGAGCGGATGGCGAAACGCCGAAAGGAGCACCGCGGCTCGCCCGGAGTGGAGCGCGGTGGGGCTCTGGCCACCCAGGACCGGCTGGAGCGGCACCGGCGGAAGTCGAAGCCGCGCCGCGGCGATGCTCCATCCGAGCCACGCGATCGCGGTCACTCCGATGGCGAACCCGAGCATCGCCGCGTGCTGCTTCGCCGACGCGGTGCGCTCCCGCTCGAGCGCCAGGATCAGCAGCACCAGCGGGGCATAGACGAACTTGCAGACGGCCAGCAACGCCGACGCGAGCGTGAACACGCACACCTCGCGCCAGCCGACGTGCCGGCCCCGTGGGCCGAGCGCCACTCGCAATCCCAGAGCGAGCGTCACGAACCCCAGGCCGTTGGTGACCGAGTCGGCATTGAGCACGGTGCCCTGCACCATCGCAACCGGCGAGAGCGCCACCATCGCCATCGACCACTTGCCCGCGGGAGTGGCGCGGATCGCGAAGAACACCAGTCCGCTCCACGCCGCGAATCCCGCGAAGCGGGCCAGATAGAGGAGCAGCACCGGCCTCGCTTCGGCGAGCCGCGCCGGAGCCAGGATCAGCGCTTGGGGGAGGTAGGGGACCGGCGAATAGACGGCGGTGTTGCGGAAATCCATGAACTCGATCGTGGACGGGGCGAGGGGCTCGGCGAGGAGATCGTCGATCGCTTGCCGGGTGACTCGGCGCTCGGGATGCAGGCAGATCCGGCCCCACTCGCGCAGCGCGCCGGTGCGCAGGCTGACCGGCAGCTCGCCACCCAGGTCGCCGTTCGCACCGTGCGCGAGCACTTGCCCCTCCGACAGCTGATACGCGCGACGCAAGTGCGCGCCCTCGTCCGGTCCCTGCATCGGCGGGTTGAGCACCGAGAGCACCAGGCCCGAGAGGAGAGCCGTCGCCAGGAACAGGCACTCCGGGCGAAGGCTTCCATCCGGGGCCCGCGCCCAGGCGATGGCGGGAGTCCACGTCACGGTGCGGCGGTTCTAGCCCGCGCTCGCGCGCCGGTCCACTTGGCGGAGCGCACCGAAATCGCCGACCCTGGCTCGAACACCGCACTCGCACGGGAGGCTCGCGGCATGGATGCACTCGACACCAAGCCCACCCCGGAGGGCTGGCCGCGAATCTCGGCCGCCGTTTACTACCAGGATCCGGCGGCGGCGATCGACTGGCTGGTGCGGGTGTTCGGATTCCAGGTGCGGCTCAAGATCGAGGGCGAGAACGGCCGCATCGAGCATTCCGAGCTGGTCTTCGGCGACGGGCTGGTGATGGTGGGTGGCGCGGGTGCCGGCTCGGCGCACCCGGAGCTCGTCCATCGCGCGAGCCCGCGGTCGGTGGGCGGAGCGAATACCCAGAATCTGCTGGTGTTCGTCGACGACGTCGACGCGCATTGCGAGCACGCCCGCGGCGCCGGAGCGCGCGTCGTGAGCGAGCCCAAGACCGTGGACTACGGCGGCGACTACTGGACCGACCGGAGCTACGAAGCGGAGGATCTGGAAGGCCACCACTGGTGGTTCACGCAGCGTCTGCGGGATCCGCGCTGACGCGTCGCGCTATCGCGGCGAGCGCGCGGCGTGGACGGAGTGGATTCGCGCTGGTAACGTCCGAACTGTTTCCCAGGCTACGAACCACATCGTTCGCGATCGCATGGTCGCGACAAGGGGGACCTTTCATGAAGCGCATGAGCAGAGCACTCGTTGCAGTGGCCGCGGCCGCACTGGCGGTGTCGGTCACGTTGCCGGCGCACGCCGGTGCGCCCGATCCGGAACGTCAGATCATCGTCTACAAGGACCACGATCGAGCGGTGAAGGCGGTGCAGGCGCTGGGCGGGAAGGTGCTGCAAGATCTGACGTCGCTTCATGCGCTGGGAGTGCGGATCCCCGTGGGCGCCGTGGCGAAGCTCAAGGGCAACTCGGCGGTCGACTTCATCGAGCAGGACCAGCCCCGTTACCCGATGTTCTCGTCGCCCCAGGCGCCGTCGCCCACCGGGCCGCAGCTGACACCCTGGGGAATCGACGCGGTCAACGCCGATCCCCAGGCCTACGCCGGGAACATCAAGATCTGCATCATCGACTCGGGCTATTCGCGAGGTCACGAGGATCTGGAACGATCCCCGGTGAGCGTCTCGGCCGACTCGGGCACGGGTGATCCATTCCACGACGGCTGCCATCACGGTACCCACGTCGCCGGCACCATCTCGGCGCTCGACAATGCCATCGGCGTGGTCGGCGTCAACGGCAACGGATTGCTGCCGATCCACATCGTGAAGTTCTTCGACGACACCTGCACCGACGCCTACTCGAGCGATCTCGCCGCGGCGGTCGGCAAGTGCATCAACGAAGGCAAGGCGCGCGTGATCAGCATGAGCCTGGGCGGCGGCACGCCCACCAAGACCGAGAAGCAGGCGTTCGACGACGCCCTCAACAACAACGTGCTCTCGATCGCGGCCGCCGGAAACGCCGGCGACACCAGCACCTCGTATCCCGCCGGCTACGACTCGGTCATGTCGGTCGCGGCCGTCGACTCGGCGCTGGTGCACGCGGATTTCTCGCAGGTGAACAGCGACGTCGAGATCTCGGGCCCGGGCGTCGCGGTGCGCTCGACGGTGCCGAACGGAACCGGAACCGAAGTGCAGGCGACGGTGGGCGGAGGGCAGATCGAGGCGGCCGCGTTCGCGTTCGACTTCTTCGGCGCGGCGTCGGGGAACCTCTTCCGCTGCAACAACGTCGACGGCCTCGGCAGCGAGAACGACTGCATCGGCGCCACCGGCCAGGTGTGTCTGATCGAGCGCGGCACCGTCACGTTCGCCGCCAAGGTCCAGGAGTGCCAGCGCAAGGGCGGCGTGGCGGCGATCATCTTCAACAACAGCGACGCGCTCTTCACCGGGACTCTCGAAGGCTCGACGATCAAGATCCCCGCGGTGGCGGTGTCGGGCATCACCGGCACCCAGCTCGAAGGCCAGACCGGCCAGGCCGCGAACGTCTCGGTGGTGGCCGGCAACTACGACTTCTTCGACGGCACCTCGATGGCCACGCCGCACGTCTCGGGCGTCGCGACGGCGGTGTGGAGCCAGAATCCCAAGTGCAAGGCGCGCGACATCCGCACGCTTCTCGACTACACGGCGCACGATCTGGGCGCGCCTGGTCGCGACACGAGCTACGGCTTCGGGCTCGTGGACTACCAGAACGCGGTCGCGCATCTCGACTGCGACGGCAACCAAGAGGGCTGCACGCTCCTCAAGCACGGAGCCGCGTGCACCAGCATGACCGACTGCTGCTCCGGCGTCTGCCAGACCAGCGCGGGCAAGCAAACCTGCAAGTGATCTGACTCGAGGCGAAGTGTCGCGCGCGGTCGCGCGGCACGCGACGGGGCGGTTCGCGGTGAGCGGGCCGCCCCGTCGGTCCTCCGGAGCCGAGCCGATGCGTCGAGACGATCTGGCGGTGATTTCTGCGAGCGTGCGCGGGCGCCTCGCGCGCAGGCCCGCCGCCATGGCCGCGTGGCTCTGCGTGGCGATGCTCGGCGCTGGCTGTCCGCGCCCTGTCCAGGACGGTGGGTTCGGGACCACCGCCTTCGGGCGCGATGCCGAGCGGATCTTCCAGTCCTACCTCGATCACGAGCCCGGGACCGGCATGGGGCTCGGTCTGCACCAGTACGACGGACGACTCCCCGACGTCTCGGCCGCGGCGATCGCGGCCGAGATCGCCGATTTCCGCGGGTACCAGCGGATTCTCGAGGACTACCCGGCGAACCGCCTCTCGGCCGAGGAGCGCCTGGAGCGCGACACCCTGCTGCTCGAGATGCGGCGCTCGCTCTTCGATCTCACCGAGCTGCGCGCGCCCTGGCACGACCCCACCTCCTACGACGGCGAGCTCGAGCTCGATCGATACCTGAGCCGCGACTACGCGCCCCTCGAGCAGCGCGCTCGCTCCATCGCGGCGCTGGCTCGCGCCACGCCCGCCTATCTGGCGGCCGCGCGCGCCAACCTCGATCCGGTGCTCCCGGCGCCGCTGGTCGAGACGGCGCTCTTCGAGATCGCGGGAGACCTCGAATTCGTTCGTGGCGACGTGCGTGCCGCGCTGGCGGGGCTCGGCGACGGTCCGGTGCGCCACGAAGTCGAGACGGCGCTCGACGCGATGGCCGCGGCGCTCGAGGAGCACCACCGGTTCCTGGAGCAGCGTCGCGGCACCGCGGACCAGAGCCACGTGCTCGGCGCCGACAAGCTGGTCCGCATGGTCGCGGCCACGGAGGGCTTCGACACCACCCTGGCCGAGATCGAGCGGATCGGCGCGCTTCACTTCGCCGCCGACTCGGCCGCGCTGGTGGAGGCGGCTCGCGCGATCGATCCCGCGCGCCCGGCCCGCGATGTGGTGAACGAGATCTTCGCGCTCAAGCCCGGGGACGTGCTCGCCGAGGCCCGCCGCCAGAGCGGCGAGGCGCGCCAGTTCTTGATCGAGCGCGATCTGGTGGGAGTCCCCGCCGACGTGCCGTCGGAGGTTCGCGAGGCGCCACCCTATCTCCGCAATGCCACGGCCTACCTGCAGAGCGCGGGCGTCTTCGAGCCGGCGCCGCTTCCCGGTTTCTTCTTGATTTCCCCACCCGATCCCGCCTGGTCGCCGGCCGAGCAGCGTGCGTATCTGCCCGCGACCTGGGACCTGCTGGTGCTCACCACGCACGAGCTCTATCCCGGGCACTTCGTCGACGAGCTCCACCGCCGCCACCTGCGTTCGCGGATCCTCGCGGCGAGCTGGCACGAGCTCATGGGAGAGGGCTGGGCGCATTACTCCGAGGAGCTGATGTGGGAATCGGGGTTCGCTGGCGGAGATCCGCACTACCACGTGATGCAGCTCGAAGAGGCGCTGCTGCGTGACGTTCGGGTGCAATGCGCGGTGGGAGTCCACGCCCACGGGATGTCGATCGACGAATGCGCGCGGCGGATGCGCGACGATGCCTACGTCGACGACGAGACCGCGCGCCAGGAGGCGATGCGCGCTGCGTGGGATCCCATGTATCTTTCGTACACGCTGGGAAAGCACCTGATCCGGGGCCTGCGCGACGAGTGGCGCGCGAAAATGGGGAGCGAGTTCAGCTTGCGTGCGTTCCACGATCGCTTCCTTGCCTGTGGCGGTGCGCCCTTTCCGTCGATCCGGCGAGCGATGCTGGAGGACGGAGGTGGCTCTTCATGAGGCTTGGCGCGTTGCTTGCTGTATGAGCGGCACTCCAGTTTGTCAGCGGTTCTAGGGGCCATTCACCAATCGAGGAGAGGAAGCGATGAAGCGTACGACCGCGGTGGTGTCGGGGATTTTGTTGCTCGCAGCGGCGGGGCGAGCGGCGGCGGCGGGGGATGCGGCCGCCGGCAAGGCGAAGTTCGACATGCTGTGCACGAGCTGTCACGGCGTGGCCGGGAAAGGCGACGGACCGGCCGGTGCCTCGCTCAGTCCCAAGCCGCGCAACTTCACCGACGCGGCGTGGCAGAAGGCCACGGACGACGCCACGATCGCCAAGGTCATCAAGGGCGGCGGTCCCGCGATCGGCAAGTCGCCGCTCATGACCGCGTGGGGTGCAGCGCTTTCGGACGCGGATATCGCAAACGTGGTGGCCTACGTGCGCCAGCTCGGCGCCGCCGCGAAGTAAGACCGGTCGAGACGCTGGGGCTCGTCGCTCGCCGGCTCGTCGCGCGGCGACGAGCCCTCGTGTCGAGTACGGAGCACGAACCGGGAATGCTGTTTCCGTACGGTAACTCGACTTTCTGGGTGTCGCCCTTCGGGGGCGCGAACGGTGGCGTCGTGCGGCGTCCGTCGCGGGCGCGAATGCACCAGTACCTGTATCGACGAGGCAATTCCGGCGAAAGGTGCTGGATCCGGCATCCCGACGAGGCGTGGCACACGACCTGCTCCATGTCGCGCGCTCGGCGTGGCCAGCCTCGCCCTTGCCGCTGCCATCGCCGATTCCCAGATGCCCGTCCAGTCGTCCGCGACTCCCCTGTCGATCACGACGCCGGTCCCCGACGAGAACTCGTCGCGGCGCGAGGCCGACGCGTGTCTGCATTGCGGGCTGCCGCTCGGGGACGGCGATGATTCGTTCTGCTGTCTGGGCTGTCGCGCGGTCTACCGGCTGATCCGCGCGGAGGGGCTCGATCGCTATTATCGGCTGCGCGCCGGCGCTGGTCGCCCGGTCAGCGACCTGCGCGACGGTGTCCGTGACCGGAAGTGGCTGGAGCCGCTGGCGGAGCGCATCGCCGCGGCGCCCGCCGGGACCTCGCTCACGCTCGACGTGCAGGGCATCCACTGCGCCGCGTGCGTGTGGCTGATCGAGGAGCTTTTTCGCCGCGAGCCGGAAGGTGTGCGTGCGTTGGTGAATCCGGCGCTCGGCCGCGTCGAGCTCGCGGTGCGCGCGGGTTTCGACCTGGCGCGCTGGGTGGAGGCCGTGGAGCGCTTCGGCTACCGCTTCGGTCCGGCGCTCAAGGACGCGCGGCCGTCCTCGGACGGGCTCTTGCTGCGCGCCGGAATCTGCCTGGCGCTCGGCGCCAACGCGATGATGTTCGGTTTCGCGCTGCATCTCGGGCTGGTGGAGGGGCCGGTGCACGCGCTGCTCGTGCGTCTCGACGCGGTGCTCGCCACCGCGGCGGTGGCCGTGGGCGGCTCGGTGTTCATCCGCTCCGCGTGGCGCAGCATGCGCATCGGGGTGCTGCACCTCGACGTCCCGATCGCGCTCGGCATCGTGCTCGCGTACGCGGGCTCGCTGGGGTCGTTCCTCTTCGCCGGCGGGCGCGCCGATTACCTGGACACCGTGTCGGTGTTCATCGCGCTCATGGTGCTCGGCCGCTGGCTGCAAGAGCGGGTGCTGGATCGGAACCGCCGCGAGCTGCTCGCCGACGACGGCATCGACGGGCTGCTCACGCGCCGCGTGCGCGAGGGCCGCGTCGAGCTGGTGGGTTGCCGCTCGATCCGCGCCGGTGACGAGCTGCTGATCGCGCCGGGCGATCTGGTGCCGGTCGACGCGCATCCGATCGATCGTGCCGCGACGCTCACGCTCGACTGGATCGACGGCGAGTCGCAACCGCGTGCGTTCGAGCCTGGGACACTGGCGCCCGCGGGATCCTTCAACGCGGGCCGGACGGCGGTGCGGATGAGCGCCGCCACCGATTTCGCGGCGTCACCGATCGTGCGGCTGCTCGCGACGCCTCGCGCCCGCGCGGCCGACTCCGCCAGGTCGACCGTCTGGTGGCAGCACGTCGCGTCGGGCTGGGTCGTGGGAGTGCTGGTGGCCGCCGCGGCGGCGCTCGCTGGCTGGTGGATCGCGACGGGCAGCGCCTTGCGCGCGCTCGAGGTCACCACGGCCGTGCTGGTGGTGACCTGCCCCTGTGCCTTCGGGATCGCGACGCCGCTCGCCTACGAGCTGGTGCAGGCCGGCTTGCGGCGGAACGGGCTCTTCGTGCGTTCCGCCGGATTCCTCGATCGCGCGGTGTCGGTGCGCCGCGTGGTCTTCGACAAGACCGGCACGCTCACCACCGGAGCGCTGCGGCTCGCGAAGCCTTCGGTCCTCGACGCGCTGAGCGATGCGGAGCGCCAGACGCTCTTCGAGCTGGCGTCGTGCAGCAGCCATCCCAAGAGTGCCGCGGTGCGGCGCGCGCTCGAGGATCGCGGGCTGGTGCTCCGCGGCGAGGCTGCCGCGGCTGCCGCGGTCGAGCTGGCCGGCGCCGGCGTCGAGGCGCGCCCGGATGGTCACAGCGCCCGACTCGGCTCGCCGGCCTGGGCCGCGGGACTCGAGGACAGCGACTCGGATCTGGTGTTCTCGGTCGACGGCGTGGCGCGAGCCGAGCTCGACACGTCCGAGGAGCTGCGCCCCGACGCCCGCGCGGAGCTCGAGCGGCTCGCCGGCGACGGCTACGAGACCTGGATCTTGAGCGGTGACGCGCGCGAGCGCGTGACCAAGCTCGCCGGTGCGGTGGGTGTGCCCGGCGAACGCGCCGTCGGCGGCGCCAAGCCCGAGGCGAAGCTCGCCTGGCTCGAGGCGCACGATCGTCAGGACACGCTGGTGGTGGGCGACGGGATCAACGACAGCCTGGTGGTCTCCGCGGCCTGGTGCTCTGGCACGCCCGCCGTCGATCGCCCCTTCATGGCGGCGCGCAGCGATTTCTATTTCACCACCGCGGGTCTGGCGCCGCTCCGGCGCGCGCTCGGTGCCGCGGTCCGGCTCCGCGCCGTGCTGCGCCGCAACCTCGGCTTCGCGATCGCCTACAACGGGGTGGCGGTGGCGGTGGCGTGGGCCGGGTGGATGAAGCCGTGGCTCGCGGCGGTGGCGATGCCGTCGAGCTCGATCGCGATCGTCGCGGCGACCGCCGCGGCGCTGGGGTCGAGGAGCAGCACGTGGAGGTCCTGATCCTCTTGATCGCGGTGAGCCTGGTGCTCGCGACCGCCGCCGTCGGTTTCTTCACCTGGACGGTGATCCAGCGCACCCACGAGCACAGCGATCGCCTGACGCTCTTGCCGCTCGATTCAGACGAGTCCTCCACGGCGAAGCTGTTACGGGACCCGCTCAAGGAAGGAAGGGAAGACGCTCGATGAAAACCGCCAAGGTGACCTACGACGATCGCATCGTCCGCTGGTTCATGACCGCTTCGATCGGCTGGGGGCTGGTCGGGATGCTGGTGGGAGTGATCGTCGCGCTGCAGCTCGCGTTCTGGCAGGCGAACATTCCTCCGTACCTCAACTTCGGGCGATTGCGTCCGCTGCACACCAACGCCGTGATCTTCGCGTTCGTGGGCAACATGATGTTCGCGGGCATCTACTACTCGACCCAGCGGCTGCTCAAGACGCGCATGGGATCGGACCTCCTCGGGAAGATCCACTTCTGGGGATGGCAGGCGATCATCGTTTCGGCGGCGATCACGCTGCCGCTCGGCATCACCACCAGCAAGGAATACGCGGAGCTCGAGTGGCCGATCGACATCGCCATCGCGCTCGTCTGGGTGGTGTTCGCCGTCAACTTCTTCTGGACGCTCGCCAGGCGGAACGAGAAACACCTCTACGTGGCGCTGTGGTTCTACATCGCGACCATCATCACGGTCGCGGTGCTGCACGTCGTGAACAGCCTCGAGCTGCCGGTGTCGGGCTGGAAGAGCTACTCGATCTTCGGCGGCGTGCAGGACGCGCTGGTGCAGTGGTGGTACGGCCACAACGCGGTGGCGTTCTTCCTCACCACGCCGATCCTCGGGATCATGTACTACTTCGTGCCCAAGGCGGCCGAGCGGCCCGTCTACTCGTACCGGCTTTCCGTCATTCACTTCTGGGCGCTGGTCTTCCTCTACATCTGGGCGGGCCCGCACCACCTACTCTACACGGCGCTTCCCGACTGGGCGCAGACCCTCGGGATGATCTTCAGCATCATGCTGTGGGCGCCGAGCTGGGGCGGCATGATCAACGGGCTGCTCACGCTGCGCGGAGCGTGGGACAAGCTGCGCAGCGATCCGGTGCTCAAGTTCTACGCCGCCGCGATCACGTTCTACGGCATGGCCACGTTCGAGGGGCCGCTCCTCAGCATCAAGAGTGTCAACGGCCTCGCCCACTACACGGACTGGATCATCGGCCACGTGCACAGCGGTGCCCTCGGCTGGAACGGGTTCATGGCCGCTGGAATGTTTTACTGGCTGGCGCCGCGGCTCTGGGGAACCAAGAAGCTCTACTCGGTCTCGGCGGCCAACACCCACTTCTACCTCGGCACCTTCGGCATCCTGCTCTACGTCGCGGCGATGTGGATCTCGGGGATCACCCAGGGACTCATGTGGCGCGCCGAGGGCGAGGGCGGCGGGCTCATGTACCCGAGCTTCGTCGAGACCGTGATCGCGCTCAGGCCGATGTACTGGATGCGCCTCGTGGGTGGGACGCTCTATCTCGTCGGATTCGTGATGTGCGCGTGGAACATCTGGAAGACCGCGAAGGCCGGGTCCCCGGTCGACGTGACCGTCGAGGTCGCCGTCGAGGACGCGGAAACGCGCGAGCCGAGCTGGATCGCGGTGGTGCTCGGCAAGCCGGTGCTGATCGCCGCCGTGGTGACCGTGATGGCGTGCTCGGTGGCGTTCCTGCCGGTCGCGATGAGCGTCGCCGTGATGGCGGCCACGCTGGGGCTGATCGGGGTGGGAGCGATGCAGTTCAAGCGGGCGCAGGAGCGGGGCGGAACCTCGGGTTGGCATCACATGCTGGAGGGCCGCGCGCTGCCGTTCACCGTGGTGGTGGTGTTCGCGGTGGTCGCGGGCGGCATCGCCGAGATCGTTCCCACGGTGGTCACCAGCCACGCGGGGATGACCACCACCAGCAACGTCCCCTACACCGCGCTCGAGCTCGAAGGTCGCGACGTGTACGTGAAGGAAGGGTGCTACCTGTGTCATTCGCAGATGATCCGCCCCTTCACGTGGGAAGTGCAGCGCTACGGCAAGGCCTCCACGATCGACGATTCGATCTTCGATCACCCGTTCCAGTGGGGTTCGAAACGCACCGGGCCGGACCTCGCGCGCGAGGGCGGATCGCGCTCCAACGCGTGGCACTACCAGCACCTGGTGGACCCGCGCGCGATCACGCCCGGTTCCAACATGCCGCCCTACGCATTCCTCGCCGCCAGCAAGGTCGACTTCGCCAAGACCACCACCAAGCTGCGCGCGATGAAGAACCTGGGCGTGCCGTACACCGACGGCGACATCACTTCCGCGTCGGCATCGGCGAGCGAGGCGGCCACGCGCATTGCCGCCGGCCTTGAGCGCGAGACCGGCGTCGAGGTGGCGCCCGACAGTCAGATGACCGCGCTGATCGCGTTCTTGCAGCGCCTGGGACGCACTCCGCCAGGCCCGGCACAGGCGTCGGCGTCAGGCACCAGCTTGGCCGCCGCGACTGTCGAGGGAGGTGGGCGATGATCGGCTTGCTCGCGAGCGAGCACTTCGCGAAGAGCCCGTTCCTGAGCTTCGCGATCGTGGCGCTCTTGATCTTCATGGTGGTGTTCACCGTGACGACGATCCGCACGCTGCTCACCCAGCGGGGCGAGATCGCCGCTCTCGAGCGGCTGCCGCTGGAGGTGGACGATGAATGACGCGAGACGCAAAGACGAGATCCAGGGCGAGATCGTCCACGAGTACGACGGCATCGAGGAGGCCGACAACGCGTTGCCGCGCTGGTGGCTCGCCATCTTCCTCGCGACGATCGTGTTCGGCGTCGGCTACTGGTTCTACTACCACGAGCTCCGGCTCGCGCCGCTGCCTGCGGCGCAGCTCGAATCCGACCTCGCCAAGCTCAAGGCGACCGAGGCCGCCGCGCCGGCGGTCACCGACGACATGCTGGTGGCGCTTTCGGAGAATCCCGCCGCCGTCGCCGAAGGCAAGGACACGTTCGGCAAGTTCTGCATCGCCTGCCACGCGGCGCAAGGGCAGGGCGTGATCGGGCCGAACCTCACCGACAAGTTCTGGATCCACGGCGGAGCGCCCACCAACATCCTCGACACGGTGTCGAAGGGCGTGCTCACCGCGGGAATGCCGTCGTGGGAAGGGCCGCTCGGTCCACAGGGCGTCCAGAAAGTGGTCGCGTACGTGCTGACGCTGAGGAACACCGACGTCCCCGGCAAGCCGCCGCAAGGCGACCCGTGGCCTCCCGAGCCCGGCGCCAAGCCCAAGACGGGCGGATGAACGATGTCCGCCGCCCTGGCCGTACTGGGTGAGAAGCCCGGCTCGCTGCGGCAAGACGGCAGCCGGCGCTTCGTCCAGCCGGCCGACGTGCGGGGCCGCTTCACGCGGCTGCGCTGGGTGGTGTTCGCGGCGCTGATCGCGGTCTACGCGGCGCTGCCGTGGATCTCGGTCGGGGGGCACCCGGCGATCTTCCTCGACATCGAGCACCGCCGCTTCTTCCTGTTCGGCGCCACGTTCAACGCGCAGGACGCGTGGCTGGTGTTCTTCCTGGTGTCGGGAGTGGGGTTCGGGCTCATCGCGCTCACCGCCGTGCTGGGACGCGTGTGGTGCGGCTATGCGTGTCCACAAACCGTCTTTCTGGAGGGTGTTTATCGACGCGTCGAGCGCTGGCTCGAGGGGCCGCGCGAGAAGCGCCTGCGGCGCAACAAGGGGCCGTGGAGCTTCGACAAGCTGTGGAGGAAGACCGCCAAGCACGCGATCTTCGCGGCGCTGTCGCTGGCGCTGGCGCACGTGTTCCTGAGCTATTTCACGTCGCTCGATCAGCTCTTCCACTGGGTGCGCACGAATCCCGCACGGCATCCGGAGGCGTTCGGCTGGGTGATGAGCCTCGCGCTCGTCATGTACGTGAACTTCGCCTGGTTCCGCGAGCAGCTGTGTCTCATCGTGTGCCCGTACGGCCGGCTCCAGTCGGTGCTCACCGACCGCGACTCCATCGTGATTGGCTACGACGAGCGGCGCGGCGAGCCGCGCGGGAAGGTAGGACGAGAAGGCGCTGGCGATTGCATCGACTGCAAGCGTTGCGTGGTGGTGTGTCCGACCGGCATCGACATCCGGAACGGCCAGCAGCTCGAGTGCGTCGGCTGCGCGGCGTGCATCGATGCCTGCGACGAGATCATGGAGAGCGTGGGACGGCCGCAAGGGCTGGTCCGCTACGACTCCTTGAACGGACTCGAGGGTGCGCCGCGGCGGATCCTGAGGCCGCGGCTCGCGCTCTACGCGGTGCTGGGGCTCGTGGGGCTGGTGGTGGCCTCGACCGCGTTCGCGCGCCGCGTTCCGTTCGAGGCCAATTTGCTGCGCGCGCAGGGGCCGCCGTTCATCGTGGAGGGCGGCCTGGTCCGGAACGTCTTCAACGTCCACCTGGTGAGCAAGTCGCCGGCGACGGTGACGATGCGCGTGGTCGCGGCCGCTTCGCATGCCGGGCTCGACTACATCGTGCCCGTTCCCAGCGTCACGATTCCCTCGCTGGGAAGCGTGAGCGTCCCGGTGATCGTGACGGCGCCCGCCGATCGGGCGCCGTCCGGGCTTCGCGTTGAGCTCGAAGCGAGCATGGACGGGCTCTCGTCGCCGCCGCTCGAGATCTCGGCTCCATTCCTGACACCCCATCGCGACGTGGAGCGCGCCGCGAGATGATCGCCGAGGCGCTGCTCGCGGGAGCCGTGGCCGGTTGCGCGAGCGTTCCACATTGCGGCGCCATGTGCGGCCCGCTGGCGGCCTTCGCGTGCTCGCGGCGTGCTCGCGGCGCCTCGATGTGGCGGTATCAGGCGGGACGGCTGGTCGGTTACGGCGCGCTGGGTGTGGTGGCGGGAACCGTGGGCGGCACGGCGGCGGCGCTGATCGCCGGACCCTGGTGGGCGGCACTGGTCTCGTGGGCGCTCGCATCGGCGCTGGCCGTGGCGGCGCTCCGCAGCTGGCAGCTCGCCGGGCCTCAGAAACGAGAGCGGGCCCCAAGCCGTGTGGAGCTACGGCCGTGGGCGGAGCAGGCGCCGTCGCTCTTCGAGCGGGTCGCGGCGGCGCTGCCGCGAGAGCCGGCGGCGTTCGGCGCCGCGACGGCGCTCTTGCCCTGCGGCGCGCTCGCGGCCAGCGCCGGCCTCGCGGCCACCACCGGGTCGGCCGTCGGCGGCCTCGTCACCATGCTCGCCTTCGCGGCGGTGAGCGGTAGCGCGCTGCTGGCGGCGGCCTGGCTCGCGCGACGTTTCGCGGGCGCCACGCGGCGCTCGTGGCAACGAGTGCTGGCCGTGGTCCTGGTGGTGGGCGCCGCGGTGCTGGTGGCGCGGCCGGTGCCGGCGCTGCTCGCCGGTGGCCCGGCCCCTTGTCACGGCGGTTCGATCGAACGCGCTCCGGGCCGGTGACCGCGACCCCGGCTCAACCGGTGAGCCGGGCGTTGTGCAGGATCCAGGCGGCGGCGAGCAGCGCGCCGATCGTCACCGCGGGCAGCGCGATCTGCCCGCGGCGATCGGCGTCCTTCTCGACCTGGGTCAGCAGCACTCCGGCGAGGGCCGCGAGCGGCGGCGCCGGCAGCGAGAAGAGATCCCATTCGTTCAGGATCCCCACGTTGAGCACCGCCATGTCGGGATTGAAGAAGAAGATGTAGCAGCCCGTCATGAAGACGCACGACGCGAGGAAGATCACGTCGCGCCGGAGCATGCGCCGCGCCGGGCGCAGCGACGCCAGCGCCGCGATGCACACCAGGAACGCCGGCCCCGCGATCAGCAGCAGCTCGTTCAGCGTCGCGGCGAAGTGCGCCGCGGAGAACATCGTGAACTTCTCGAACGGAGTCTCGATGCGCGTGAGCGGCACCCAGAGCTTGCCGTCGCCGCCGCCGAAGCGCGTGATCGTGAGGCCCGTCGCGCTGCCCATCAGGTGCGAGCCGAGCCAGAGCGCCAGGCCGGTGGGAATCGCCGCGGCCACGACGCCGCCGATGCCCTGGCGCAGACCGTCGACCAGCCAGCCCTCGCGAAGGTGCAGGCGGACCGGGGTGTCGGGCGGGCCCGGCTCGCCGAACACCCGCAGCACGAAGATCACCACCAGCGTCGGGCCGAGCCACGGCGCCGACAGGTGAATCCACGACGTCACCGCCAGCACGAAGCACGGCACAGCGAACGGCACGCGCCCCTCGAGATACGCGTTTCCGGCCCAGAGGTAGAGCAGAATTCCCGCTCCCAGCAGGCTGTAATTCTCGATGTTGCCGAAGAAGAGCTGCATGGTGCCGAGGCTCAGCAGGAACGCCGCGATCCACAGCCGGTGGTGGAGATCTTTCGCCACGGAGCGGACGAAGCCCACCACCGCCGTCAGCCAGATCAGACCCGCGGTGCAGCTCACGGCCGCGATCGACTCGCCGGGCGGGAAGCCGAACCGCGCGTTCAAGAACAGATACACGTGCGTGGTGATGAACCGGTCGAGCGGCTCCTTCCAGTTCCAGGGCGGCGAGCCGTCGGTCAGGATGCTGATCGTGGACTCGCCGTCGCCGTAGAGCGTCCGGCTGCGCGCGAGCCAGAAGGACACCGCGAGGCCAGCGAATGCGACGAGCGCGAGGACCGTTCGTGCCGCCGGCGACAGGCGGTCGATGCTTCGCGCCGCGGTCTCCCGCAGCCAGCGGTTGCTCGCCGGCCACAGCGTGAGCAGCGCGACGAGCCCCGCGACGGCGCGTGCCACGGCCGGCCAGCTACCGATCCACAGGATTCCCCACGCGGCCTCGACCGGCAGCGCCGGTGAGGCGAGAGCGCCGATCAGCAACAGCGCAAGGAGCAGCCGCGCCAGTGGAGCCGAGGATCGATCGTCGTCGGGCGTGGCCATGGCTCGCTGTGCGCCTGGTTCGGGGGGCGCTGCAGCGAGTGTGGCATGGCGAGGCTGCGTTGAGGGAAACGGCGCCTCTTCAGGCGGAGGCGTTCAATTGGGCGCGGCCGCGAAGTTGAGAGTCGGGCTGGCCGTGAGGATGAACTGAAACGTGTCGTAGGGCGGTGCCAGCAGCAGGAAGTCGGAAACGGCGAACGTGGCGTTCGAGATCGTGAATCTGCCGCTTCCGTCGGTGTTCGTGCCACCGTCCACGAAGGTCCCGGAGAGCGTCGCGTCGCTCTGCAGCGAGACGCTTTGGCCAGCCGCGCTGGCGGCGAATGTGCCCTGGAATGGAATCGAGAAGGCCCCGGTCGTCGGATCCCAGGCTCCGGTGCCACCGCCCCTCAGGCCCAATTGAATCCCGCTGAAAGGGATCTTGAGGACGGGGAAGAACGTCACGTTCGAGCCCGTGAGCGCGAGGCCGGTCAGAGTCAGGTGATTGGTCTTGGCGTCGAAGCTCACATCGAGGGTACCGCTCGGCTGGAGGGTGCTCGTCTGGTGGTCGTTGGCGCCTGTGGCCGCGCTCAAGAGAGTCAGTGCGATCTGATTCGCGCTGCCGGCCTTGGGCAGGAGATGCCCGGTTCTCGTCACGGCTTCGCACGCGTCACCGATGCCATCGCCGTCCTGGTCCGCCTGGTCCGAGTTCGCGACGTACACGCAGTTGTCGCAGGCGTCGCCGACGCCGTCGCCATCCGAATCGGCCTGTGACGGGTTGGAGACCGTCGGACAGTTGTCCTGTCCGTCGAGTCGTCCGTCACCATCCGAGTCGGGTACGTCGCATCTCGTGCCGAGCTGCATCTCGGTCAGGTCGTCGAGGCCGTCGCCGTCGCCGTCCTGGGCCACGAGGGAGTTCCGCCACAGGGCGAGCCGGCCCGCGCCGGTGGTGCCGACGACGTCGTCGAATCCGTCACCGTCGAAATCGCCGACGGCGACCGAGGCGACACGATCCGTGGCGTGGCCGGACGAGAGAAGCGATGCGAGCTGCCAGCCGCCGTTTCCATCCTCGGCGACGACACGCGCGTTCGAGTCGGCATCGGAGCCGGCCACCATCGAATGGCGCCCGAGGATCATCCATTCCGCATGACGGATCGACGTCAACGAAATTCCGAGATCGAGCGATGTCGGGTGCAGCGCACCGCCCCCGACGGTGAGGACCGAGAGCATCCCGCTCGAGCTCACACCGATGATGTCCGCGTCGCCGTCTCCATCC
>CAZYWA010000092.1:0-19347 GCA_964650975.1 uncultured bacterium
GTTCGCGTCAGGCCATACTCGATGCTTATACCAGCGGCCGCGGCTCGCTGCGTGTGCCCTCGGGCCTTGACGAGCCAGTCGAGCGCTCCGCCGGCGCTCGCCGGCGGAGCGCTCGGCCCGTCTCCCTGGACGCGAGCCACCCGGGCGGCGGCGTCGAGCAAGCCGCCGCCGCGCGCCTTCCCCAGCAGATCGTCGAACACCCGGGCCAGCACTAGAGGATCGAACACCGACGAGAACCGGTTGGTGGCCGCGTCCTCGATTCCGTGCGCCTCGTCGATCACCAGGTGGCGCGCCTGCGGATAGCGATCGGGCCAGAGCAGCGCGAGTGCGTGATTGGTGACGATCACATCGGCGTCGTGCGCCGCGCGCACCGCGTGCTGGTAGTAGCAGCCCTCGCCCCGCACGCAGGCCGCCGCCGAGCACGCGGGCGCGGTCGAGCGAATGCGCTCCAGCGCGCGGCCGACGTGCGGGCCCTGGATCGAATGCCAGGGCATGAAACGTTCCAGGTCGCCGTCCGGGGTGCGCTCCAGGAACGACACGAGATAGGCACGTAGCAGGCGCTCGTCGTCGCGATCGGCCAGCTCGAGCGGCGATTCGAGCCACGCGTGCGCGCGCCGCGTGCACACGTAGTTCTCCTGCCCCTTGAGCACCCGCCACGAGAGCTCGCCGCCCACGGCATTCGCGACCCGCGGCAGATCCTGAGCCGCGAGCTGGTCCTGAAGATGCCGGGTGTGCGTGGCGACCACCACCCGAACCCCGTTCTTGCGCGCGAAGATCGCCGCCGGCACCAGGTAGCCCAGCGACTTTCCGACGCCGGTGGGCGCCTCGATCATGATCGAGCGGCCGTCCGAAAGCGCTCCGGCCACCGCCTCGGCCATCTCGACCTGCTGCGGCCGCGGCTCCCAGTTGGGCAGCATCCGCGCCAGCGAGCCCTCCGGTGCCAGCACCGCGGCGACGTCGGCGCCGGTGACGCGCTGGTATTGCTCCGGCTCATCGCGCGGCTCGCGGGGGGCGGGCGCCCCGCGAACGTGGAAAGCCGGCGGAGGTGCATCGATCAGCGTCGCCAGACAGCGAAACACGGGAAGCCAGCCCCACCCCGAGCCCTCCATGATCGAGATCACGCGGTCCACGAAGGTACGCCGCCGGTCGCTCACCAGCGCCGCGAGCACTCGCTGCGTGACCAGCAAGCAATCGAGCGCGTCCTCGAGACCGCGATGCACCTCGTGCTCGCGCACCTCGAGGACGTTCGCCAGGTGTCCGAGGCTACGGCGTGGATCGTCGCCTCGCACGAGCCCCGCCAGCTCCAGGGTGTCGAGGAACGGATTCGAGATCTCGCGCGCCAGCGCGGCACTCAGGAAGTCGTGCTCGAACCGCGCGTTGTGCGCCAGGATCGGCGAATCGCCGAGGAAGTCGAGCAGCTCCGGCGCGATCTCCGCGAAGGTCGGCGCGCCCGCCACCGCGGCCTCGTCGATGCCGGTGAGGCGCGTGATCGCCGCGGGGATCTTGAGGCCGGGCTTGACCAGCGTCCGGTACGAGCGCCCGATCGTGCCGTCGATGCACTCGACCGCGCCCACGTCCATGATCCGGTCGCGAGCGCAGCTGAGCCCCGTGGTCTCGAAGTCGAGCGCCACGTAGCGACCCGGCATCAGCACGGGGGTCGAAGGCGGGGAATCCAGCACGCTCGGCTCGACGGGCTCTCACGCGGCGCAGCGCTGGCGCGCGACCGCGAGGGCCAGCACCATAGACGAAAACGGCCCCGCCGCCATGCCGTGGCGAACGGGGCCGCGGGGCGGCGGGCGCGCGCTTACTTCGAGCGCAAGTCCACGCGCCGGTTCTGCGCGCGGCCGTCGGCCGTCGAGTTGGTGGCGATCGGTCGCGATTCCCCGAAGCCGACGACCTCGATCCGCCGCGGCGAGACTCCGGCCGACACCAGCTCCGCCTTCACGGATTCCGCGCGCTCGATGCTGAGCTTCTTGTTGGCGGCATCCGAGCCGACGTCGTCGGTGTTTCCCTCCGCCACCAGCATCATGCGCGGATCGGCCTGGATCTGCCGCACGGCCTCGCGCACGATCGCCTGCGACTGCGGGGTGAGCTCGTGGCTCGCGGTGTCGAAGTAAACCGACTGACGCACGTGGAAGTCGATGGGACCGGACGCGGGGATGGCCGCGGCTGGCACGGTGTCGGGACAGCCGTCGTCGTCGAGGTAGCCGTTCACGGTCTCCGGGTCGTCGGGGCAAAGGTCCTGGGAATCGGGGATGCCGTCGTGATCACGGTCGCCATCGAAGGTGGCGGAGGTCTGCGCCTTCTTCACATTCTCGCGCACCACCGCGAGCACTTCCTTGGCCTCGTAGTAGTCCCGCTCGGAGTACTCCTCGTCGAAGAAATCGAGGTTGGTTTCGGCGAGTGCCAGCTCGCGCGGCGCGGTTTGCTCCGCGTGCTGGGCCTCGAGCTCCTCCACGGCGCGCCGCAGGTCGTCGGCCTGAGACTTGAGGAGCCCGGCGTTCGTGCAACCGGCGCCCGCGCCGGCGACGACGACGGCGATGCCCAGGCCGAGCACCGAGCAGCGCGAGACGAACCGCATCGAGGAGATCCACCCGGCGGGTGGTGCGTTTCGCTGGACACTCATGCGGTGGTCCTCGTCGTCAGGGTCGATGTGGATTCGGAAGTGGGTGGACGTGAGTGCCGTTCAGTTTCCACTCGGCTCCGCCTCGGGCTGAACCACCAGCTCGGGCGCCCTGCCGGCCGAGGGAGCCGCCGGCGCGGGGGCAACCGGTGTCACTTCGAGATCGGGCGACGATGTGGCCGGCGCCGCCGCGGCGGGCGCGGAACCAGACGGCTGCGAGACCCCGGCCATCTGCACGCGTTGCTGCGCCTTGCGGGCGAAATCTCTCGCCGACCCGAAATCCGACTCCTTGTTCTCGATCCGGGCCCGCTCCAGGTACTGCTCGGCCGCGTAGTAGTGGTAGGGATCGGACTTCTCGAATCCCTGGGATTTCGCCGATTCGAAGGCGCTCTCGGCCGTGCCCAGCGCGTCTTGCGCCTCGAAGTAATAGCAGCCGGGGAGTGCCGCCAGCAGCACGAGCGCCACAGGGAGGATGCGTTGCGACATCGCGGGAACCTCGTCTTTCCCAACGTTTTCGGGGAGATCGAGCGTGGTTGCAGGTACCAGATCCCTCGCCCGGGTGTCAAGGCGAATCGCGCGCGCGAATCGCGGCCCCGACGCGAGCCGTTGCGGTTCAGCCGGGATATTCCCCCTGGCCGGTGCGCGCCACCGCGAGCACGTCGACCGAGACGGCTCCGGCGTCGCGAAGCGCTCGGGCACCCGCATCGGCGGTGGACGCCGTGGTGACCACGTCGTCGACCAGCAGCACGCGGCGCCCGTCGACGAGCCGAGGGTGGAGTACCCGGAACACTCCCCGCACGTTTCGCACGCGTTCGCCACGACCCGATGCCGCCTGGGAGACCGTGCTCCCCGCTCGCTCCAGCGCTCGTGACAGGTAGCGAAGGCCGCGCTCTCCCGCGTAGCGCCGGGCGAGCAACGCGGCCTGGTTGAACCCGCGAGCGCGAAGCCGGGCGACGCTCAAAGGCACCGCGACCACCCAGTCGTAGCGTCGGCCGGCGAACGGATCTCGCTCGACGAGCAACCGGGTGAGCGGGCTGGCCGCGGAAGGCAGCGACTGGTACTTGAGCCGCTGGATGAGCGTCTGCGCGCCGGCCTCGTAAGGCGCGACGGCGCGGGCGCACCGGAACGCGCGCGAGTGCGCCCGGCACGCCGCGCACACCGCGCCCAGGCCCGGGCGGGGAACTCCGCACACCCGGCACAAAGGCTCGGCAAGACGCGGCATGCCGGACCAGCAGGCCTCGCAAAGAAGCTGGCGCAAATGGCCGGCGCTCGTGTCGCAGATCAGGCAGCGCGCGGGAAGAATCAGCGCGACCAGATCCTCGAACCCCGCCCGAAGCCCGCCGCCGCGCATGCACCCGCGCGGCGCAAAGCACGTGCCGCCGGTTCAGCGTTAATCCGGGTTAAGGGAGCGTCTGGCGCGGTCAGACCGTGGGGAGCGGACCGACCACCGCGGGCCGCGCCTGGCCTTCGATCTCGACCCGCGCGGCACTGCGTACGGTGTCCCACTTCTGGCAATCGTGGCAGCGCGCCTCCCAGCGGGGGGAGCGAGCGCCGCAAGAGCGGCACACGTAGCGCATCCCGTCCATGTGCGCCGCCTTCCGGAACTCCTGAACCGCGGCATCCAGGTGGTTGCGACGATGATGCGCTTCACCACGCAGCACGGCGAGCTCGACGAGATGCACACCGTTCGCCTCGAGCTGGTCGAACTGCTCGAGCGCTTCCTCGACCATTTCGAGCTTCAAGCAGTACTTCCCGTACATGAAGCGGACCACCATGTTCTTGGGGTCGCGCTGGATCGATTCCTGGTAAACCCGGAGCATGCGGCTCGGGTCACCCTGCTTGAGCGCCAGCTCTTCCAGACGATCGAGCAGGACCAGCTGAGATTCGCTCTTGAATGTCTTCTCCCACACCTTGAGTGCTTCGGCATCCTGGCCGCGCGCGACATACGCATCGCCGAGCGTGACGGCCGCGGGCACGAACCGCGGGCTCCGCTTCACGATGTCGCGCAGCGCGGCGATCGCGTCCTCCGTTTTGCCCTGGTCGAGGCGCAGTCGGGCCACCTCGTAGCGCAGCGACGTGAGGCGCTCGGCCTCGCCCTCGAGCGCCGGACTACGGGCTTCGCGGAGCAGCCGCACCAGATGCTGCTGGGTCGCGTAAGCCTCCTCCCAGCTCTGCTCGCGCTGCAGGAGGTCCCGGAGCGCCTCGACCAGCCCGATGCTGGGACCCACTTCGCGAAGCGCGCGGCGCAGCTCGGTGGCCGCCTCGGCCGGACGGCCGTCGGCCTCGAGCACTCGCGCCTTCGCGAGCGACACCCGCACGCTGGCCGGGTTCGCCGCCCGCTCCTCCTCCAGCAGCTCGAGCGCCTGGGCGTGGTGGCCGTCGCGCAGGTGCAGATCGGCGAGGGCCAGGCGGCTCGCGGTCTGCGTGACGTCGTGCTTGCGCCCGTGGTGAAGGGCGCGCCGCGCCGCCGCGAGATCCTTGCGCGCGATCGAGTCGAGCCCCGACTCGAGTTGTGCGATCGCCCCCTGGTCGCGGCGAGCGCCGCGACCCACGCGCCCGTGGGCGAGCCACGGCGGCAGGAACCCGACCAGCAAGGCAACCACCGTCGCGAGCACCGCGGCACCGACCACCACCAGCGCCGGGTACACGGTGACCGTGACCGGTTTGCCGACGTTCCAGACCACGATCTCGACCGAGTGACGGAGCGGCTCCAGGTTCCACAGCACCGCGAAGAAAAACAGGTACACGAGCGCGGCCGCGCTCGCGATGATGATCGCCATGTTGCGCAGCAGCTTGATCATTTGCGCCGGGGGGTCGAGAAGCCCCCGCTCGCCTCGCCGTGGTGGTAACCGGTGCGATCGAGGATCTGGAACGCTCGGTAGAGCTGCTCGGCGAAGATCAGTCGCGCCAATTCGTGCGGAAACGTCATTTTCGACAGGGATAGCGTGAAGCGTGCTCGCGATGCAACCGATGCATCGAGACCGTACGCACCGCCCAGCACGAACGTGGTGGTGCGCGTGCCGGCGCGTTGCTCCGCGGCGATCCGCTCCGCGAACCGCACGCTATCGAGCTCCTCACCGTGCTCGTCGAGGAGCATCACGGTGGCGCCTTCCGGGATGCGCGCCAGCACCCGCTCGGCCTCGCGGACGCGACCGTCGGCTCGATCGCCCGGATCCGCCTTGACCTCGATCCACTCGACGGCGCGCCCGCCCCGCAAGCGACCCAGGTACTCGGCCAGGCCCTCGCGCACGAACGGCGTGCGCGTGCTGCCGACGGCGATCACCGAGAGCTTCACGGGACGGCCGGCGTCGCGGCTCGCGCTCAGCCCGGCACCGGCGACGAATCCGGACCGTCGGTCGACGACGGTTCCGCGGGGAAATCGGGGAGCGCCAGCCGGGGAGCGTCCGACCACAGGCTTTCGAGATCGTAGACCGCCCGTTGCGGAGCGTAGAAGACGTGCACCACGACCTCACCCGCGTCGACCAGCACCCACTGACCGCGCGACTCGCCTTCGGTGCCGATGATCGGCACGCGCGCCGCCTTGAGGCCTTGCACGATGCTTTCCACGATCGCCCTCACCTGGCGGTCGCTGCGCCCACTCAGCACCACGAAGAAATCGGTGAACGGCGAACGGCCGCGCAGGTCGAGCACCACCGGATCGATGGCCTTGCGGTCGTGGCCCCAGGTGACGCACGCGACCGCGAGCGCCTCGCCCTCGGGACGGGCGGGAGCCGCTGCGCCGGCCTGCTTGCGCCGGCGGTCACTCACGGATCTGTCCTTCGCCGTAGACGATGAACTTGCGGGTGGTGAGCTCCTCGAGGCCCATCGGGCCGAACGCGTGGAGCTTGGTGGTGGAGATGCCGATCTCGGCGCCGAGGCCGAGCTGGTTGCCGTCGTTGAAGCGCGTCGACGCGTTGACCAGCACGCACGACGAGCCCACTTCGCGCAGGAAACGCTGCGCATTCGCGTAATCGCAGGTCACGATGCTCTCCGTGTGCATGGAACCGTAGCGCTCGATGTGAGCGATCGCCTCGTCCAGTCCGTCGACCACCTTGACGGCGAGGGTGAGGTCGAGGAACTCGGCGGGCCAGTCGTCGTCGGTGGCGGGGCGCGCCGCCGGAACCAGCGCCAACGTGCGCGGGCAGCCGCGGATCTCGACTCCGCGCGCGACCAGCGCCTCCGCGATCGCAGGCAGATGCGTCGCCGCGGCTCGTTCGTGGACCAGCAGCGTCTCGACCGCGTTGCACACCGAGGGCCGCTGGACCTTGCCGTTCACCACGATGTCGCGCGCCATGTCGAGGTCGGCGCTCGCGTCGACGAACACGTGGCACACGCCCTTGTAGTGCTTGATCACCGGGATCCGCGAGTGCTCGGCGACGTGCCGGATGAGCGCTTCGCCGCCGCGCGGGATGATCACGTCCACGTCCTCGTCGGCCTCGAGCAGGTATTGCACGGCCGCGCGATCCGTGAACGGCACGAGCTGCACCACGTCGGCGGGCAGCCCCGCGGCGGCGATCGCGGCGCGCGTGACCTCGGCCAGCGCCAGGTTCGATTCGATCGCGTCGGATCCGCCCTTGAGCACGCACGCGTTGCCCGACTTGAAGCACAGCACCGCGGCATCCACCGTCACGTTGGGCCGCGCCTCGTAGACGATGCCCACCACACCCAGCGGGATGCGCATGCGGCCCACGAGGATTCCGTTGGGCCGTCGCCACATGCCGGTGACCTCGCCGACCGGATCGGGCAGCAACACCACTTCGCGGACCGCGGAAGCGATCTCGCCGATTCGGCGCGCGTCGAGGGCGAGGCGATCGAGCATCGCGGGCGCGGTGCCCGCGGCACGGGCGCGCGCCAGGTCGCGAGCGTTCGCCTCGAGCAGTCGATCGGAGCTCGCCTCGAGCGCCGCGGCGATCCCCTCGAGCGCCCGGTTCTTGAGCGCCGAGCCGGCAGACGCGAGCGGGCGCGACGCGACCCGAGCGCGCCCGGTGATCGAGCGCACTTGCTCGCGGAGGTTCGCCGCTCCGGTCATGACGTCGTCAGCCGATCCCAGGGTCGAGGGTCACCACCAGATCGTCTCGGTGAATGACCTCGTCCGTGTAACGGTAACCCAAGATCCCGTCGATCTCACGGGAGTGGCGGCCGCGGATCCGCTCGACGTCGGCGGAGCCGTAGCCCGCGAGCCCGCGCGCGACCTCGCGTCCGTCGAGGGCCACCACGCGCACCGCGTCGCCCGCCGCGAAGCTGCCGCGTACCTCGCGGACGCCGCGGGGAAGCAGGCTCTTTCCTTCCTGCACCAGCGCTCGCAAGGCGCCGTCGTCGATCGCGATCTCGCCTTTGGGCCGGCGCGTGTAGGCGATCCAGTGCTGCCGGCTCGACACCCGCTTGCCGCTCGGCACGAACGTCGTGCCGACGTCCTCGCCAGCCATGGCGCGCGGCAACACGCCCGGCTCGAGCCCGTTCGCGATCACCACCCACACGCCGAGACGTCCCGCGATCCGTGCCGCTTGCACCTTGCTGGCCATGCCGCCGCGACCGATCGTCGAGGCGCTCTCGCGCGCCAGCGCCTCGATCGCCGGCGTCACGTCGTCGACCCAGCTCAGGCGCGGCGAGCCCGGGTGAAGCCGCGGATCGCGCTCGTGCAGGCCGTGGGAGGTGGTGAGCAGCACCAGCACCTCGGCTTCCACGACGCCGGTCAGCAGTGCGGCGAGCCGGTCGTTGTCGCCGAAGGTGATCTCCTCGACGCTGGTGACGTCGTTCTCGTTCACGATGGGCAGCACCCGCTGGCGGCGCAAGGTGTCGAGCGCGCCGCGGACGTTGAGGTAGCGGCCGCGGTCGGCGAGGTCCGCGTGGGTGAGAAGCACTTGCGCGACGGTGATGCCGTGCGCGCGGAACGCTTCCGCGTACGCGTGCATCAGCACGCTCTGACCGATCGCGGAAGCGGCCTGCACGTCGGTGATCGCGCGCGGGCGCTCGGTCCAGCCGAGCTTCTCCATGCCTCCCGCGACCGCACCCGACGTGACCAGCACCAGGTCGACTCCCGTGGCATGGAGCGCGGCGAGATCGGCGGCGACCGCCCGGATGCGCGCCGGTCCGCCCGCGGTCTCGAGACTGGAGAGCACACCGCTCCCCACCTTCACGACCGCGTTCCGGACGCGGGTGGGGAAGGCCCGCGCGTCGTCGCGCGCGCTCATGCCGATTCCTCGGACGGGACTCCTTCGGCCGCGGCCGAGACCGCGCGAGCGCCCTGAATCGTGCGCCACAACCTCTTGATGAGCGTGTCGACGCCCTCGCCGGTCGCGGCGGAGATGGGAAGCACCGGGTGACCGAGCGCCGCGAGCTCGGCACGGTACGCGTCGAGCGCGGCGCGCGACTCGGGCAGATCGATCTTGGTCGGCACCAGGAGCGTCGGCTTGCGATCGAACTCCGGATCGTAGGCCTCGAGCTCGGCGCGCATCAGCCGGTAGCTCTCGAGCGGCGGCGAGGGAGCCAGCGGGCTCATGTCGATGAGGTGAACCAGCACCGGTGCCCGCTCCACGTGACGCAGGAACTGGTGACCGAGACCGGCCCCGTGGTGCGCTCCCTCGATGATCCCCGGCAGATCGGCGAGCACGAACGAATCGTGATCGCCGACGCTCACCACGCCGAGAATCGGAGCCTTGGTGGAGAACGGGTAGTCGGCGATCAGCGGTCGCGCCGCGGAAATGCGAGCCAGCAAGGTCGACTTGCCGGCGTTCGGAAATCCCACCAGCCCGGCATCGGCGATCAGCCGGAGCTCGAGCCGCAGCCGGTGAGCTTCACCGGGCTTGCCGGCCTGGACGTTCACGGGCGCGCGGCGGGTGGCGCTACGAAACGCGGCGTTGCCCTTCCCGCCCGCGCCTCCGCGCGCCACGACCAGCGTCTCGCCATGGTGCTCCAGGCTGCCGACCGCGACGTCGCGATCCAGATCGAGCACGCGGGTTCCCACGGGAACCGTGAGCACCAGATTGGCGCCCGCTCGACCCTTCTTCTCGTTTCCGCCGCCGTGCGCGCCGCGCTGCGCGCGGAACACCGCGTGCGGGAAGCGCAACTCGAGCAGCGTGGTGCGCTGCGCGTCGGCCGCCACCACCACGTCCCCGCCGGGCCCGCCGTTCCCGCCGTCCGGTCCACCCTTCGGATTGCGCCGGAAACGCCGGAAGCTCATGCAGCCGTTCCCGCCATCGCCGGCCTGCACCTGGATCTCCACCTCGTCGACGAACTTCATGGCTTGTCCCACGCGCCTTCACAACGAAAAGGCCCACCGCCTCGCGACAGTGGGCCTCTCGACGCTCGAAGGCGCCGTGCTCGAAAAACCGTCACGCTTCCACGTGCACCCGCGTGCGGCCGCCCTTCTTGCCGTAGGTCTCGTAGCGGACCCGGCCCGTGATCTTGGCGAACAGCGTGTAGTCGCGACCCATCCCGACGTTCTGTCCCGGATGCACCACGGTCCCGCACTGTCTCACCAGGATGCTTCCCGCCGGCACGTTCTCACCCGCGTACACCTTGATGCCGCGGTGCTGCCCGGGGCTGTCACGGCCGTTGCGGCTCGAGCCCTGACCTTTTTTGTGAGCCATGGCGTCTTCTCCCTGCGCGCGAAAGCCCGCCCTCAGGCAGGCACTTGGATCTTGTCGATGCGAAGCACGGTCTGGGCCTGGCGATGGCCGATGCGGCGCGCGTACTTCTTGCGGCGCTTGTAAGTGAACACGCGGATCTTGGGGCCCCGCTTCTGGCGCACGACTTGGCTCAAGACCTTGGCACCCGCGACCACCGGCGTTCCGACCAACACGGTCTCACCACCGCCGATCAGCAGCACCCGGTCGAGATCCACCGTCTGCCCGGGCTCGCCGGGAAGCTTCTCGACCTCGAGCAATGCACCTTCCTCGACTCGATACTGCTTTCCACCGGTCTCGATGACGGCGTACATCGTGCACTCTCCGTCGCGCGGCCGAGAAGGCACGCGCCAACACGTCGAATTCGCTCGTAAACCGCGGGAAGCTAGCCGCCCCGCTCGCGCCTGTCAAGGCGACCCCGACCTCGGCGCTGCCCACCCTCAGCCGGGTGTGGGCACGTCCAGCCGCTGCAGCACACCGAGCTCGCGGAGCCGCGCCAGGCTCTTCAGCGTGTCCAGATCGGTCAGACCCGACTCGTCGCACACCTTGGACACGTTCTTGTGCCGTTGCACCAGCAACATCACGTACTTCGCGTTGGCGTCGATCTGGCTCTCGAGAACCTCGTGCTCCGGCCACTCGCCGTATTCCGCGTCCTCGCCGCCTAGCTCCGCCATCCGCTGATCGTGCTCGATGCGCTGGAAGAGCGCGGTCATGGTGAGGTCCTCGACGTCGCCGAGCCCCGGCCCGGCGGCCGGCGGCGGCCCCGCGAGCTCGGCCAGGCTCCAGCGCGCGCTGGGCCAGGTGAAGAGCCGGAAGACCGCCTTGAGGCCGATCTGGCGACCTGCCGAAGCGCTCAGCACCCGATCCTTCGACACCACGATCTCGCCGGTCTCGGCGAAGCGCTTCGCCTCGCGCTCGTCGGTGGGTCCCTCGCTCGTTCCACCGCCGCGGATCAACGAGATCCGCGCGGTCTTGTCGTCGAGGCTGATCATCTGCAGGAGATCGGCGAGCGGCGTATCGGCGACCGATCCGGCCACCGGCCTCTTCGCCGACTCGGGCGCCTCCTGTTTGCCGCTGCGAGCCAGCAGGTTGCGCACCCGCAGCACCACCTCGTCCCGATCGAATGGCTTCGGGATGTAATCGTCGGCGCCCATCTCCAGGCCCTGCAATCGCTTGGGGACGCCGTCGAGGGCGGTCAGGAACATGAACGGGATGTTGCGCGTCTCGGGACGCGCCTTGAGCAGCTGGCACAGGAAGAAGCCATCCAGGTTCGGCATCTGGATGTCGGAGATGATGAGGTCGGGCTTCTGGCCCATGATCAGGCCGATCGCGCGATCGCCGTCGTCCGCGGTGAGCACGCGGTAGCCGGCGGCGACCAGCGCTTCCTTCATGGTGGCGAGGATCGCGCGGCTGTCGTCGACGACCAGAACGGTGGGCGTGGCCATGGCGGGCTCCGGAGGGCAGGGAGTCGGGCGGGATCGGGTAAAACCCTTCTACAGGCTGGCGGCGGCACCGATCAAGGTGTCGCCCGCCCCGCGAACCAGCGTGGATCGAATTCGGGCAGCTCGGGGCTCGAGGCTTCCGCCTCGTCGAGCCACTCGAGATCGATGGCGTCGCTCTCGATCTCCTTCTCGAGTCGCGCGAATCGGGCGCGGTGCTCGCGAATCCGGCGCTCGGCATACTCGCCCACCGTACCGGCGCTCAGCATGAAGCTCCAGTCGCTCGCGAGCGACAGGAGCGCTTCGCGCCCGGCCTGCCGCAGCGCGCGTCGCGTCGCCGGATCGGCGCTCGATCCCCGCTCGCGCGCCAGCCGCTCCATGCGCTCGGCGACGTCGCGCACTTCCCGGACCGCCCACGAGTTGGCCGGGTCGAGCCACGACGCCGAGTAGCCGCCCGCCCCCCACGACGACTCCGAGGGCCTGGCCAGTTGCTGAGTCGGCTCGTTCTCGAGGTAGGCGCTCGGCGTGGTGAGCTCGATCGACCCACCGCGCCGGTGGGCCTCACGCACCAGCGCGTCGAGAAACACCGGTCCTTCGTACCACCAGTGCCCGAAGAGCTCCGCGTCGAAGGGCGTGACCAGAAGCGGCGGCATGCGCAGCCATTCGGCGAGCGCCGGCGCGCGGGCCAGGCAGCGGTCGACGAACTCGGTGGCGTGCTGGTGGGCGCGCGCCCGCGCGGCGTCGGGGTCGTAGCGGCGTTTGCGGTCCGAGTTCCGGTCGGTCACCGCGTGGTACTTGATGCCGGTGGGGAAACCTCGTCCGTCGGCGGTGCCGGGATCCAGGAACGGGCGCAGGTCGTGCTCGAGGCCCAGGTCGCGGTGGAACTCGCGATAGACCGGATCGCCAGGAAACCCCGATTCGGCGCTCCAAACCTGGCGCGAGCTCTCGGGATCGCGCGCGAACACCACCAGGCCCGACGGGCTCACGATCGGCGCGTACGGACCGCGCACCGCGGGCGGCTCGGACGCGGCCAGCCCGTGCGTCTCGACCACCGTCCAGCGAACTCCCAGGTCGTGGTGCAGAATCTCGCCGACCTCGTCGAGCCAGCCGCACTCGGGCAACCAAAACCCGGCGGGCGGCGCACCGAAGCGGCGCGTGTGCTGCGCCAGGCCCGTGCGCAGCTGGGCGTGGAGGGCACCGGTCAGTCCCTTGAGGCTCGGCAGGAAGGCGTGGGTCGCGGCCGTGGTGACGAGCTCAAGACCGCCGCGGCTCGCCACGCGGGCCACGGCACTCAGCAGGTCGGCATCGAGCGCTCGATAGCGAGCCAAGGCACCGGTGAACCGGTCGAGATAGAGCTGCGCCAGTCGCCGCAGCTCGGCATCCTCGCGATGGCGCCGGCACTCGCTCTCGGCGAGCCGCGCCAGCGCGCCCAACCGGCGCTCGACACGCTCTCGCAGGAGCCCGTCGTCGAGCATGGCCGCCAGCGTGGGGCTGACGCTCAAGGTGAGCGCGAAGCGCACGCCGTCGCGATGCCAGGTCTCGAAGACGTCGATGAGCGGCAGGTAGCACTCGGCGATCGCCTGCGTCAGCCACGCCTCTTCGAGCACGTCCTCGTCGGAGGCGTGCCGCACCCAGGGCAGATGCGCGTGAAGGACGAGCGCCAGGCGAAGTTGCGGTGTCGACGCCACCGGCGTGGAAGCCTACCGGTCAGCGGCGATCGTTGCCGCGCAGCCGCTCGACGGCCTTCGACACCGCCCAGGCGCCGAGCCGGACGAGCCCGGAAGCGACACCGAGAGCACCGGTGACGACCTGAAGCGTGCCGCGCCCCAGAGCCGCGACGCCGGCGGCGAGCTGGTCCGCGCCCGGCGGCGAGTCGCGGCGCGCGACCGCATCCGTCGGGCCCGGCTCGCGTGTGCGTTGCGGCAAGAGACGCCGGTCCAGCGCTCCTCCCGGGGTGCGCTCCGGCTCCTGGTCGCTCACGTCCGCCGGCGACCACACGGCTTCTGCGGCCACCGGATGACCGCCCGCGGCTTGCGTTGCGGAGGTCATGGCGTCCGGCGTGAGGGATGCGGTCGGTGGCGGTAGCGCCGGTGCGGGATCGGCGGAGAGTCGGGCGATCGGTTCGTGAGCGGCGGCCGTGACCGACGAGATCGACGGCTGCGGTGCAGCCGGCGGCGGCGGGACGAGGGGTTCTCGCTCGAACGATGCGGTGCCGATTGGGCTCGCCGTGAGCGGACGCCACGCCTCGCTCGCCCCGCGCTCGGACGATGGACCGAAACCGCCACCCAGCGAAGTCGCGGTGCCCGCGGCCGACGGCCAGCCACCCACCCACCCGGGAGCGACGCCGGCGGGAACCACGGCAGTGCCCGGTGGGACGCTGCCGATACCGACGCTCCGCGGGAATTCTTGAGCCACGCTGACCACCGCCCCCGGCGCCGCGAACGCGGGTGCCACCGTCGTCCACCGCACCACGTCGGCGGACGGTGCCGTCACCACCGGAGGCAGCGCGCGAGGCATCTCGACCCGGCCGGAGCGCGCCACCGGCACGAAGCTGCCATCGCCCGCGGAGATCCCGATCTCCACGACCTGGCTCGAACCCGGGCGCGCCACCCGCAGGAATGCATCGCGATCGGCGTCCGAGACGTCGAACTCGAGCACGTCGCCATCGTTCGAGCCGTCGACCCTCGGTCCGCTGGCCTCGTGCGCACGCACCACCAGCCGGCTCGAAAGAGCACTCGACGCGAGCCGCGCGCGGGCGGTTGTGAGGCCCTCCTCGGGGATGTCCCAGTACGCGTAGATCACGTCGGGATCGCGCGCCAGCGCCACGATCCGCGGCTCGATGGCGCGCTGGCTGGCCGCGTCCTTCGCGCTCGACTGCGACACCGTGGTCTTCATCTCGATCTCCGCGCTCAGTGAGATCGAGATACCGCAGCACGCGCGTCGCGGCTAGGCGGCTCCCAGGTGTCTCACCTGCGTCCGATCCAGCTGGTGCCGATGGGCCACGCGAGCGCGGGCGCCAGGCGATCGAGAACCCGGAGCCGCTCCACGATCGCGAACCCGGCAAGCCGCAGCGGGAACGCGGGACCGGTGGGCGGCCACACGAACCGGTAAAGATGCGCGAGCACCGTGCCGATTCCGCTCAGCCTTCCAGGACCGCACGAGTGCATGGTGAAGCCCGCGTCCTCGAGTAGCTCGCGAATGCCGTCGGGCGTGAACCGCCACCGATCCACCGGGAAGAGATGCACCTCGTGAAGGAACGGTACCCAGACATAGAGCGGCGCTCCGGGCGCGAGCGCCCGCGCCAGCTCCGCGATCACCGCCGCCGGCCGATCGACGTGCTCGAGCACCGCGACCAGCAACGCGGCCTCCAGCGCGCGCGGCGCGAACGGCAGTCGCTCGAGGTCCGCCACGATCGCAGGACGCGCGTCGGGGTCGCGATCGAGACTCAGAACCTCGCCACCCGACCGCGCCGTCGGCGACAGTCCCGAGCCCAGGTCCCACACCCGCAAGCCGCGCGCGGGACCCGCGAGGAAGGCCCGGATCTCCTGCTCCGCCAGGTAGCGAGCCGGCGAGTGGAGGTAGCGATCGCGGAGCGTCGGGCCGGAAGCGCGGGGCTCGCGATCCCCGCCGCCCGCGACGCTCACGAGCCGCGCTCGTGCGGTTCACGCACCCACTCGCCTTTCGCGAAATCGAACCGCTTCACCACCCGCGCAGGATTCCCGGCGACCACGGTCGCGGCCGGCACGTCCTCGATCACCACCGCGTTGGCGCCCACCACCGCGTTGTCTCCGATCGTGAGGCCGTGTGCCCCGATGAGTGCCGCACCCACGCCGACCCACACGCTCCGCCCGATCACCACGAACCCGGGAACGGCGAGGCCTTGATGCGCGATGGGGCGCGTGGGATCGGCGTACGCGTGATTGTGATCGGTGATGTACGTGTGGTGCGCCACGTACGACCACGGGCCGAGCTCGACGCGCCGGGCGGCGGTGATGCAAGCGCGCATCCCCACGTACGAATCCGAGCCGATGGTGAGCCGCGTGCCCTCCGCGAAACCGTGCTGGACGTGCAGCCAGGCGTCGCGATCGATGGTGACGCGATCGCCGAGCTCCATGCCCTCGCCGCCTTCCACGCGCAGCCCGGGCTCGAGCCGCACGCCCGCGCCGAGGGCCGCGAAGCGGTAAGCGTCGCGCACGTCATGGGGAGCGCCGAGAAGAAGCCGCAGCCGGTCGAGCAGCCGTAGACGACCCACGGGGGCAACGCTACCATGCCGGCGAACCACGAACCGGAAGGTACGAATGATGACGCGACTCGCGCCGCTCTCTTCGTTGCTCGTCGCAACGATGCTGCTGTCGTTCGCTCCCGCCTGCTCGAAGAACGCCAAGGATCTGGTGACCCTGGGCGATGCCGCGGCGGGTGCCAGCGCCGGCGAGCCGATCACCGTCGGCCAGCTGCTGATGAACGCCGGCGGATTTCTCGACAAGACGGTGAAGCTCAAGGCGGAGCTGGGCGAGAAGGGCAACGTGGTGGACGGCTACGCCCGTCTCACCGTGGTCTCCGCCAGCGGCCCGTTCGAGCTACGGGTGGCCGACAAGTACCAGCCGGCGCTCGACAAGCTCAAGCCGAACGACACGTTCATCGCGATCGGTCAGATCGCGACCGCGGGCTCCGAAGCGAACCCGCGCATGGTCTTCCAGGTCGACTGAGCGAATGGGGGCGGACCTCGGTCGCCGGCGCCGCGACCTCGAGGAGGGCACGGCCGGTCCGGTGGAGCTGGACCGGCGGAGCTTGCTGCTGCGTCTCGGTATCGGCGTGCCCGCGCTGGCATTGGGCCTGCTCGGGCCGGGAGCCGTGGATGCGGCTCTCGCGGACCCCACGGGCCGCTCCGGCAGCACGCGCTCGACTCGGCGCCGCAGCGGCTCCACCTCGAGCAACCCGAAAAGCTCGAAGCAACCGGCCGGAAACCCGATCGATTCGATCACCGGCCCGAACGACGTGCTGGTGGTGGTGGGACCGGACGGGACCCGACTCCGGAACCAGAATCCCACGCTTTCCTTCGTCCCGGCGTCGACGCTCAAGGTGGTGACGGCGCTCACCGCGCTCGATCGCCTCGGTCCCGATTTTCGGTTCCGGACCACGTTCCGGCTGGATGGCCAGGGCCGTCTGATCGTGGAAGGCGGCGGCGATCCGTACCTGGTGTCGGAGGAGCTCGACCTGATCGCGTCGCGCCTGGCACCGCTCGCTCCGGCGGGCGGATTCACGGGCGTGCGGGTCGACGACTCGGCCTTCGCTCCCGGCCTGGTGGTTCCCGGCGCATCCGACACCGCCAATCCGTACGACGCGCCGGTGGGAGCGCTCTCGGCCAACTTCAACACCATCCTGGTGCGACGCACGGCCAAGGGGGTCGAGAGCGGCGAAGCTCAAACGCCGCTCACGCCCACGGCGCGCGACGTGGCGCTGGGCTGGAAATTCCGGGGCTGGGCGCGGGTGAACCTCCACGACGCCGACGTGACCGCGCGCTACACCGGCGAGTTGCTGGCGGCGATGCTTCGCAAGCGCGGCGTCAAGGTGGGCCCCGACGTCGATCGGGTGGCCGGCGCGGGCACCGGCCTGCCCGCACTCTACGTCCATCAGCAGAGCCGCCCGCTCACCGAGGTGCTGCAGGATTGCCTGCACACCTCGAGCAACTTCATCGCCAATCAGGTCTTCCTGACCCTCGGTCTCATCGAGTTCGGGGCACCGGCGACCTTCGAGAAGGGAGCGCAAGTGGTGCGCGCTCACCTCGCGGCACGCGGCCTCGACGAGGGCTTCACCATCGTGGAGGGCTCGGGGCTCTCCCGCGACGATCAGGCCACCGCCGAGGGCTATCTCAAGGTGCTCGACGCCTTCGAGCCCTGGATCGGCCTGTTGCGCTTGCACGAAGGCTCGCCCAGCAAGACCGGGACGCTCTCGGGCACGCGCACCTTGATCGGCTATTTCGACCACGAGAAATACGGACATCTTCATTACGTGATCTACCTGAGCGGTAACCGTAGCGGGGTGCGTTTCGAGCTGGTGCGGCTGTTCCGCGATTACCTGTGAACGGGAGAAACGGCGAATGAACGTGCGCGACAAGGTGGTGCTCGTGACCGGCGGCGCCTCGGGGCTCGGCGAGGCGACGGTGCGGCGGTTTCTCGACGAGGGCGCTTCGGTGGCGATCCTCGACCGTCCCGGCGCGCGCGGCGACGAAGTGGCCGCGGTGAATCCGAAGCGCGCACGGTTCATCCCCGCCGACGTCACCAGCGCCGAGGCCGTCGAGAACGCCGTGGCCGCGACGGTGGAGCAACTCGGCGGCCTCCACGCCGCCGTCAACTGCGCGGGCACCGGCGCCGCCATGCGCACGCTCACCCGCGAAGGCCCGATGCCCCTCGACGTCTTCGAGATGGTGATCCGCGTCAACCTGATCGGGACCTTCAACGTGCTCCGCTGCGCCGCGGGGCAGATGGCGAAGAACGATCCCGACGAGAACGGCGAGCGCGGCGTGCTGATCAACACGGCGTCGATCGCCGCCTTCGACGGGCAGATCGGACAGGCGGCTTACGCGGCCTCCAAGGGAGGCATCGTGGGGCTCACGCTGCCGGTGGCGCGCGATCTCGCCTCGCTCGGCATCCGCTGCGTGACGATCGCGCCGGGCACCTTCGATACGCCGATGCTCGCCATGCTCCCCGACGAAGCGCGCGAGGCCCTCGGCGCCCAGATCCCGTTCCCGCGCCGGCTCGGAAAACCGTCCGAGTACGCGGCGCTCGCGAGCCACATCGTCGCCAACCCGATGCTCAACGGCGAGACCATCCGGCTCGACGGCGCGCTGCGCATGCCGCCCAAGTGACCGCGGCGCGGCGACGCAAGTTCTGGGGCTGGGGCTACGAGGACGCGAGCCCGAGCCCGGAGGAGCTGGCGCCGCTCACCGCGCTGATCGGCGCGCGGTTTCCCGAGGCTTCGCTTCACCCGACCGCACCACCGCGGCTCGACGAGATCACGCTCTCGCCGAGCGGGGTGCGCGCGCCCACGGCTCTCGCAGCGGTGGTCTCGGCCGAGCCCGAAGCACGCGCGGCGCACACCTACGGCAAGAGCTTTCGCGACGTGGTGCGCGGGCTCCGGCGCGACTTCAGCGCGGCGCCCGACGCGGTGGCGTTTCCTCGCGACGAGAGCGAGCTGGTGCGAGTCCTCGACTGGTGCCACGGCGAGCGGCTGAGTGCCGTTCCCTACGGCGGCGGCTCGAGCGTCGTGGGGGGCGTCGAGTGCCCCGTTTCGGCGCGTGCCCGAGGAGCGGTGTCCATCGATCTCGGACGGCTCGACCGCGTGCTCGAGATCGACTCCACCTCCCGCGCGGCCCGCATTCAGGGCGGCGTGCTCGGGCCGGCGCTCGAGGATCAGCTCCGGCCGCATGGGCTGACGCTGCGGCACTTCCCGCAGTCGTTCGAGCTGAGCTCGCTGGGCGGCTGGATCGCGACGCGCTCGGGAGGGCACTACGCGACCGTGCTCACGCACATCGACGAGATGGTCGAGTGTCTGCGCGTGGTGACTCCCACCGGCACGATCGCGACCCGGCGGCTTCCGGCATCGGGCGCCGGACCGAACCCGGACCGCTGGTTCATCGGCTCCGAGGGGACCCTCGGCGTGA
>CAZYWA010000093.1:0-19278 GCA_964650975.1 uncultured bacterium
CTCGACCGGATGAAGGGCGTTACAAGCGATGTCGCAGCACGGGCGATTGCTGCAGCGTGCCGGGAGAAGTTTCCCGAGGCTGAAGACCCTGGCGCCGCCGCTGCCGCGGCCGCTACCCAAAAAGCGATCATGGAGTCAATCAACGGTCGGGATCTTCGCGCCGAGGAGCTTGCGAAGCTGAAGGCTAAGGGCCGCCCACCGCTCGACCGCGACGCAAGGGCAAAATTGTCGGCTGAACAGCGCGGTGCGCTCCCCTACGTTGGCGGCGACGCATTTCATGTGGAGCTGTACAACGGTAACGACGCGATTAGCGTCAAGCAACTTACTATCGAGGTGACGACCACGATTGACGGAAAGGTAGAGGCGCGACGGTACAATTCGACGGGGGCCGTTTTCCAGCACGATCCCGTCGCCCCGTTAGGAAAAGGCGCCTTCGATTTTGACATAGTGCAAGGCGACAAGGGCGCAAAGTACGAGTGGGCACTTGTGTCGGCGCGAGGCGGTGGCACTTAGCCCAAGTGTGCCTGCTAAGTCTACTCACCGGGTACTGTGCGGCTCCCCGCTCGCGGGAGGTACCCGGGCGGCGGTTGAGCGCCTTTCGTTCGCGAAGCCGTTCGGATTGTGCCGCAAATGTCCCGGAGCCATAGCTCGTCGGAGAAACGGGTAAGGGCTTGAAGGGCCGGGCCTGGCTGGGCGAGGCCGGGGGCCTCGATCGCGCGCGGAGCGCGCCATCCGGGACGCCCGTGCCGTCGATACCCGGCGGCCGTGAACCGCTCACAGTGACCGGCGGCGCGCAATGGCTCGCTCACGTCGGCGCCTGCCGTCGCCTACCGGCTCCGGGTCGCGCCGCGCCCGGCCGTGAGTGCCCGCTCGATTCGCGGTGCGCCTGTACGTAACCGGATCTCATCCTCGGCGCCGATCGCGTACACGTTGCGCCGCGACGGCTCGGCGCGTTTGTACGCACCGGTCGGTGTGTGAGAGCTGGTCGCCCGGGGCCTCTCGCGACGTCACGCCATAACGCCATCTCGACGTCGTGCCTCATGATCGCTAACATTCTCTTAGCAGGCACTAGAAAGACGAGGAGGCGTCATGGAATCGACCACGACAGGAACCGAGATCACGACCACGACCGAGCGCGCGTTGACCCGCTCGAAGCGCGCCGAGCGCGTACGCGAGACTGCCCAGCGTTCGCAGTCGGAGAGGACGCTGCGCGAGTACAAGCGTGCGTGCCAGACGTTTGCGGATTGGTGCGAGCGCGAGGGCCGCGTGGCGCGTGACCCCGATCCCGAGGCCGCAGCCGACACCGTTTCCGAGTACCTGCGAGACCGCGCCGATCAAGGCCGTAAGCGCGCCACCGTCGAGCAAGACCTCGCCGCGATCGCGTTCGCCTACCAGGACGCCGGATTGCCCTCCCCGAGTCGTCACCCTGGGCTGCGGAAGTTCATGCGCGGTCTCCGCCGGGAGTACGCACAGAAGGGCGCACAGGCCGCGCAGGTGGCAGCGGTGACCGACACCGATCTCCGGGCGATGCTCGCCACCCTGCCGGACACGCTGATGGGCAAGCGAGACCGGGCGATGCTGCTCCTCGGCTGGATCGCAGCTCTCCGCCGGTCGGAGATCGTGGCGCTCGACGTGGCGGACGTGGCCGACGATCGGAACGGGCTCCTGGTAACGGTGCGCCGCTCGAAGACCGACCAGCTCGGCAGCGGCATGCTCAAGGCGATCCCGTACGCGCCCACCGCTGACCTCTGCCCGGTTCGGTCATTGCGCGCGTGGCTCGACGGCGCCGGGATCACGAGCGGCCCGGTGTTTCGAGCCGTAGACCGGCACGGAAACGTGAAGCCGAACCGCACCGATGGGCTCACCGTGGCGCGCGTGGTGAAGCGCTGCGCCGAGGCCGCCGGTATCGATGCCCGCGTCGGTGGTCACAGTTTGCGGGCGGGCTTCATAACCACGGCCGCACTCAAGGGCTGTTCAGAGCGCGCCATCGCCAACCAGACCGGGCATAAGAGCGTTCCGGTGCTGCGGGCCTACGTGCGCCGTGCGCAGGCGTTCGACGACAACGCCGCGACCTCCGTGGTCAACTTGGGCAAGTGATCCACGACGCAGATGGGGAGGGGACCACATGGCGCCACGGAAGCGACCCGAGCGTCGCCCCAGAAGGCGAGCCCCAGCGCCGCCGCGACCCGTTGCCGGCCCGATATGGCACAGGACCACGGTCTATCTCGCTACGGACGAGTACGAAGCGCTTCGACTCAAGGCCTTCCAGGATCGGGTCACTATGGCCGAGCTGGTGCGGCAAGCCGTCCGGTCTCATCTGGAGGCCTCCTGTCGCGCGGGGCAGAGCGGCGGGTTGCGCCCGGCCACGGATTCGGGTCACGATGACTGAGGCCTGCGCGCCAATGGTGCGGCTCCGTGCTCGGCGCCATCATGGTCAGGCTTGCTCGTTCTGCGGGGAATACCGTTGGCGACGATGAGTCCTCCGGGCCAACAGAGGCTGTTCAATCCGCCAAGGTCTGTTCGTCTCCTCGCAAATGAGGGGGCCGTGCTCGCGCCGCTCGGGCTGGTGTACAGCACCAAACCGCAGATGTGGGTAGACGATGCCGGGGTGAGTCGTATCGTCAAAGGGCCGGACCTAAACGTGGTCGCCGCTGAGGCCATCGCCTATTTGTTGGCGGAGCGCCTCAGTCTGAGAACTCCGGACTTCGCTATCGCGACAATTCAGGGATCGCCCGGTACCTACTTCGCGTCTCGCACAATCGAGAACTGCCTCCGAGATGTATCACCTTTAATTATTCATCGCCCCCCTCTCCGGAGCTCCTCGCCGAACTTCACGAGATGGTCGTGTTTGATGTTTGGCTTGCTAATTATGACCGAAACCTGGGTGGCGTTCTTGCGATTCGCGACGAGTCCCGGCGATACCGGCTCGTTCTGATCGATTTTGAAAAGTCTGCCTGTTTTCATGGCCCAGCACCCATTGTCATGACTGCGACGATTGAGCCAAGGAGACTTCGGCCGCAGGGGGTGCTGGCGACCGCTGTCGGCACTCGGGTCGATCGCGCGCCGTTTCGGTCTCGGCTCAAGCAGCTCTCCAATGAGGATATTCAGAAGGCTGTCGACGACGTCAGGATGGTCCTTGGCGCCGACTTTGGGTGGGGGGGATCGGTCGTAACAGTGTTATCGCGTCGCCGCGATCAAATTGATTCCATTCTAGATGAGGTGGGTCTATGAATCTCGCCTACAATCTTGTCCAATTCTCTCCACTACCGGAAGAGATTGAGTTTATCAATGTTGCACTAATCCTTTGGGGCGATCGCCCACGCATTGTTTTCGAGGATTCTTTCCCGAAGCTTCGATGCATCGCGCCCAATTTTGACACAGAACTCCTTGAGGTTTCACTCCACGGTCTTGATCGCACGCTTCAGGCTGCATCGGTTGCGGAGGCACATCGAGTTGTGAATGCTTACTCCGCGCAGCTCAGGGCCGTGGAGGCGCGTCCAATCCACGGATCAATCGACGATGCCGCGGTCGTTCTGAGACGTAGATTTCTGTCTAGGCCTCAGCGGGCGGAATCAATTCAGGCTCAAGAATCGCGAGTCAGTGACGATGAGGAAGGGCTGGATCGAATGTTGGGAGCGCTGGGCGTGCCGCAGCACATGCTCATACGGCATGCTAAGCCGGCCGACTACCTCACCAGACCAGTGATGAGACGCCTTGGCTCGAATGGATTCAGGACGGCGCGCGTTATCAATGGGCGGCGACATCTTCTGCTTCTGGACGGACTGTTTTTGGGTGGATCTGGCGCAGCACTGACACAGCGCGTCGGGAAGATTTCATTCGGATTCTATCGAATGGGTGAGGTGCGCTCGGCGGTTGAGGATATTGAGCATCGAAAGTTAGCTCGCGTTTTGGTGTTGATGGGAAAAGATAACGAGACCGATCCACACGTCCAATTTGTGCATCGTGACTTGGACCTGCTAGAGCATGCTTCGACTCCCTCTCCAGAGCTTCGCCGACTCGTGCAAGAGGCTTCGTTAACTCAAGCTCAGTCCTGATCGATGTGCTCCTGGCTTGACCTAGAGGCGCGCTTCCGTCGAGTCGACGAAGCGCTCGGGGAGGCGTATCTCGGCGGGCACCTCGTCCTGCGATTGAGAGATCGCACGAGGCGATGGGGCCTCGTGGGCTTGGACGATGAAGACTGGGACCTCCTCGATGCCTTGAAGGAGGACGACCCCTGGGTGCGGACAATGCCCAAGAAAGGAGCGGCGAGGAAGGCCCTTGATGACTTCGAGGAGCTGGCCAGGATTGCGGGGCGGATGCTTAGCGAACGGAGCAGCCGCGAAGTCCCCGAGGAGCCCGCGACGGAGCGTGATTTCGCGGAGCGTTGGTACGTGGAGGTGCTTCATTGCGAGACTTTGCGCAAGCTGGATAAATATGACCCGAACGCCAGAAGCGACGACGTGCCGAGAGGCACGGTCGGAGATCCCGCCAAAGCATCGATGCGACTTTGCGTCCGGCTTGGCATGTCGGGCGCGGGATCATCGGACGTGCCAGCACTCGCGGATGATTGGCCGTCGCCCGACGCGATCGAGGAGGCCGTATTGCGGCTACTGGACGGAACGGGGAGGCGCAAACCCGTCCAGTGGATAGCCGACTCGAATGAGGGAGCGCCCCCGGAGAACGCCCCATTCTCGAAAAATGCCTGCAACGCCGCGCTTCAACGGCTCGCCGAGAAGGGGTACGTGGACCGCACGGCCAAGGGAAGCGCTGCCACGCCTAGGGGCAAGGCGTGGGTCAAGCAGCATCCGGCCCTGGAGCCGAAATAGGTACGGAATAGGGACGAAACAGGGATAACGGCAGCACGGCCGGAGCGACGATTCCGGTCATGAAACCCATTCTACTTCCGCTCCCGATCGCTGCTCGCCGGTTGCGTGTCCCGCGCGACTGGCTGGCATCCGAAGCCGCTGCGGGGCGCCTTCCCGCTCTACCGGCGGGCAACACGTTCATCTTCGAGTTGGAGGCGCTCACCGAAGCTCTCGCGGCCCGGGCGCGAGGTGGCCGACCTCGCCCCCGCAGACACGCCGCCCCCGAGGCGTCCACGTGATCGGCCCCAGCACCAGCCCCGAGGAGTCCATCCTCGGCAGCATTATCAACGACGACTCCCTCGCCCGGGTCGCGATCGAGGAAGGGCTCGCGGCGCAGCACTTCGAGCGGCCCGCACACCGGACGATCTACGCGACGATGGAGTCGATGGCGCGCCGTGGGGATCGCATCGATGCGATCACGCTCTTCAACGAGCTACAGGGCAAGATCGACCAACCGGCCACTGACCTCGCGATACTCGACCAGAACCATGTGACCGATGTTTTCTTCCGCGAGCACATGGCGCTTGTCCGCGAGCGGGCCGTCGAACGCGAAAGGCGTGCATTCGGCCGGAGGCTCGCCGGCGGCAAGGGTACGTCCGACGAGCTTCGCGCGATCGAGGCTGGCGTCCGTCGCGCGGACGAGAGGCCGCCCGTGGTCCCCCTCTTCGTCGGCGATGCGCTCGCCGCACTCGCGGCGGAACCTCCACTCGTGCCGGTGCCGACTGGCATCGTTGGACTCGACAAGCTACTCGACGGGGGCCTCCGGGCGAAGCGTCTGCACGTCCTGTGCGGACCGCCAGGTACAGGGAAGACTGCCCTCGTCGGGGAGCTGACGCGCCGACTCGTGCCGGCCATCCGGCCCGTTGCGCCGGTGCTCGTGTGCTCCACCGAGATCGAGCCGGACGAACAAGCTGCGCGGATTGTCGCGCCACTACTCGACGCGTCGCCGGATTCGCTGCTCCGTCACGAGGCCGACCTCGCACGCGCCGTGGACCTGGCGCACGGCTGGCCGGTCGCCCTGCTCAACCTCGACCTCGATTCCGATTCGGAGGTCGATCCGCTCGCGCTGATTGCGGCGCATGTGGAGGCCGTCGCCGCGCGGGCCGGCGCGCGTCCGGTCGTGATCGTCGACTACCTGCAAGACCTCGTGAGCATGGACCCGGAGACGCGGCGGCTCGGGGTGTCGAGCATGGCACGCCGGCTGCGCCAGCTCGCGCGAGTGCGAAACGTCGCCGTGTTCGCCTGCTCGTCCGTGTCGCGTGCCCACTACGGCGACCGTCCTAAGACGGCGGGCGACAACGCCGAGGACCCGCGCGCGTGGCTCGCAGCGGCGAAGGAAAGCGGCGACGTCGAGTTTGCGGCGGCCGTGCTCATGTTCCTCGATGTCGCGCCCGCAGTGGGACACGTGGGAGAGCGGGCCGCACGGCTCATCGTCGCCAAGGCACGCACGGGGAGTGTCGGGTTCGTTGGGCTGCGGTTCGATGGTCGGCGTGGTGCGTTCCGGGAGGATGGAGATGCACTGCGGGAGCTTGGGAGCACCGCTCGCATGCACAGCGAGGTGCAGCGCGTGCTGGACGCGATTCGGGATACGCGTGATGCGCCGCAGCCCTGGCGCGACCTCCGCGACGTCGTAGGAGGGAAGCGCGCTCGCGTAGACGCGGCCTACCGCGAGCTGCGCGCCAGCAAGCGCGTAACTGAGCGACGGATCGTCGATGACACGGGCGCCAGCCGCGTCCGGCGAGCGTGGGTGATCCTGCCGGAATGGGCATCCGATCCGCTGCCCGAGGGCGCCTACGACGTCGGCTCGGAGCCCAGGGTGCGCCCCACGCAAGGGGCGCAGAGGGGCGCGGGGGCACGCAGTAGTCGCCAGCGTGATGCGCGCACCCCGCGCGCCTCCCCTATAGGGGGGCGCGGGGGCGCACGCACAGCGACGCAGTCAGGGGATGATGCGCCTCAGCCGATCGAGCGTGCGCCATGACCGCGCGGCAAGACCCGATGGCGGCGCTGGACCTCGCGGGACGGCTAGCGCTTCGCCCGAGAGAAGCCGCTGCGGCGCTCGGACTCTCCGAGCGGAAGCTCCGGGGAGTGCTCCGTCAGATTCCCCACGTCCGGCTCGATGGGACCGTGTTGATTCCGGTGGACCTCCTCCGACGCTGGCTTGAGGAGCAATCACGTGTAGCGATGAGCGCGGAGGATGCTACCGTGTCCGACGTGCTTCGATCCCTGGCGGACAAGGCGAGCGAGGCGGGCTGAGACGATGGCCGCGAAAGTTCAGTGGAAGCGGGGCGCCTGGTGGGTCTTCACGCACCATCACGGTCGACGGAGCGTGAAGCGCTTCGGTGCGAGCGCGGACCATCGGCGCCAGGCGGAGCGGGCTGCTGAGAAGGTCAACGCGGCATTGGCGCTCGGAGCGTTCGGAGTCGATCGCCCGGTAGAGAAGGCGATTCCCTGCGATGCCGAGCTGCGGAAGTGGCTCGTGGCCTACGGGCCGACGCTCAAGCATTCGTACGAGGCCGAGGCTCGCCGAACGATCGAGAAGAACCTCGTGCCGCATTTCGGTTCGCGTGACCTGCGCTTGCTACGGGAACCGGATCTGCTGGAGTACGTGCGGCTGAAGCTCGACGCGGGGCTCCAGCCGAAGACGATCGAGAACCAGTTGACCGTGCTCCGGCGCGTCCTGTCCCTGCTGGTGCGTGACGGTCGATTGCAGCGAAGCCCGGCGAGCGATCTGAGCGGGCTCATGCGACGCGTGGCGAAACGCACGAACACGGAGACGCGGAAGGCGGAGGCGTGGTCCGTCGAGGAGGTGGGCTTGCTCCTCGGGATCGCCAAGGACTCACAACCGCGCTTCTATCCGCTGCTCGCGACCGCGTTCTACACGGGGCTCCGACGTGGCGAGATCCTGGCGCTGCAATGGTCCGACGTGGACTTCTCCCGTGGCGTGATCCACGTCCGGCGCTCCCTGGTTCATGGGCAGCTCACGACTCCGAAAAGCGGCCGGGCGCGTGACGTGGTGCTCGCGCCCCGGCTGGCTGCGATCTACTTCGATGTGCTGGCGGCCCGCCAGACCGAGGCGCTGGCGTTTGGTTGGCGCGAGGCGCCTGAGTGGGTGTTCCCGGTCGCGAGCGAGACCGGCGGCCCGATGGACGAAGCGAACCTGGAGCGCTCGTGGAGGCTCGTGCGGCGCAAGGCTCAGCGGCGCGGCGTCCGGCGGCTCTGGTTCCACTGCTCGCGCCACACGTTCGCGAGCCTGGCACTCGCGGCGGGGCACTCGGTGAAGTGGGTAGCGGACCAGCTCGGGCACGCGGACCCGGCACTCACGCTGCGGGTGTACGCGCACCTGATCCCGAATCAGAGCCCGGATCTGCGCTTTCTGGACTTCGGAGCCACGGCACCAGACGGCACTATACGGCACCTCCACGCGATCGACGCTCTCGGAGACGACAACGCCCCGGCCGTAACTGACCGAGGCGATTCGGAAATCACTGGGGTGAGTGACCGGGTTCGAACCGGCGACCTCCAGGGCCACAACCTGGCGCTCTAACCGACTGAGCTACACCCACCATGCGTCGCGTGTGCGGCGCGAACGATTTAATTAGCACACCCCGCTGCGTGGTGGCAGGTGGGGCCGCGGGGCGAGCGCCGCTCGTCGAGCGGCTTGCCATCCACCTCCGCTCGGGCGACGACCGCGCGATGAAGGCGTATATAAGGCACGGGCGGGGCGTCCGGGCGATCGGCTCGAGCGGGGTGAGGTCATGCGGGTTCGATGGGGCGGTGTCCTCGTCTGGGGTGGGCTCATGGTGCTGGCGGCGAGCGGCGCGAGTCGCGGGTCGTCTCTCCCCGGTCCACCCACGAACGTCTCCGCGACGGTGCAAGGCCTCGAGGTCACGCTTTCCTGGTCGCCGCCGGCGGATGTGGCGGTCGATTCCTATCAGGTGGAGGCAGGGTCGGCGCCGGGTGCCTCCGATTTGCTGATTGTGAACGTGGGGAAGGTGACCCACGTGGGCCCGGTCACTTCACCCGTGGGTACGTTCTTCTTGCGCGTCCGGGCGGTGGCGGACGGACACGCCGGGCCGCCATCTCCCGACGTCGTGGTGACGGTCACGTCGGGGTGCTCGTCGTCTCCCGGGGCTCCGCGCGATCTCGCCGTGACGGTGAAAGGCACGACGGTGGGTTTCACGTGGCTGCCGCCGGCGAGCGGTGGCGCGGTCGCGAGCTACGTGCTCGAGGCGGGCACGTCGTCGGGCATGTCCGATCTGGGGGTGGTGGATGTGGGAAACCGGACCTCCACGCCGCCGGTCGAGCTTGCGCGCGACACTTACTTCGTGCGGGTCCGAGCGCGGAACGGCTGCGGCGTCGGTCCGGTCAGCAACGAGGTGGCCTTCACCGTGCCGTCGGGCGTGGGCGCCCCGAAGGCCTGGGGCATCGCGATCGAGCCGGTGAGCTTCGACGAGTCGTGCGGCGCGGCGCCGGTTCGGTTGAAGGTCGTGATGAATGGGGAGGCCATCGTCCTCTCTCGCAAGGCTGGCGACTCCAAGTACTGGAGCGGCTACGTCGGGCGAGTACCGATCGGCCAGCCGGTCGATGTGGACGTCACGGGCGACACCGGCTGCGGCAAGGTGCACTTCGCCTGGAGCATGACCTGGCCGCCGGGCACACCGGCGGCGTTCGTCGGGCTCTGCTCGCTCTTCCCGGATCAGGGCGGTGTTCCATTCCCTGGCCCGGGCATCGCCGACGGCGTCACGACCCCATCGTCGCAGGCGCTTTACGATGCGTGTCTCGCGTTCTTCGACGAATCGTCCGGTCCCTGAGCGCGAGAGCGTGGCCGTTTCCCTCGGTGCGCGGCGCGCGATTGAATAGGTATCCATGATCACTCGCGACGAAGCCAAGCTGCTCCGACTCAAGCTCGAGCGCCTCTCCCAGAACCTGTGGTGGGCGTGGCACCCCGAGGTCATCCAGGTGTTCCGTCAGCTCGATCCGGAGCTGTGGCGGAAGTGCGATCACAACCCGGTGTCGATGCTGCGCCGCATGACCGACGAGGTCATCATCGAGCGCTCCCACGAGCTCGAGCTCAACGCGCGCATCGAGGGTGCGTATCGCAACCTCGAGACCTACCTCACCGACACCCGCACCTGGGCGATCGCGAACGCGGGCGCCTTGATCGCGCGTCCGGTGGCCTATTTCTCGGCCGAGTTCGGCTTGCACGAGTCGCTGCCGCTTTACTCGGGCGGTCTCGGCGTGCTGGCCGGCGACCACCTGAAGAGCGCGTCGGATCTGGGACTGCCGTTGGTGGGCGTGAGCCTGCTCTACCGCGAGGGTTACTTCCGCCAGTGGATCGATCGCTCCGGCTACCAGCGCGAGACCTACGCGAACTTCGACACCGCGGTGCAGCCGGTGCGCGAGGCGGTCGGTGCCGACGGGCAGAAGATCACGGTGGCCGTGTCGGTCGGAAACGGCACCACGATCCGCGCGCGGGTGTGGAAGGTCGACGTCGGCCGGGCGAGCCTGGTGCTGCTCGATCCGCACGTGCCCGAGAACGACGAGCGCGACCGCGCGGTGGGAACGCGACTCTACGGCGGCGATCGCAGCACCCGCATCCGCCAGGAAATCCTGCTGGGCGTGGGCGGAGTGCGAGCGCTGGCGGCGCTCGGGATCTCGCCGGGCGTGGTGCATCTCAACGAGGGACACAGCGCGTTCGCCGTGCTCGAGCTGATGCGGCACCGGATGCAGGACGATGGCTTGAGCTTCCAGGACGCGTTGCACGAGGTGACCCACAAGGTGGTGTTCACCACCCACACTCCGGTCGAGGCGGGCCACGACCGGTTCGAGCCGGATCTGGTCGAGGAGCACCTGCACTCGCTGCGCGAGAGCTTGGGGCTGAGTCGCGAGGACTTCCTGGCGCTCGGGCGCGTGAATCCGAAGGACTTGGGCGAGACCTTCTGCATGACGGTGTTGGCGCTCAAGTGCTCGGTCAAGGCGAACGGTGTGAGTGCCTTGCACGGACGGGTGTCGCGCCGCATGTGGCACGGCCTCTGGCCGTCGCGGCCCGAGGGCGAGGTGCCGATCGGGCACATCACCAACGGCGTCCACACGCCGACCTGGCTGGCGCCCGAAATGCGCTTGCTCTACGACCGCCACTTGCGCCCCGACTGGCCGCTTCACTTGGCCGAGCCCGACACCTGGATGGGCATCGACAACGTGCCCGACATCGAGCTCTGGGAGACGTTGCAGATCCTGAAATCGAAGCTGGTGCGGTTCATCCGCCGCCGGCTGGTGCACCAGGGCGAGCACGCGGAGGGACTATCGCCGGAAGTGGCGCTGGCGGTGTCGGCCGCGTTCGATCCCAACGTGCTCACCATCGGCTTCGCGCGCCGTTTCGCCCAGTACAAGCGCGCCACGCTGGTCCTGCGCGACCGCGACCGGCTGCGGCGGATCCTCACCAGCACGGGCCGTCCGGTGCAGATCGTGTTCGCGGGCAAGGCGCATCCTCATGACGAGATCGGCAAGGGGCTGATCCGCGAGATCGTGCAGATCATGGGCGACGCGAGCCTGCAAGGGCGCATCGCCTTCGTCGAGGACTTCGACATCAACGTGGCGCGCCACCTGGTGCAGGGCGTCGACGTGTGGCTCAACAATCCCACCCGCCCACTCGAGGCGAGCGGCACCAGCGGCGAGAAAGTGCTGCTCAACGGCGGCCTCAACTTCTCGATCCTCGATGGCTGGTTCCCCGAGGGCTACGACGGACAGAACGGCTTCGCGATCGGCACCGGCGAGGTGCACGCCAACCCCGGCGTGCAAGAGGAGCGCGATGCGGCCGAGCTCTACCGGGTTCTCGAGGACGAGATCGTGCCGCTCTTCTACGAGCGGGATTCGTGGGGCCTGCCGGTTCGCTGGCTGGCGCGCGTGAAGCGGGCGGTGCGCACCCTCGGCTGGCGCTTCAACACCGATCGCATGGTGATGGACTACACCGAGCGCTGCTACTTGCCGGCCGCGGGTGCCTGGTCGTGCGAGGTGGAGAGCCTGTGACCGTGCCGCCGGCGGGGCGATGCGCGTAGCGGTGACGGGGGCGACGGGGTTCGTGGGGCGCGCGCTGCTGCGCGCGCTGGTCGAGCGCGGCGACGAGGTGATCGCGTTCACCCGCGATCCCGAGTCGGCGCTGGACCGGCTCGATCCCGAGGCGGTCGCGGTTCGCTGGGATCCCGACGACCTGTCGTCGATCGCCGGTCACCTCTCGGGCGTCGACGCGCTGGTCAACCTGGCCGGCGAGTCGGTGATCGGGAAGCGCTGGAGCGAGGCGCAGAAAGAGCGCATCCGCGCGAGCCGCGTGCAGGGAACGCGGGCGCTGGTCGAGGCGGTCCGCCAGGTCGATCCGCGGCCGCAGGTGCTGGTGAGCGCCTCGGCGGTCGGATTCTACGGCAACACCTCCAACCGGGAGCTCGACGAGGAGGCTCCGGGCGGCGACGGGTTTCTCGCGTCGGTGTGCCGCGAGTGGGAGCAAGAGGCGCTGGCTGCGGAGCAGCAAGCGCTGCGCACGGTGGTGCTCCGGGTCGGCGTGGTGCTGGGGAAGGGTGGCGGCGCGCTCGCGCCGATGCTCATTCCGTTCAAGCTCATGGCCGGGGGACCGATCGGCAACGGCGCGCAGTGGGTGTCGTGGATCCACCTCGACGATCTGGTGGGCTTGATCCTCTGGGCGCTCGACAAGAAGAGCGTGCACGGCGTGCTCAACGCAACGGCTCCTCATCCGGTCACGAATCGCGAGCTCTCCGAGACCATCGGGCATGTGCTCGGGAAGCCGTCGTGGCTCCCCGCGCCGCGCGCGGCCGTCGAGCTGGCGCTGGGCGAGGCGGCCGCCGTGATCCTGGAGGGGCAGCGCGTGGTGCCGCGTCGCGCGCTCGACGCGGGCTACGCGTTCCGCTTCTCGGAAGTCGAGCCGGCGCTGCGTGCGATCCTTCGAGGATGACGGTTCGGACGCTCAACGAGCTGGCGGCCGCCGATCCCGGCCGGGTCGGGTGGACCTGGCCCGATTCGAATCCTCGCGGCGAGTGGACCTACGGCGCGGCCGGTGCGCGCGTGGCCGGCGTCGCGCGCGAGCTCGCCGAGCGAGGCGCACGAGCGGGCGATCGCATCGCCGTGGTCGGCGGCAACCATCCGGCGTGGGTGCTGCTCAAGGAGGCCGCGATCCAGGCCGGCCTCACGTTCGTACCGGTGGGCAGCCGGTTCGCGCCGCCCGAGCGCGACTGGATCCTCCGGAACGCCGAGCCTCGCCTGGTGCTGGGCGATCCAACCCTCGCCGCCGGCGAGATCGCGATCGACGATTGGAGCTTCGTGCTCGACGCCACGCCCGGTGTGCTCGCGGCGGCGCCGGCGCCCTCCTCGGCAGCACAGCTTCTCTACACCTCGGGATCGAGCGGCCGGCCCAAGGGAGTGCTGCGTCCGGCGTCCGGAGATCGGGCGCGAGTCGAGCAGTCGATCGTCACCTACGGACTGCGCGAGGACGACGTTCACCTCGTCGCCGGTCCCCTCTATCACTCGGGTCCGAGCATCTTCTCGACGATCCACCGCTCACTCGGCGCGCGCCAGGTCGTGCTCGGGCACTTCGACGCGGCGGCGGTCGTGGAAGGGGTGAGTCGCGGCGAGGTCACGACGCTCTTCCTGGTGCCGACGCAGTGGCGGATGGTGCTGGAAGCATTCCGCGGCGCACGCGCCAGGCCGAAGCTCCGGGTCGCGTGGACGGCGGGCAGCTCGATCGACGTCGAGACGCGCCTCGAGCTGCTCGAGCTTCTCGGCGAAGGCGTCCTCTGGGAGTTCTACGGCACCACCGAGACCGGCACCGTGACGACGCTTCCGCCCGGGAGGCAACGGAGCCACGCCGCGACGGTGGGCTTCGCGGAGCCCAACGTGCGGATCCGCGTGCTGGACGCGGAGTGCCGAGAAGTGCCGCGCGGCACGACGGGCCGGGTCTACGTCGAGAGCCCGACGCTCATGATCGAGTACCACCGCGGTCCGGGTAACGATCCCGACGTGAGCGCGCTGCGCTCCGGCGAGGCGCTCAGCGTGGGCGACTGGGGAGCGCTGGCCGAGGACGGCGCGCTGACCCTGATCGGACGCGAAGGCGGCATGATCATCACCGGCGGCATGAACGTGTATCCGGAGGAGGTCGAGGCGGTGCTGCGAACGCTGCCGGGAGTTCGCGAGGCCGTGGTGTTCGGGGTTCCCGACCGCACCTGGGGCGCCGCGATCGCGGCGATCGTCGAGCCGGCGGCCGCCGCGGGATTGTCGATCGCCGAGCTGACCGCGGCACTACGCCAGCGAATCGCGGGCTTCAAGATCCCCAAGCGCTGGGCGATCCGCGCGATCCCCCGCACGCCGAGCGAAAAGGTGATCCGCGATGCGGCGATGCTGACGCCGCTGCTCGATTCACTCTGAGGGCGGGCCCGCACGGTCCAACGATCCCGCCGGAGAACGGCGGGCTCCAGTGCCACGCCGTGCTGGAGCGTGGCGGTCTCCGCCGCGCGGGGCTGGTTCGGGCTCAGGCCGAGCCGTGGATGTAGTGCTCGAGCTGCTCGATGGTGAACTTCTGGTCGTCGATGACGGCCTTCACCACGTCGCCGATCGAGATCACGCCCGCGATGCGCTCGCCGTCGCGCACCACCAGATGGCGGACGCGGCGCTCGGTCATGAGCGACATGCAGCGCTCGACGCTTGCGTCAACCTCCACGCTGATCACGTTCCGGGTCATGATGTCGCGCACCGGCGTGTCCTTGGAGAATTTCCCCATGAGGATCACCTTGCGGGCGTAGTCGCGCTCCGAGAGCATGCCGATCGCCGTGCCGTTCTCGAACACCACCAGCGCGCCGCAGTTGTGATCCGCCATCGCCTGCAGTGCGTCGTACACCGTGGCGTCGGGAGACACGTTGTAGATCGAGTGACCCTTGCGCTTGAGAATCGACTGAATGCTGATCATCGCGCCCTCCTCGGCTGGGACGGGAAGTCGACCCCAGCGTAACCCGATCGTACACCTCCACGAGCGCGAGGCCGCAACCGGTTTCGTGGGTAGCGCCTTTCCCATGCGGGACGCGCGGTTCCGACCTCGGCAGAGCTCGCGCTCGAGGGCGTGTGAGGGGGCCCTACGACCGGCTCGGCGGATGTCGTGGGGAGATGGGCACTTCCGCGCGGCCGCGGGTCGAGCCGCTCTCGACGTTCTCGATCGACGTCGACACCGCGTCCTACGCCAACGTCCGGCGCATGCTGAATGAAGGGCATCTGCCGCCCCGCGGGGTGGTGCGGATCGAGGAGCTGGTCAACTACTTCGACTACGCCTATCCGCCGCCCACCGATGGCCGGCCGTTCGCCGTCTCGACCGAGATCGGTCCCGCGCCGTGGAAGCGCGAGCACCGTCTGGTGCGGATTGGCCTGCGCGCTCGGGACGTCCAGCGCGGAGCTCGCGCGGCGAGCAATCTGGTGTTCCTGCTCGACGTGTCGGGATCGATGGAGCCATCCGACAAGCTGCCGCTGGTGCGCGACGCGATGAAGGTGCTGGTCCGTCAGCTCGACGAGCGCGACCGCGTGTCGATCGTGGTGTACGCGGGCGAATCGGGCGTGGTGCTGGCGCCGACGTCGGGCGGCGAGCAGAGCGCGATCCTGGCGGCGATCGACAGGCTGCAGGCGGGTGGCTCCACGAACGGTGCTTCCGGCATCCGGCTCGCGTATCAGCTCGCTCGTGGGAACCGCATTCCGGGCGGCATCAATCGCGTGATCCTGGCCACCGACGGCGACTTCAACGTGGGCACCACGGACCGCGACGAGCTGGTGTCGCTGGTACGCGACCAGGCGAAGAGTGGCGTGTTCCTCACGGTGCTGGGCGTCGGCATCGAGAACCTGAAGGACTCCCAGCTCGAGCAGCTCGCCGATCGCGGCAACGGCAGCTACGCGTATCTCGACAGCGCCGCCGAGGCGCGGAAGGTGCTGAGCGACGAGCTCATGGGCACGCTGGTGACGGTGGCCAAGGACGTGAAGATCCAGGTCGAGTGGAACCCGGCGTGGGTCGAGGCGTACCGGCTGGTGGGCTACGAGAATCGCAAGCTCGACAAGCAAGATTTCAACGACGATCGCAAGGACGCCGGGGAGATCGGCGCGGGGCACCGGGTCACCGCGCTCTACGAGGTCGTGCCGCGCGGGTTGCCCGCGCCCAGCGGTGGCGTCGATCCGCTGCGCTACCAGAAGGCGCCCGAGCCGGCGGTCGCAGCGGGCGGCGTGAGCCGCGAGATGCTCACCGTGAAGCTTCGCTGGAAGGAGCCCGATGGCGACGAGAGCACCAAGCTCGAAGTGCCCGTGATCGATTCGGCGGCCGGTCTCGCGGCGACCAGCGACGATTTTCGGTTCGCGGCGTCGGTGGCCGGCTTCGGCATGCTGCTCCGGGACTCGGCTTACGAGGCGGGCGCGACCTACGACACCGTGGCGAGCCTCGCCGAGCAGAGCGTGGGTGACGACGACCCTCACGGCCGGCGGGCGGAGCTGGTGGGTCTGGTGAGGCGCGCTGGCGAATTGGCGAGCGCGCTCGCGGCGGCACGCGGGAACGCCACGGCCGGGCCGCCGACCGTTCGCTCCGCCGACTGGCCGGCCGCGCAGCGAGTGGTCGCGTGGGTGCTCGAGAAGCACACCGACGAGGACAACCCGCTCAACCGCAACGAGCGCGCGTACGGGACCAAGCCTCCGCAGGAGCTGTCGCCCGGCCAGGTCGGCGTGGTCGCGACCGGCCCGGCCCAGGTGACCTTCTACCAGTACCCGAGAGCCGGAGCGCCGCTCCGGACCTTCTCGATCCGGGTGCAGTAGCGCAGGGGAGTGCTGCGGTCCCTCGCCGCCGCGACGTCGCATCTCGATCGAGCGCTGCGGACGCGAGGGACCGCGTCCCTCCAGCGGCTCGCGTGCCTGTTTCCAGCCGCTGCTTTGACGGACCCGGCCCCCGGCCAGATAATGGGGCTCCCTCCCGCGCGACGACCGAGCGAACCGAAGCACCAGTCCCCGCTGCCCGGTGCACGCGTGAAACTGCTTCTTCTCCAGCTCGATCCGATCATCTGGAACGGCACCACGGCGTGCGTCGCGTCGACGCGCGCGGCGGGACACGAGGTGTGCCTGCGCATCGTGCCCGAGGAGAAGGGCGGCATCGCGGCGATCCTCCGCGACACCAGGCCGGACGCGATCGCGTTTCCCACGGTGCTCGGCGTCGAGAGCTGGGCGCGCCAGTCGGCGCGTGAGCTGCGCTCGCTCCACGGCTTCACCGGACCGATCCTGGCGGGCGGCTCGTACGCCACCTACGACGCCGAGTATTTCCTCGCCGACCAGAGCGTCGACTACGTGTGCCGCGGCGAGTGCGACGACGTGCTCCCCGAGGCGCTCACGGTGCTCGAGAGCGGGCGCCCGGCGACCGCCGTCCAGAACGTGTGGAGCCGGAACGACGGCCAGTGGCACCGCAATCCGTCGCGGCGACTCATCGACGATCTCGACACGCTGCCTTTCGCCGACCCGAGCGACTACTTCCGCTACCCGTTCATCCGCGAGTTCTATCGTTGGACGTACCCGATCATGACCGGGCGCGGCTGCACCGAGCTCTGTACCTACTGCGTGATTCCCACGCAACGCGCGATGTACGCGGGGAACGGCAAGGCGATCCGGAAGCGCACCCCCGAGAACGTGATCGAGGAGCTGGTCTGGGCGCGATCGAAGTTCGGCGTGCGCATGTTCAAGTTCGAGGACACGCTGTTCCTGCTCGGCGAGTCGTGGGTGGAGAAGTTCTTCGCGCTCTACCGCGAGCGCGTCGGCCTGCCGTTTCGGGGCGTCGCGCGGCCCGCGTTCTTGACCGAGCCGGTGGTGCGGACCCTCGCGCGGTCGGGCTGTCATTCGATCATCTGCGCCTACGAGAGCGGCAACGAGAAGCTGCGCCGCGAGGTGCTCGGCAAGCGCGAGACCAACGCGGCGTATCGCGAAGCCGCGCAGCGCCTGCGCGCTCACGGCATTCTCTTCCAGGCCAACAACATCCTGGGCTCGCCGGGCGAAAGCCTCGACCTGGCGCTCGAGACTTACGCGATGAACGTCACGACGCGGCCGGTGGTCGTCGATTCGGACGTGCTGCGGGTCGATCCCGGCGCGCCGCTCTCGCAGCTCGCCGAAGTGCGCGAGATGCGACCGCCCGACGAGCTCATCAATCTGCAGCAGATCATGTACCTGTGCGTGGTGCTCAAGGTGCCGGCGTCGATCGTGCGGCGCCTGGTCCAGCTGCCGCGGAACCCGGTGTTCTTCGCGCTCGGTCGGCTCGCCTACGCGCTCGGCCTCAAGCGATCGACCGGGATCCCGTGGGCGCCGTTCGTGCGCTACGGCTGGCACGTGGCGCGCGACGGCGACCTGGTCGTCGAGCCGGACCGGTGGAAGAACGATCGCCGTCCGGTGGCGGCGCCGCTCGCCGCCGCGGCGTGAGGCGCGCTCCCGTGACGCGCGTCGCCCGTGCCGCGCGCCGCCAGTGGGCCGGCGCGGACGCCTTCGCGCGGCTGGCGCTTCGCACCGAGCGCGCGGGCGCTCCCGTGCAGCTCTACCTGGTGCTCAACGCCGAGTGCGATCTGCGCTGCCGCATGTGCCGCTTCTGGCAAGGCGTTTACGAAGAGCCAGGGCGCGAGATCCTCACCACGGCCGAGATCGTGACGCTCTTCGACGAGTGCGCGGACGCGGGCACGCGCAGTGTCATCCTGACCGGCGGCGAGCCCTTCTTGCGCCCGGATCTGCTCGACCTCGTGGACGCCGCCGCGAGCCGCTTCCCGTTCGTGCGCCTCCAGACCAACGGGTTGCATCTCACCGAGGACGCCGCCGGGCGCCTGGTGGCGAGCGGGCTCGACGTGCTGTGGGTCTCGCTCGACGGAGTGGGAGAGACCCACGACCGGATTCGCGGCCGCGATGGCGCCTTCGAGACGATCCTCGCGGGGCTGCAGCGGCTGCGCGCGGCCAAGAAGGAGAGCGCCGGCGCGCGGCCCGATCTCTTCGTCAACGTGACGGTGCTCCCCGAGAATCGAGAGGAGCTCGAGCCACTGCTCGATCTGGCCGAGGATGTCGGCGCCACGCGGATCGCGTTCCATCACGTGTCCGATCTGGGCCGCGACGCCATCGCGGCCACCGAAACGCAGCTAGGGAAGGAAGGCATCGCCACGCTCCAGTTCTCGCGGAAGAGCCAGTCCGGCGGACGTGGTCCCGCCGGGTTGCCGGACGCGTTCCTGAATGCCGTGTCCGGCGCGCGATCGCGCGGCCGCGTGGAGATCGAGATCGATCGGCTGCTGCTCGCGGGAGCCGGTGAGCGCGCTGCGGCCGGGTGCACGTGGCCGTGGGGTGTCGCGATGATCGGTCCCTATGGCGATCTGCTCGCGTGCCAGTC
>CAZYWA010000094.1:0-19250 GCA_964650975.1 uncultured bacterium
GAGCTGCCGCCCAACGGCCAGGGACTCGCGGCGCTGCAGATGCTCAACATGCTCGAGGCCTTCGATCTCAAGAGCATGGGGCGCGAGTCGGCCGCGTTTTGGCACCTGATGATCGAGACCAAGAAGATCGCCTATGCCGATCGCGCGCGCTTTTACGCCGATCCCGCGTTCGCGTCCGTGCCGGTGCAGCAGCTCTTGAGCAAGGCCTACGCGCGCGAGCGGATGAAGCTCTTCGATCCCAGGAAGGCGCTCGACGAGGTCGACGCGGGCAACCCCGCGCTGGCGCGTGGCGACACCACGTATCTCACCACCGCCGACGGCGAAGGGAACATGGTGTCGCTGATCCAGAGCAACTACACCGGCTTCGGCTCGGGCTACACGCTCGCCGAATGGGGCTTCGGCATCCAGGATCGCGGCGGGCTCTTCAGCCTCGACAAGAATTCGCCCAACAGTCTCGAGCCGGGGAAGCGGCCGTTTCACACGATCATCCCCGCGTTCGCGACACGCGGCGGCAAGCCGTGGCTCGCGTTCGGCGTGATGGGCGGCGACATGCAGCCGCAGGGACACGTGCAGATCCTGGTCGACGTGCTCGATTTCGGGATGGATCTGCAGCAAGCGGGCGACGCGCCGCGCTTCTACCACACCGGTTCCTCCGAGCCGACCGGCACGCTGATGAAGACGGGCGGCTTGCTCGGTCTCGAGCCCGGCATCCCGCAGCACGTGCGCGCCGAGCTCGAGAAGCTCGGTCATCACGTGACCGACATGCCGGCGCCCTATTTCGGCGGCTACCAGGCGATCGCCCGCGATCCGGTGACCGGCGTCCTCTCGGGCGCCACCGAATCGCGCAAAGACGGCTACGCCGCGGGCTACTGAGCTTCGCGAAGTCACATGTCAGCGACGCGACCCCCATCGAGCCAGATCGATCCCGGTCGTTCGCTCGCGCGCGAGGGACCGCGCGCGCTCCAGCCGGTCGATCGACCTTCGACGCCGATTCCACCGGAATGGAGGCCCGCCGCTCCCTCGGCGGTCAGCGATCGATCGCGCTTCCGAGGCTGGACCTGTGCGACCGCGCTCCTCGCGGTTTCGCTCGCGGCTGGTTGCTCGCACGGCGGGCACTCGGCCGCGGCGCCGTCCTTCACTCGCACCGAGGATCGCGCGCCGTGCGCCGAGTACGACGCCATGCGACGGCCGTTCTTCGGCGACCTGCACGTGCACACCGCGCGCTCGTGGGACGCCTACGGATTCGGCACGCGCATGATCGGCGCCGACGCGTACCGCTTCGCGCGCGGCGAGGCGGTCGACCTGCCGCCCCTCGACGGGTCCGGCCGCGGCACGCGGCGCGTCCAGCTGGCGCGCCCGCTCGACTTCGCCGCGGTCACCGATCACTCGGAGTTCATCGCCGAAGTCCACGCCTGCCTCGACCCCACCTCGAAGGTCTACGGCGCCTCCGCGTGCCAGGTGTATCGCGAGGCCAATTTCGCGAGCCAGGCGGTGTTCGGCATCTCGCTGATTCCGAAGGCGCCCGAGCGCTTGCCCGCGCTCTGCGGCTCGCAAGGCATCGACTGCGCGGCGCTCGCCGGCGACATCTGGGGACAGATGAAGCAGGAGGCCGAGGACGTCTACGACCGCACCGCGACCTGTTCGTTCACGTCGTTCGTGGCGTACGAGTGGACCGGCGCCACCGGCATTGCGAGCCTGCACCGCAACGTGATCTTCCGGAACGACGACACCCCGCCGCGCCCGATCTCGTACTACGAGGCGTCGAGCCCCGAGGGCCTGTGGCAAGCGCTGCGCGAGCAATGCCAGCAAGCCGGGGGGCGCTGCGACGTGCTCGCGATCCCGCACAACTCGAACCTCTCGAACGGCAACATGTTCGTGATCGAGACCAGTGCCCCGGGCGGCGCGGACGAGCTGCGCGAGCGTGCGCGCCAGCGCATCGCGATGGAACCGCTGATGGAGATCTTCCAGCACAAGGGAGACAGCGAATGCCGGAACGGGCTCTCCGGTTTCATCGGCGCGCCCGACGAGCTCTGCAACTGGGAGAAGGTCGAGCCGTTCGACCAGCCCACCACGGACTGCGGCGACGGTAGCGGCTTCGGCGGCGTCATCGGCACCGGCCTCGGCTGCCGCTCGGCGCGCGATTACGCGCGCGGTGCCTTGCTCGCGGGCCTGCAGCAAGAAGATCGAATCGGCGTCAATCCGTTCGAGCTGGGCTTCATCGCCAGCACCGACACCCACAATGCGGATCCGGGAAACGTCGAGGAGAGCACCTTCCCGGGACATCAGGCGCTCGACGACTCGACGCCGGAGCTGCGCCTCGCCCCGCCCACGGCCACCAACGGCGAGATCCTCAACAACCCGGGCGGTCTGGCCGGCGTATGGGCCGAGGAGAACTCGCGGGACGCGCTCTTCGCAGCGCTGCGGCGTCGCGAAACCTTCGGCACCAGCGGGCCGCGCATCGCGCCGCGCTTCTTCGGCGGATGGCGCTACGCGGCCGACGCGTGCAGCGCTCCCGATCTCGTGTCGAAGGGCTATGCGCAAGGCGTGCCGATGGGCGGCGAGCTGCCGCATCGTCCCGGCGAGGCCGCGGCTCCCACCTTCGTGGTGAGCGCGCTCGGGGATCCCGACCACGCGCCGCTCGAGCGGCTGCAGATCGTGAAAGGCTGGGTGGACGCCGACGGCGCCGGTCACTACCAGACGTTCGACATCGCTCCCGACTCACCGGGAGGTGCGAGCGTCAATCCGGATACCTGCGAGACCTCGGGCACCGGCGCCAGTTCGCTGTGCGCGCGCTGGGTCGACCCGAGCTTCGATCCGTCGAAGCCCGCCTATTACTACGCGCGCGTCGTCGAGAATCCGACCTGCCGCTGGAGCACCTTCCAGTGCAACGCGCTGCCCGCGGATCAGCGCCCACCCACCTGCTCCGATCCGCGTATCCCGCGCACGATTCAAGAGCGCGCGTGGACCTCGCCGATCTGGTACCGGCCCGACACCTGATCGCGCGCCGCGGCTGCGAGGGACCGCAGCCCTCCGGCCGAGACCCAGCAGCCTGGGAGGGACGCGGTCTCTCGCGTCCGCAGCGATCGATCGCGTGCGCTCGGCCCGCTCAGCCCGGACCGTAGGTAGCGTAGAGATACGCGACGATGTCGTCGGACTCGAACAGATCCTTCCCGGTGTTGGGATCGATCAGGTAGGGCACCTGAACCTTGCCGGCGCGGGCGCGCAGCGCCTCGCGTTCCTCGCTGCCGTGCGGGATGTTGCGGTTGAAGTACGTGAGATCGAGCTCGCAGAGTGCCTCGCGCACCTTCCGGCAATAGGGCGAGGACTCCATGTTGTAGAGCTCGATCACCTTCTCGGGAGGCGGCTTGCGCCCGTCCACGACTCGCCGCCCGTGGCCGAGGCGCACTCCCGAGGCCAGGAACGAAAGCCAGTCGCCGAGCGCCCGCGAGCGCAGCAAGAACGGTGCAGGGCGCGATCCATACCGCTCGTAGAGATAGCGGACGATGTCGTCCGACTCGTACATCTCCACACCGGTGTTCGGATCGACCAGGTACGGCACCTGAATCTTGCCGCCGCGCGCCTTGAGCTCCGCTCGACGCGGGCTCTGGCGCGCCACCGGACGCACCTCGACGTCGATGTCCAGGTGCGAGAGCGCTTCGCGCGCCTTGCGGCAGTAAGGACACGCCTCGAACTCGTAGAGCACCAGTGGCTTGCCCGGCGGATGCGCGCCGGCAGCGCGGTTCATGCCGATCCCGACGCGCAACACGCTCGCGGCGTAGGAGCGAACGTCGTCGATCCGGCTGTTCATCGGCTCCTCGGCCGCCGTGGACGCGGGTTGCGAGCCGGGCGCCCGAAAGCGACGCCCGCCCACAGATCGCATCCCAGATGGTTGTATTCCACCACGGCGTTTCGCAGGCGCTCGCCCGGCCAATCGCGGGGCAAGGTCTCCAAGGGTAGCAGCGGATCGCTCGCCACCAGCCGGAACGCCGCCGCACCCACGCGCAGGCTTTCGACCAGCGCTTCCTCGTACGCGAGCGTCTCGACCCGCGCGCGACTGGCCTCGAGCTCCACCAGGCACGCCGCGAGCCTGGAGCCGAGGCGCTCGACGTCCCAGAGCTTGGGCACGCGGGCGGCGAGGCTGGTGGCGCCGGCGGGGCTCGCGGTGAACACCTCGGCCCGGCCTCCGGCGGCGCGGTAGGCGTCGAGCACCGGCGGAAGCGAAAGGGAGATGTTGTCGGGCCGCGCCCAGACCGCGGGTGCGATGGGACGCAGGTGGAGCGCGCGCAGCCGCCGGGCCGCTTCCTCGCGCGCGGCTCGTCCCGCCGACTCGCCGGTCAGAACCACCAGCAGCCAGCGGCCGCTGAAGCGCCGACGACGGTCGAACCACACCCGGTCGCGCACAGCGCGATTCACACTGGCGGCGCCGCGGGTGAAGCCGTAGCACGAGCGGCCGCCGACCTCGCTCGCCTCGAGCAGCTTGCGCCGCGTGAGCCGCGACAGGCACACGCGCAGCGCGCCTTCGCTGAAGCCGAACCAGCGCGCCGCGTCGATCAGCGCCGACACCGCGAGCGGCCCGTCGTTGGCCGCGAGGATGTCGACCACGAAGGTCTTGAGCGCGTAACCCGGCACCGGCGAATGGCCTCGAAGTGGATCTCGCCGGCCCTGAGTATATTACAGAATTTCCGTGATTGACCGAAGATCTGTAATGCGATCTATAATCGAAACGACCCTCGCACCTGGAAGGAGAAGACCATGAGTCGCGTGTTTCGCGCGCTTCCAACCGGCCGCTTCCTGGCTCGGATGTCCCTGCTGGCGGCCGCCGCGCTGGTCTTCGCCGGCGCCACTCCCGCACGGGCCAACAACAAGGTCATCCTGTTCGGCGACAGCTGGGGCGCCTACGAGGGCTCGTCGCTCGCCAGTCAGTTCACGGCCAACGGCCATTCCGACTACGCCGTCCTCAACCTCTCGATCCCCGGGTCGACGGCCGACCAGTACGCCACCGACTTCGGCGGCGTGATGACCGCGACGCTCGCCTACATCGTCGCCACACCCGAGGTTCAGTACGTGGTGATCTCACTGGGCGGCAACGACCTGCACGCGCTCTACGCGACGCAAGGGCTCAACGCCAACGTGATCATCGAGCAGGATCTGCGCACCATCGTCGACCGCATCAACTCGACGCGTCCCGGCCTGCAGATCCTGCTGCTCGGCTACGACATCCTCAAGTGGGACAAGTCGCCGCAGTGCTTGCTGCTCGCCACCACCGTGTTCCCGGGCTTGCTCTTGCCCCAGCAGATCAACCCGATCTACCTCGACTACGGGAACCACCTGAACGCGATCTCGCAGAGCTACGCCAACGTGACCTACGTGAACGAGCCCTACGGCCTGTGGGGCACCGGCCAGGGCAGCGTCGGCGTGCCCAACATCTTCGCCTGGAGCCCGTCGAGCTACGTCGCCGACGACCCCAACGACTGCGTCCATCTGTCGAGCGGCGGCTACAACCAGTTCACGGCACAGATCTACGCCAAATACTTCAAGGCGCGCCTCGGCCCCGGCACCTGCGGGACGATCGTCGCGCGTGGCTCCGATACCGCGAAGCTCGCATCGACGGCCTTGCCCGTGGCGGCTCCCATCTTCGTCGCGGCCTTCTTGCGGCGTCGCGCCCGCAAGCGCTGAATCGCGGAAGTACCCTTGGGGAGGTTGGCCGGGCCGGTCCTGAAAAGGGCCGGCCCGGCCTGTTTTCGGGGATGACCGTCCCGCGCGGCGATGGGCGGCCGTGCGTGTTTCGAAGTAGACCGAGCGGGGCGTGACGCACATGGCCCACGACACCATCGTCATCGGGGCGGGCGTGATGGGCAGCGCCATCGCGCTCAGGCTCGCCGCCGCGGGGCAGCGGGTGCTGGTGCTCGAGAAGTCCGTTCCGGGAGCCGAGGCGTCGAGCGCCGCCGCGGGGATCCTCGGTCCGCAGGTCGAGGCCGAGCAGGACGGGCCGCTCTTCCGCCTGACGCTCGCTTCGCGAGACCGGTACCCGGACTTCATCGCCGACGTCGAGGAGCGATCCGGCCACGCGACCGGATACCGGCGCTCTGGCGTGGTGCGCGCCGCGCTCGACGAGCACGAGCTGCGCCAGCTCGCCCTGGAGCGCGACTGGCAGCGGCGGGCGGGCCTCTCCTTCGAGGTGCTCTCCGCCGACGAGTGCCGCCGCGCAGAGCCGGCGCTGGGACCGCGGGTCGCGGGCGGTCTCCATTTTCGCGACGAAGCGCAGGTCGACGCGCAAGCGCTGGCGCAAGCGCTCCCGGTCGCGGCGCGCCGCGCCGGCGCCTGCTTCGAGAGAGCCGCGGTGGCGAGTGTCGCGATCGAGAACGGCCGCGCCGTGGGAGTCCGCACCGACTCGGGCACCATTCCCGCCGCGGCCGTGGTGCTCGCGGCCGGCGCCTGGACGTCGCTGGTCGCGGGCTCGCTACTGCCTCCCGACGCCATCGCTCCGGTGCGCGGACAGATGGTGCTCCTGGCGGGCGCGATCGCCGGCTCACCCCACGCCGTGATCTTCGGACCGCACGGCTACCTGGTGCCGCGCGACGCCGGCCGCGTGCTGCTCGGCTCGACCATGGAACGCGTCGGGTTCGACAAGCGCGTCACCGCCGCCGGCGTGGCCTCGATCCTGGCGGCCGCGCTCGAGCTGGCGCCCGACCTCGCCGACGCGACGCTCGAATCGAGCTGGGCCGGGTTTCGCCCCGCGCCCCGCGACGGCCTGCCGCTCCTGGGATCGCTGCTGCCCGGCCTCTTCGTGGCGAGCGGGCATCACCGGAACGGAATCCTGCTGACACCGGTCTCCGCGGAGCTCGTGGCGGGCGCGGTGCTCGGCCGCACTCCGGCGCTCGACGTGACGCCCTTTCGTCCCGACCGCTTCGCATCGTAGCCGCCGAGCAGCGAGCGGAGCCCGCGGGCCACACGCCCGTTCGTCTTGCGGCACCGGGACGGCTCGCATACTATCGAGCGCGCCAGCGCTCGCGAGTCCACGCCGGGGTAGAGGAATCGGCGAGGCTACGCAACCGTTGCGCCTCTCTCGTGAGCACCAAATCGTCGGGAACGGAACAGCGCAAGACAGCGCGCTTCGACGTTTCACTGCCGGTCCGTTTCACCGAGGACGGCGAAAACTTCTCCGAAGGGGTGGTCACGTCGATCAGCACGATCGGCATGTTCATCCAGACGCAGCGCGTGCCCGCGCTCAGCGGCTCGGTGTGGTTCGACGTGGGTTTCGGCGGCGGACTGGCGCCGGTGCGCGGACGCGCCAAGGTCGGAACCCTCAACCGGCGCTTCGGTACCGACGTGGTCACCGGCTTCGGCATCGAGTTCGAGAACCCGCGCGACGAGGTGGGCGAGCTCTTGGCCGAGCTCGAGCCCGTGTACCCGGGTGCCGTGAAGCTCGACACGCAGGGAAGCCTGGTGTGGCCGATCGCGCTCGATCCCGGCCGGCCCGGACCGGGTCACGAGGGCGACGGGTTGCGGATCGGCTGGAAGGGCGGCTGGGTGGGCCCGGGCGGCGACGGAGGCACCGAGGCCGCCGCGGTCGCGATCGGCGCCTCGCTCAACCGGCCCATCCAGGATTACCTGGAGATGGTGCGCGACCTGAATCCGCAGATCCTCGCCTGCGACGAAGAGCTCCTTCCGTTCGCGTACCAGGGACGCACGCTGGGACCTGCTCAGGGCATCGCCAAAGGGACGCTCATCGCCGGGCTCATGGCGCTCGACCACGAGCAGGAGGCGCGCTCGGCCGGCGCTCCCGCCGCCGGCACTGCAGCCGCGGTCGACCCGGAAGCCGGCGGCGCGGCCGAGCCAGCCGCGTGGAGCCTCGATCTCTCCGACGAGGGCGATGCCCCGAGCGCTCCCCCGCCTGCCGCGCACGAGCCGGCTCCGGCCGGGGCCGAGCCGAAGCTCCGCGCCGCCGACGCGGAGGCGGCACGGGGCCGCGCGCTCCTCGACCTGCTGGCGGCGCAGATGCGCATCATCGACGACCTGAGCTGCGGCGGATGGCGTCTCGAGCACATGTGGTCCGAGCAGCTCGACTCGATCGATCAGGGCAGCGCGCTCTTCGAGGACGCGGCCGCGCGACTGGCGGCGGCCGGCGGGCAGGCTCGCGAGCCCGCGTCCGACACGCTGGGGGGCATGGACGCGGTTCGCGGCTTCGTGGCGCGGGTGCTGTGGAATGCCCGCGCGATCACGCCCTCGGACGACGTGTTCCGCGCCTACGACGACTTCACCCACGGCCAGCGCGAGGCGGAAGCCGAGGCGCGGGTCGATCGGGCGGTCGCCCGCAGGAAGATGTTCGACGCCGCGCCGGGCGCGACGGCGACCGTGCGCGTTCGCACCCGCGGCAAGACACCGGTGTGGGAAATCGTGGCCGTGGTCGTGCTGGTGGCGGGAGCGGCCGCGGCGGGCTACTGGAGTCTGCAGCGGTCGAAGGAGCGCCTGGACGAATTCAAGGTTCGTCCAGGCGGTCAGCTCACCGTCGACGCCATCGAGCAGGGCTTCGCCGAATCGAAGACCGACATCGTGTCGATGACGATCGACGCGGTCGAGAGCGCGGGAACCACCGCTCGGGTCACCGTTCCGCTCGCGTGGGTATCGAAGCCCAAGGCGCGGCGCCAGCGCGAAGCGGAAGTGCTGTGCAGCGTGCTCGCCGACCGGGGCTACGTGGCCGCCTCGATCGTCACGTCCGAAGGGATCGTGCGCGCCGAGTGGAAAAAGGGCGTGCTCAAGCTGGTCGAGTAGCGTCCTCTCGCGCGCACCCCATGCCGCGAATCGGACCGCTTCGCCTCGCCTTGTTCTCGCTCGGGCTGGCGTTCGCGGCCGCGGGGTGCTCGACGCTCGATGGCAGCGCCCAGTCGGCGGCCCGCGACGATTTCGCACGCGCCTCGCACGCGCAAGCCGAAGCGGATCGCCTGAAGCCGACGCGCGATCAGCAAAACGTCTACGCCGTCCGGCTCCGTCAGGCGCGCGAGGCGCTCGATCGCCACGACTGGACCCAGGCCTCGCACGCGAGCCAGCTGGCGCTCGAGCAGGCGAGCGCATTCCACGACCAGAAGGTCGCGCACGGCGCCGAGGTCGCGACCCTGATCTCGGACGCGGGAGCGCAGGTCGACGACGCGCAGGACCACCCCGATCCGCGCGTCGACCTGCCCAATTTCGTCTACTACGTGTCGAACGAGATCCACGCGGCCCAGGCCGCGTACGACCAGCTGGACTACGACACCGCCGAGAAGTCGGCGCTGCGCGCGCACGCGCTGATCGACAAGAAGGCGGAGTTCTTCACCAGGCCGGTGAGCGAATCGATCGCCGTCGACCCGGCCCAAGCGGCCGCCGCCACGTCGCCGCGCTCCTCTGGACCGGTGGTTTGCTACTGGCCCAGCCGATCCGGATATCTCGCCGCCTGCTCGGTGGTCGCCGACCGGACCGAGCCCTCGGCCGACGAGGAATGCAAGGTCCACGGCTTCCCGCGCGCGATTTCGTTCGGCGACGCCAAAGGCGCCTTCAGCTGGTACGACGGCCACTGCTGCCCCCGGTTTCGCTCCCAGCGCTGAGCACCGCTCGCCGGGACGCAGTCGAGCGGCCGAGCCAAACAGCGTTGGCTCAGACGGTGTGGACAAAATCGGATCATTGCCCGGAGCGCTTCCTCCGAAGCGATCTCCTGCTGTTTGGAGGGACGCGGTCCCTCGCGTCCGCAGCGTCTGAACCAAGATGGACGCCTGCGGCTGCGAGGGACCGCAGCCCTCCGACGAGCAGGCGCAGACGCTCGAGCGATTTCCCGCCACGCAGGCCGCTGATCCAAGCGGCTGAATTTCTTTCGTCTACGCCCTCTGACGCACCCGGCGGGGTCTGGGGTCTTCGCAAGACCCCAGGGACACGTTCTGGGCGGGGAGCTTGAAAGGGCCCCCCGAGGAAACTCAGCGCCGCGGCAGCAGCGGGCGCAGGAAGCGGCCGGTGTGGGAGGCGGTGACCTGGGCGATCTTTTCCGGCGGGCCTTCGGCGACCAGCTCGCCGCCACGGTCGCCAGCCTCCGGACCCAGGTCCACGATCCAGTCGCTCGACTTCACCACGTCGAGGTTGTGCTCGATCACGATCACGGAATTTCCCTGATCGACCAGCCGTTGCAGCACTTCGAGGAGCTTCCGCACGTCGTCGAAGTGAAGGCCGGTGGTGGGCTCGTCGAGGATGTAGATGGTGCGGCCGGTGGCGCGCTTGGCGAGCTCGCGGGCGAGCTTCACGCGCTGGGCCTCGCCGCCCGAGAGTGTGGTGGCTTGCTGGCCGAGGCGGACGTAGCCGAGGCCCACTTGCTTCAAGGTCTCGAGCTTGGTGCGGATCGGGGGCACGGCCCCGAGCACTTCGAGCGCTTCGTCGACGGTGAGGTCGAGCACCTGCGCGATCGATTTTCCCTTGTAGGTGACCTCGAGCGTGTCGCGGTTGTAGCGCTGGCCGTGACAGGCGTCGCACGTCACGTACACGTCAGGAAGAAAGTGCATCTCGATCTTCACGATGCCGTCGCCACCGCACTCCTCGCAGCGGCCGCCTTTGACGTTGAAGCTGTACCGGCCCGGTCCCCAGCCCCGCACCTTCGACTCGGGGAGCTCCGCGAAGAGCTCGCGCACCGGCGCGAAGAGGCCGGTGTAGGTAGCCGGATTCGATCGCGGGGTACGGCCGATCGGCGATTGATCGATGTCGATCACCTTGTCGAGGTGCTCGAGCCCCTCGATGCGCGCGGTGGCGCCCGCCGCGGAGCGAGTGCCGAGCAACCGCTGCTCGATCGCCGGAAACAGCGTGTCGATGATCAGGCTCGATTTTCCCGAGCCCGAAACTCCGGTGACGCAGGTCAGGCAGCCGAGCGGGATGCGCACGTCGATGTTCTTCAGGTTGTTGAGACTGGCTCCTTTCACCGCGAGCCAGCGCGACGACGGCGCGCGCCTCGTCTCGGGCACCGGCACCGAGCGCTTGCCGCTCAGATAGGCACCGGTGAGCGACGCGGCATTCGACTCGAGCTGCGCAGGCGTGCCCGCCGCGACGATCTCGCCGCCGTGCAGGCCGGCGCCCGGCCCCATGTCGATCACCCAGTCGGCGGCGCGGATCATCGCCTCGTCATGCTCGACCACGATCACCGTGTTGCCGAGATCGCGCAGCCGCTCGAGGGTGCGGATCAGCCGGTCGTTGTCGCGCTGGTGCAGACCGATCGAGGGCTCGTCGAGGACGTAGAGAACGCCCGAGAGCGCCGAGCCGATCTGGGTGGCGAGCCGGATGCGCTGCGCCTCGCCGCCCGAAAGCGTCGCGGCGGCACGATCGAGGGCCAGGTACTCGATGCCCACGTCCTCCAGAAAACGCAGCCGCTCGCCCGCTTCCTTGACGATCCTCTCGGCCACCGCGCGCTCGCGCGGCTTGAGATCGAGGTTCTTCAGGAACGAGTGCGCGGCGCTGATGGAGAGCGACTCCACGTCGCGAATGCTGCGTCCCGCGATGCGCACCGCGAGGCTCTCCGGCCTGAGCCGCGCACCTTTGCAGTCGGGACACGGGCGCACGCTCATGAAGCGCTCGATATCCTCGCGCACCCAGTCGGACTCGGTCTGGCGGTAGCGCCCCTCGAGGCTCGGGATCACGCCTTCCCAGGCCTTCCGATAAGTCGTCTCGCTACGGCTGGTGCGGTAGACGAACTCGATCTCCTCGGGGCCGGTGCCACGCAGGATTCCATTCCGGGCTTTGGCGGGCAGCTCGGCCCACGGCGTCGCCGGATCGACGCCGAGATGCTTCACCAGCCCCTCGATCACGCCCGCGTAAGCCGACGAGCCGTCCTCGTTCTTCCGCTGCCACGGCGCGATCGCGCCGCCCGCCAGCGACTTCTTGGGATCGGGCACCACCAGCTCCTCGTCGAAGAAGAGCTTGGTGCCGAGACCGTCGCAGCCCGGACAGGCGCCGTAGGGACTGTTGAACGAGAACATCCGCGGCGTCAGCTCGGGCAAGCTGGTGCCGTGCTCGATGCACGCGAAGCGCTCGCTCATGAGCTCCTCGCCCGTCGGGCCGCCGGTGATCAGCACCAGGCCTTCGCCGATCCCGAGCGCCGTCGCGAGGCTGTCGGCCAGGCGACGCTCGATGCCGGTGCGCACCACCAGCCGGTCGACCACCACGTCGATGGTGTGCGCCACCTTCTTGTCGAGCGAGATCGGCGCGTCGAGGTCGCGCATCTCGTCGTCGATGCGCACCCGCAGGAAACCTTTCCGCTTCAGCTCGTCGAGCTCTTTCCGGAACTCGCCCTTCCGGCCGCGCACCAGCGGCGCCAGCACCTGGATCTTGGAATCGCGCGGGTAAGCGAGGATCCGGTCCACCATCTGCTGCGGCGTCTGGCTGGCGATCGGCCGTCCGCACACCGGGCAGTGCGGCTTCCCGGCGCGCGCGTAGAGCAAGCGCAGGTAATCGTGGATCTCGGTGACCGTGCCGACGGTGGAGCGCGGGTTGCGGCTGGTGGTGCGCTGCTCGATCGCGATCGCGGGCGAGAGGCCCTCGATCGAATCGACGTCGGGCTTTTCCATCCGCTCCAGGAATTGCCGCGCGTAAGCCGAGAGACTTTCCACGTAACGGCGCTGGCCCTCGGCGTAGAGCGTGTCGAAGGCGAGCGAGGATTTGCCCGATCCCGAGAGGCCGGTGACCACCACCAGCTGGTTGCGCGGGATGGTGACGTCGAAGCCCTTGAGGTTGTGCTCGCGGGCGCCGCGGATGGTGATGGCGCGCGCTTCGCCGCGCGGCGGCGAAGCGTCGGTGTCGAACGGGCGATCGGAACGAGGGCTCACGGGGGCATCCAGGCACTGGGCTGGACGCCCGAGTGTAAGGACCGCCCACGGCGATGGCACATGCACGTGGGTGTCCCTCCCGAAACAAGAGCACGATGGCGCGCTTTCGGACCGGGGACGAGCCGCCATTCGCTGTAGGATGGGAAGGCGATGCCCATCCACGACCCTCTGTGGTTTCGCGCCGATCAGTGGCTCACGGGCGGCTCTGGCGCGGCCGCGGCCGAGCCGGCCCTCGCCGTCGTTGGCGTGCCCAACTCGGCGTCGTCGCTCTCGCCGTCGCAGGCGTACCGGACCCCGGCGCGGCTGCGAGACGTGCTCGGGCGGCTCTCGACCTTCGACGGTGACACCGGGCTCGATCTGCGCGAGCTGCCGGTGGTGGATCGCGGCGACTGGCCGGTCGCGGATCTCGACATGCACGCCGTTCCGGCGGCCGTCGAGGACGCGGCGGCGCGCCTCGATCCTTCGCCCGTGCACGCGTTCCTGGGCGGCGACAACGCGATCACCCGGCCGCTGGTGCGAGGTCTCGCTCGCGCCCTGGGCGGCGATTTGCGCTCGATCGGCGTGCTCACCCTCGACGCGCACCACGATGTCCGCACCCTCGATCGCGGTCCCACCAACGGCACGCCCATCCGCGGTCTGATCGAGGACGGCCTGCCGGGCCCGCACGTCGCGCAGGTGGGCATTCTCGCGTTCGCCAACTCACGCGAGTACCGGAACTATTGCGACGAGCACGAGATCTGGGTGGCGACGATGGCCGACGTCGAGCGGCGCGGCGTCGACGTGGTGACCGGCGAGGCGCTGGCCAGGCTCGCGAGCCGCTGCGAGCGGATCCTCGTGGACGTGGACGTCGACGTGCTGGACCGAGCGTTCGCGCCGGGCTGCCCGGGCTCGCGCCCGGGCGGGATGTCGCCGCGCCAGCTCTTCACGGCCACGCGAATCTGCGGTCGCCACCCCAAGGTGTGCGCCGCGGATTTCGTGGAGGTGGACCCCGAGCGCGACGTCGCGGAGATCACGCTGCTCAACACCGCCACGGCGTTGCTCTCGTTCGCGGCCGGCCTCGCCGAGCGCCTCGCGGGGACGGCACCGTGAAGGAGGCCGTGAAGAAGCAGGTCACGATCCGCCGCGGTCCGCTCACCTTCGACGACGTGCTCGCCGTCGCGGCGCGGCGCGCTGAGATCGTGCTCGATCCCGAGGTGCTGCCGCCGATGCGGCGCTCGCGTGCGGTGGTCGAGACAGCGCTCACCGAAGGGCAAGTGGTCTACGGCGTCACCACCGGCTTCGGCGCGCTCGCCAACACCCGCATCGATCCCACCGAGGCGAGCGCGCTCCAGCTTCGATTGGTGCGGAGCCACGCGGCCGGTGTGGGCGATCCGCTCCCGGATCCGCTGGTGCGCGCGATGCTGCTGTTGCGAGCGCGGACGCTGGCGCAGGGCTATTCGGGAGTGCGGCCGCTGGTGGTCGAGCGCTACCTGGATTTCCTGCGCCTCGATCTCCTGCCCGCGGTTCCCGATCGCGGCTCGGTCGGTGCGTCGGGTGATCTGGCGCCGTTCGCGCACCTGGCGCTGCCTCTGGTGGGCGAGGGATTGCTGCGTGTCGACGGTGTGGTGACGCCGGCGCGAGAAGCACTCGAGCGCGCCGGGCTGAAGCCGATCGTGCTCGAAGCGAAGGAGGGCCTGAGCCTGCTCAACGGCACCGAGGGCATGCTCGCCTGGGGCGTGCTCGCGCTCGACCGCGCACGGCGGCTCACCCGCGCCGCGGACATCGCGTGCGCGCTCTCGATCGAAGCGCTCATGGGCAGCGCGCGGCCGTTTCGCCCGGAGATCCACGCGCTCCGCCCGCATCCCGGGCAGATCGATTCGGCGCGCAACGTCGCTCGCCTGGTGCAAGGCTCGGGGATCGGCTCGAGCCACGCCGACGATTTCACCCATGCGGTGCAAGACGCCTACAGCCTGCGCTGCGCGCCGCAGGTTCACGGTGCCTGCCGCGACGCGCTCAGCCACGCCGCGAACGTGTTCGAGCGCGAGCTGGGCGCCATCGTCGACAACCCCATCATCCTCTTCGAGACGGGCGAGGTGATCTCCGCGGGAAACTTTCATGGCCAGCCGCTGGCGGTGGCGCTCGACCTGATGGCGATCGCGCTCACCGATCTCGCGAGCATCTCCGAGCGGCGCATCGACCGCATGCTCGATCCCGGCCACTCGTCCGGTTTACCGGCGTTCCTGGCGGTGAAGCCCGGCCTCATGAGCGGCTACATGCTCGCGCAGTACACGGCCGCGGCCCTGGTGGCCGAGTGCCGGGTGCTGAGCCATCCCGCTTCGGTCGAGAGCATCCCCACGTCGGGCAGCCAGGAAGATCACGTGTCGATGGGCTGGGGCGCCGCGCGCAAGCTCTGGGAAGTGCTGGAGAGCGTCACGCGAGTGCTCGCGGTGGAGCTCTTGTGCGCGGCGCAAGGGGTCGAGTTCCGGGCGCCGCTCGAGCCCGCTCCGTCGACGGGCGCGGCGCTGGGTGCGGTGCGCGCGATCGCGCCGCGGCTCGTCGAGGACCGCCCGCTCGGCGAGGAAATCGAGGCGATGACGGCCGCGATCGAGCGCGGCGACGTCGAGCGGACCGTCGAATCCGTCAGCGGACCGCTGGCATGAACGATCTCTCCATCGAGCACCTCGGACGCGAGGGACCGCGTCCCTCCGAAGGCGACACCGGGTGCCGCTCCCGGAGGGCTGCGGTCCCTCGCAGCCGCAGCGCATGAACGGGCGCATCATCCGAGCACCGCGCGGCTCCGAGCGAACCTGCAAGGGTTGGCTCCAGGAAGCCGCGCTGCGCTGCTTGATGAACAACCTCGATCCGGAGGTCGCGGAAAACCCGGCGGAGCTCGTGGTCTACGGCGGGCGCGGGCGCGCCGCGCGATCGTGGGAAGCCTTCGACGCCATCGTCGCGAGCCTGCAGGCGCTCGAGAACGACGAGACGCTCCTGGTCCAGTCCGGAAAGCCCGTGGGAATCTTCCGCACGCATCCGTGGGCGCCGCGGGTGCTGATCGCGAACAGCTTGCTGGTTCCCGATTGGGCCACGTGGGAGCGTTTCTGGGAGCTCGAAGCCGCCGGGCTCACGATGTACGGGCAGATGACCGCCGGCTCGTGGATCTACATCGGCACCCAGGGGATTCTACAGGGCACGTATCAGACGTTCGCGGCGGTCGCCGAGAAGCGCTTCGGCGGGTCGCTCGCCGGGCGGCTGGTGCTCACCGCTGGATTGGGCGGCATGGGCGGCGCACAGCCGCTCGCGGTCACGATGAACGACGGCGTGGCCCTGGTGGTGGAGGTCGATCCCGAGCACATCCGGCGGCGCATCGAGACCCGCTACCTCGACCGCGCCGCCGGCTCGCTCGACGAAGCGGTCGGGCTGGCGCTCGACGCGAAGCGCACGCGGCGGGCGCTCTCGATCGGCGTCGAGGGCAACGCCGCGGACGTTTTCCCCGAGCTCTTGCGGCGAGGTGTCGAGATCGACGTGGTGACCGACCAGACCTCGGCCCACGACCCGCTCAACGGCTACGTACCACGTGGGTTGAGCCTCGCCGCCGCGCGCGAGCTGCGCCGCGTCGATCCCAAGCGCTACGTCGCGGAGGCGCGCGCGTCGATGACGGCGCACTGCGCGGCGATGGTCGGGTTCCTCGACGCGGGCCGCGAGGTGTTCGACTACGGCAACAACTTGCGCGGCGAGGCGAAGCAAGGCGGGTTCGATCGCGCCTTCGCCTACCCCGGCTTCGTTCCGGCCTACATCCGGCCGCTCTTCTGCGAAGGAATGGGCCCATTTCGCTGGGTGGCGCTCTCCGGCGACCCGGCCGACATCGCCGCCACCGACCGCGCGCTGCTCCAGCTCTTTCCCGAGAACAAGCTGCTCGCGCGCTGGCTCGCCTTGGCCCGCGAGCGCGTATCGTTCCAGGGGCTGCCGGCTCGGATCTGCTGGCTCGGCTACGGCGAGCGCCATCGCGCGGGGCTCGCGATGAACGAGCTGGTGCGAAGCGGCGCGGTCCAGGCGCCGATCGTGATCGGCCGCGATCATCTCGATTCGGGCTCGGTGGCGTCGCCCTATCGCGAGACCGAAGCGATGCAGGACGGCTCGGACGCGATCGCCGATTGGCCGATCCTGAACGCGCTGCTCAACACCAGCTCGGGCGCCGCGTGGGTCGCGGTCCACCACGGCGGTGGGGTCGGCATGGGCAAGTCGATCCACGCGGGCGCGCAAGTGGTCGCGGACGGCACCGAGGAAGCGGCGCTGCGCCTCGAACGAGTGCTGACCAACGACCCGGGCACCGGCGTCATGCGTCACGCCGACGCCGGCTACCCGCGCGCCACACAAGTCGCGCGCGAGCGCGGCGTGCGGATCCCGATGCTCGACTCGGGGCGGAAGCGTGGGTGAGCCGAAGGCCGGCGCGGGCGCCGATCTGCTGCTCACCCACGTGGGCGAGATCGTCACCAACGATCCCGCACACGGCGGTCTGATCGGCCGCGTCGAGGACGCGATGCTCCTGATTCGCGGCGGGCGAGTGCGCTTCGCCGGCCCGCGACGCGCCATGCCTGGCGGCCAGGGCGACCTGCCCGAGCTCGATTGCGGCGGGCGCGCGGTGATCCCGGGCTTCGTCGACGCGCACACCCACGTGGTGTTCGGCGGCTATCGAGCCGGCGAGCTGGCGCGGCGGCTGCGTGGCGAGAGTTACGAGCAGATCCTCGCGGCCGGTGGCGGCATCTACTCGACCGTGGAGGCGACACGCGACGCCGCGGCAAGCGATGTGCCGGGCGAAACGCTGCTCGACCAGGCGCTGCCGCGCGTACGCCGGATGCTCGCCGCGGGCACCACCACGATCGAGGTCAAGTCGGGCTACGGGCTCGAGACGGCCACGGAGAAGCGCATCCTGGAGACCGCGAGCGAGATCCCGAGCCACGCCGCGATCGACGTCGTGCCGACCTTTCTCGGCGCGCACGTGGTCGACGAGGAGCTGACGCACGATCGCGAGAGCTACCTGCAGCTGATCGAGAACGAGATGCTCCCCGCTTGCGCGAGCCTGGCGCGCTACTGCGACGTGTTCTGCGATCGCGGCGCCTTCTCGGTGGAGGAGGCGCGGCGAGTGCTGGCCGCGGGAAAGCGCCACGGACTGAGACCGCGGCTTCACGCGAATCAGCTCGGCGCCACGGGCGGTGCGCGGCTCGCGGCCGAGGTGAGCGCCATCTCCGCCGACCACCTCGATCACATCGACGACGGCGACATCGCGGCCCTGCGCGCCTCGGGTACCGTCGCGGTGCTGCTGCCGGGGGTCGCGCTTTCGATGCGCACTCCTCCGCCGCCGGGCCCACGCCTGTGGGAGGCCGGCTTGACCGTGGCGATCGCCACCGACTGCAACCCCGGCACCTCGTGCATCGAGAGCATGCAGCTCATGGTCGCGCTCGCGTGTCTCGAGATGAAGCTCACGCCCGAGCAGGCGCTGTGGAGTGCCACGCGCGGCGGTGCCTTGGCGCTCGAACGCCTCGACCGCGGCTGGCTCGGCGCCGGCGCGCTCGCGGACCTGGCGATCCTCGACGCCGATTCCTACCTGCACCTGGTCTACCGGCCCGGCACGAACCTCGCGTGGAAGGTGCTGAAGCGAGGCGAGGTCGTGGCGGGGTAGCTCGGGCGAGATCCATCGGAGCGCGCGTTCTTGCTGGAGCGCGCGCGGTCCCTCGCGCGTGAGCGATCGATCTGGAAGCCGGAGCATCGCGGCCGGATCCCGGGTTAGTATCCACCCAGCTGGCGCGACGTCGCATCGCGAGCGGACGGAAGAGGAGAGCCGGACATGAATCGCATCGCACGAATCGCCTGCGCGGTGGCCCTGGCCGCGAGCACACGCGCACTGGCGGCGGACGCGCCGCAAGCGGCTCCGGCGTCGTCACCGGCGGGGTCCGGAGCCGCGCCCGCGGCCACCAAGCCCGACGAGAAGCTCGTGACCGGCCTTTATCTGGTGCACCTCGACGACGCCGACGGCCGAGTGCGAGCGAGCCTCGCCGATCAGAAGATCTACATCGAGCCCAAGCCGAGCCTGGAGCGAAGCGCCATCGCGTCGGCCACCGTCGAGCGCGGCCCCGCGCCCAAGCCCGGCGCTCAGCCGCAGAGCGGGCTCAGACTCACCATGACCAAGGAGGGCACCACGGCGCTCGCCGCGCTCTCCACCAAGAACATCGGCCTCAGGCTCGCGATTGTGGTGGACGGAGACGTCGTGGCGGTGCCGATGATCGAGGAACCGATCACCTCGGGCATCGTGGTGGTCTCGGGCAACTTCGACCCCGAGCGCGCCAAGCAGCTCGCCGCTGCGCTTTCCCCCGAGAAGAGCGGGCGGTGAGTTGCCTCGGGGGGCTTTTCAAGCCCCCCGCCCCGAAAAAAGTGCGATTTTTTCGGGGC
>CAZYWA010000095.1:0-19125 GCA_964650975.1 uncultured bacterium
CCCCGCCCCGTCCGGAGTGAATCCGGCCGGGGCCCCACCCCCAAGTCGGCTCGCTGCGCTCGCCGGGCTCCTCTCGGCGCCGGCATGAATCCGGGCGAGCAGTCGGTTCGGGGACGACGGCGAGTGGAAGGGTCCCCCGAACCGACTGACAAGGGAACTCCCTCGCGCACCGTGACAACGATCAACCTGAGTCCGTGCCGCAGGGGGCGAGGTCGCGATCTGGCTTCGGCTGGCTCGATTCTTCGTCAGCGGCGCCGGATCTTGCGAACCGGGGCATCCGTGGTGGTGTGGCAGCGGATGCAGTCATCCCGATTGGCCGCCGGGATGCCCGAGTGCCGCATCGCGACGCTCGCCTCGGTGTGGGCGTGGCAGCCGTAACAGGAGTAGCTGGTGTACTCGCTGGCGTGGCAGGTGCGGCACTGGGGCGGATGGTTGCGATCGAAGACCAGGTATCGGTCGTGGTCGAAGGTCGCCGGTTTCCAGCGAGTGGGTGTATGGCACGCACCGCAGGCAACACCCACGTCCTGATGCAGCACGTCGCCCGGGCGCTTCGCGTCGTGGCAGCGGCCGCAGGCGTCGCGCACCGCGGGCGCGAGCTCGGCGTGCTCGAAGCGCAGGCCCGTCCACGAGTCCGTCGAATGGCAGGATGCGCAGCGCTCGCCCGCCTCCCGATGAAGCGGGTCGGCCGGCCGGATGGACGCGTGACAGTCCTCGCAGCGGTCCTGCGACTCGGCGCCGAGCAGCGCGTGGTCGAAACGGACGGACTTCCAGCTCGCGACCCCGTGGCAGGCGGCGCAAGCGTCGCCCGCGGCGCGATGGACGCGGTCGTCGGGGCGCGACGCGGCATGGCAGATCACGCAGCGGTCGCGTTCGGCGGGCCGCAGCACGACGTGATCGAATCGCGCCGGCCGCCACGACGTGGTCGTGTGACAGGCCATGCAGCCGTCCCCGGCCGCGCGGTGCAGAGCATCGACGGGACGCCGGGCCGCGTGGCAATCGATGCAGCGCTTCGAGAGCGCGGCGCTGAGCGAGCCGTGGTCGAACGACGTGGACCTCCACGAGTCGGTCCGGTGGCAGCGAGCGCACGCGTCGGCAGATTGCGCGTGCAAGGCGTCGCGAGGAGCTCGTTGCGCGTGGCAATCGACGCACCGCGCGCGACCGCGATCGTCGAGCCAGGCATGATCGAATCGGGCGGGCTTCCAGGCCGATGCGGCGTGGCAGGTGGCGCAGCGCTCGCCCGCGGCGTCGTGCAATGGCCCGGGTGGGCGCCTGGCCGCGTGGCACTCGACGCACGCGGCCAGGGCCTGGGGCTCGAGCACATCGTGGTCGAACCGCGCCGGCTTCCAGGCCGTTGCGTCGTGGCAGCGTGCGCAATCGTGCGGCGCCAGGCGATGGATCGCGTCGTCCGGCGAGACGCCGCGATGGCATCCGTCGCACGCGGCTCGTCGCTCGGGGCGCAGCAGCTCGTGGCTGAAAGGGACTGGCGATTGCCGGGCGTCCGAGCCCCGGTGATCCAGGTGGCAGACCGCGCATCGCGTCTCGGTCAGTGCCCCGTGGAAGGGCGTGTGGCCAGGGCCGGCGAGCGGCGAGCCGTCGACGCGCGCCGTGCCGATCCGCGCAAGCGAATGGCAACGCATGCAGCGCCGCGGCTCGACGCCTGCGAAGGGCGCATGGCACGACGAACACTCGCCAGCGACGCTAGCGTGCCCGCGCGAGAGCTCCCCTGGGCTCAGCGTGACGTGCGGCGCGAGCCACGCCGCGACCGCGTAGATCGCCGCCAGCGCGGCCACCGAGAGGAGCCTGCGCCGCATCGACGCCTGTCAGTGAAAGAGCAGCACGGTCACCACGTGGATTGCGGCCAGCACCGCGAAGTTGATCGCGACCGGCAGATGGACCACCCGCCACAGCTCGAGCGCGCGCACCGCCAGCGCCTCGGCCATGAGCCGGCGCTCGATCTCCCGCTCCAGTAGACCGCCGGCGCGCAACATCCGCTCGCGATCCTCGAGCCGCCTGCGTGCGTCGCCCAGCAGCAGCTCGCCGATCATCCCGGTGGTGACCGCGGCGAGCATGGCCGCGATCCCCAGCCAGGGCAGCAGCGCGTGCACGTGCACTCCCGCGTGCGCGACCACCGCCAGCGCGCCGCTCCACGCCAGGGTCTCGTGGACACGCAGCAACACGCGCGGCGAGCCGGCCCGGATCACTCCGCGTTTGCGCAGCGAGTGGACGAACGACACCGCGATGAGCCCGGTGCCCACCGCGCCGAGCGCGAGGCCGGCGGGTTCCAGGTGGCGAGCCTCGAGGACCCGCGCCAGGCCGTGACCGATCGTCACCAGCGCGATCAGAGCGGCCATGAGCGCCGCGGCCCGGCGGATCGGAACGATGCGGCGCATGCGTCGAGCCGCGCGGGAGCGGCATGCTACCGAGGTCGGACCGCGCGGTACACGTAGCTACCACGCCGCCCGCGGTCGGGCATCGCACGGACGTTGGAGGCGATAGGGGAAGAGACGTACCGGGAGCGTGTCGGGGTTCACGTGGGCGGCCCTTGGCACTACGATGCCGGGGCTCGACGGCTCCACCGGAATCGCTCCTCATGAGCTACGCCCACGCGATGCTCGTCCACCGGCCGTACGTGGTGGGATTCCTCCTCGGGTTTTTGGTGCTCTCGCTCACCGAGCGAGGCGTCCTGGGGACGCTCACCTGGCTCGCGATCGGCACGTTCGTGGGCTGGCTCGCGGAGGCGGTGAGCATCCGCACCGCGTTTCCGTTCGGGATGTACAGCTACCACTCCACGAATTTCCCGGACGAGCTGTGGCTGGCCGGGGTGCCGCTCTTCGCCAGCTTGAGCTTCGCGTTCCTGAGCTACTTCGCGTTCAGCACCGCGCGCACGCTGCTCGGCACCATCGAGGGCCGCGGCTGGGCGATGCGCCGCACTCTCGATCCGGCGCTCGACCGATCGCCCAGCGTGGCGCTCCTCGGCGCCGCGATCACGGTTTGGCTCGACCTCGTGATCGATCCGGTGAGCCTCATCGGCCGCCACTGGTTTCTCGGGAATCTCTACCACTACGAATCTCCGGCCAGGCATTTCGGCGTGCCGCTCACCAACTACGTGGGATGGTTCATCACCTGCTCCGCGGTGGGGCTCGCCAATCAAGCGCTCGACCGCTGGCTCGAGCGGCGACAGCGCGGACCGCACCCTTGGTTCTCCTTGCCGTTTCAGCCGCTCCTGGGCGCGCTTTCGTGCATCGGCGCATTCGCGTTCATGATCGGGATCACGGTTCACGTGGCGCTCTCGCAGACGCTTCCGGCGACGGTGCCGATCAGCTGGATGCTGTTCAACGGAGTGCTGCTCGGCTCGGCGTTCGTCGCCTTCGTGATGCAGCGCATGGCACGCGCGCGGCGAGAGGCGCCCGCCACATGAGCGCGGCCGCCGCGACGCGGACCATCCAGCGCCACCGAGGTTTGCCGTGGCTCGGCGCGCCGCGCCGCATCCTCTCGCACCCGGGCCGCTACCTGCTCGAGGGATACCGCCGCTTCGGGCCGATCTTCCGCTTCCAGCTCTTCGGCATGGAGATGGTGGCGCTCATCGGGCCCGATGCGAACCGCATGATCATGACGACTCACCGGGGCCTGCTGTCGCACGCCGAGGGCTATCGGATCGTGCGGGACGTGCTCGGCGACGGGCTGCTCTTTCAGGACGGCGAGGTCCACCGCCGCAATCGCGCGCTCATGATGCCGGCCTTTCACCAGCAGGGCGTCGCCGGATACTTCGACACCATGCTCGAGATCACCGATCGTCACCTCGGGCGCTGGGCGCACCAAGGCGGCGGCCTGGCGCTCGAGCGATTTCGAGACCTGGCGTTCGAGATCATGGCGCAGCTGGTGCTGGGGGTGCACGGAGACGTCGATCTCGCGCGGCTCCGATTTCTGAACGACGAGCTGGCGCGAGGCGCGATCTTCTTCCCGCGCATCGACGTGCCCGTGACGCCCTACGGCAAGGCGCTGCGCGCACTCCGCGAGCTCAAGGAGCACTTGCGAAAGGTCGTGCGTGCGCGACGCGGCGAGCCGGGGCGAGATGCACTCGGCCTGCTCATCGACGCTCGCGACGAAAGCGGGGCCTCGCTCTCCGAGGACGAGCTGGTCGAGCAATGCGTGATCCTGACCTTCGCGGGGCACGAGACCACGGCGTCCATGCTCACCAGCCTGCTGGTGGCGCTGCGCGATCATCCCGAGATCGCCGCGCGGCTCCGCGACGAGCAGCGCGAGGTGCGCGGCGGTGCGCCCCTCACGTCCGAGGTGCTCGACCGCCTGCCGCTGCTCGACGCGACTTTGCGCGAGGTCGAGCGTATGTGGCCGCCGATCAGCATGTGCCAGCGCGGCGTGCTCGAGGAGATCGAGTTCCAGGGGCACCGGCTCGCGCCCGGAATGACGCTCACCTATTCACCCTGGGCCACCCATCGCATTCCCGAAGCCTTCGCGGATCCCGACCGGTTCGATCCCGAGCGCTTCCTGCCGCCGCGCCGCGAGCATCGCGCCACGCCTTACGCGCTGGTGGGCTTCGGCGGTGGCGCGCGGCTCTGCATCGGCCAGGCATTCGCGGTGCTGGAGGCGAAGATCGTCGCATCGCTGCTCCTGGCCGAGTACGCGTTCGAGGTTGCTCCGGGCGACCCGCGGTTCCGCTACGTGCCGACGCTCCACCCTCGCACCGGCCTTCCGGCGCGGGTCTCCCGATCGGCGGCGCGCGCATGATCGAGAATTCCCCGCTCGAGGTCCGCGACGCGGCGCGGGGAAACGTGTTTCGCACCCTGCCAGTCGACGACGCCGACGCGGTCGCGCGGGCCATCGAGAGAGCGCGTGGGGCGCAGCCGGCCTGGGCCGCACTCCCGGTGCGCGAGCGGCTCCGCGTGCTCAACCGCGCGCGACGGGAGCTGGTGCGCGGACGCGAGCGCGTGCTCGACGGCCTCGCCCAGGAGACCGGGAAGCCCCAGGTCGACGTGGTCGGCGAGCTGCTCGGTATTTGCCTCGAGCTCAGGGCACTCTCGAAGCGCGCGGCTCGCTGGCTCGCCCGCGAGCGCGTCGCGGCGAGCCCGTTCGTCGGCAAGCGCGGCTACGTGCTCTACAAGCCGCGCGGCGTGGTCGGCGTTCTGGGCCCCTGGAACGCGCCGCTCCACCTCACGTTCGTGGACGCGTTTCCCGCGCTGGTCGCGGGAAATGCCGTGATCGTGAAGCCGTCCGAGGTGACGCCCGTGGCGGTCTACGAAGCGGTGCAAGCGCTCAACCGCGTGTTGCCGCCCGGTGTCCTGAGCGTGGTCGTCGGCGGACCGGAGACCGGCGCGGCCGTGGTCGATCAGGTCGACATGGTGTGCGTCACCGGATCGTCCGCCACCGGCCGGCGCGTCATGGAGCGAGCCAGCAAGCGGCTCACCCCGGTGCTGCTGGAGCTCGGCGGCAACGACCCCATGATCGTGCTCGCCGACGCCGATCTCGATCGCGCGGCGCGCGCCGCCGTTTGGGGCGGCTGCCTCATGTCGGGCCAGGTATGTATGTCGGTGGAGCGCGTGTACGTCGAGGAGCCGGTCGCCCTGGAGTTCACGCGGCGGCTGGTCGAGCAGATGCGCTCGCTCAGGCACGGCCCGGACGTCGCCGCCGCCGACGCCGACCTGGGGCCATTCATCGGCCCCCGGCAGATCGAGATCGTCGAGCGCCACGTCGCCGATGCCACCGCAAGAGGGGCACGGGTACTCCTCGGCGGCCACCGCGTGCCGAGCGCGGCGGGCGACTTCTTCGCGCCGACGGTGCTCGCCGGCGTCGACCACTCGATGCAAGTCATGCGCGAAGAAACCTTCGGTCCGGTCTTGCCGATCCAGACCGTTCGCGATGCAGACGAAGCCGTGCGGCTCGCCAACGATTGCGAGCACGGGCTCAGCGCCAGCGTGTGGACGCGGGATTTCGCGCGCGGAATGCGCATCGCCGAGCGCATCGAGAGCGGCAGCGTGTGCATCAACGAGTGCGTGCTGGTGGCGGCGGTGCCGGAGCTGCCGTTCGGCGGGCTCAAGCAGAGCGGCGTCGGTACGCGCCACGGCGGGGCCGAAGGGCTGCGCCAGTTCTGCGTGCGCCAGGCGGTGTTCGCCGATCGGACTCGTTTCAAGCGCGAATGGTCGTGGTTCCCCTACTCCGCACGTCGCGCCAAGCTCCTCGACACCGTGCTCAGACTCGGCTTCGGCCGTTGACCGGAAGGAGACCGCTCATGACCGAGATCCCGCAGAACCCCACCACCGTCGTGGCCCGTTTCGACGACTATCCCTGGGCGCAATTCATCGATGGGATCGAGGTCAAGGTGCTGCGCGCGTCGCTGGTGCAGAACAGTTACACGCTGCTCAGCCGCTTCGCGCCCGGCATCCGGCTCCCCAAGCACAAGCACTTCGGCGACGTGCACGCCTACACGATCTCGGGCCGCTGGCACTACCTCGAGTACGACTGGTGGGCGACACCCGGCGGCTACGTCTACGAGCCCGCGGGCGCGATCCACACCCTCGATGTTCCCGAGGACGCCTCCGAGCCCGCGCTCATCCTCTTCGTGGTCAACAACGGCATGGCGATGATCAACGACGAAGGCGAGATCTGGATGCTCGAGGACGCCGCCGCGATGGTCGAGCGCTACTACCAGGTGCTGGAAGCGAACGGCCTGCCGTTGCCGCCGCTCCTGTGACCACGGCTGTTGCTCGCTACGGAGCGAGCAACAGCTTCATCGCGAGCGCCACGACCACCACCAGGAAGATCGGGCGGATCAGCCCGGCCCCGCGGCGCACCACCAAGCCCGAGCCGAGGCGCGCGCCCACGACCTGTCCGGCGATCATCACCAGGCCGAGCTTCCACGCGATCCGTCGAGCCAGCGCGAACGCCAAGAGCGCGGCCACGTTGCTCGCGAGGTTCGCGGCCTTCGTGTACGCGGTGGCGCCGCGCAGATCGAGACCCAAGAGCGCCACGCAACCCACCGTCCAGAACGAGCCTGTGCCGGGGCCGAAAAAGCCGTCGTAGAAGCCGAGGATCGATCCGCCGGCCAGGGCGAAGGCGACCGGATCCATGCGCGTGGCGCGGCGCTCGACGCCGAGCTCGGGCTGAAACGCCATCCACGCGGCGAGTACCAGCAGCAAGACCGGAATCAGCGCGCGCAGCTCCACCGCGGCGATCCGCGTCACCGCCCAGGTGCCGAGCGCCGACGCGACGAACGACGCGAAAACCGCCAACCGCACCTCGCTCCAGCGGATCAGGCCCGCGCGCACGTAACGCGCCACCGCGACGCTGGTGCCACACGACGACTGGAATTTGTTGGTGCCGAGCGCGAGATGCGGCGGGAGGCCCGCCCACAGGAGCACCGGCACCGAGATCAAACCGCCGCCACCGGCGATCGAGTCGATGAAGCCTGCGCTCAGGCCCGCTCCGAACAGCACTCCGGCCGTGACGACAAAGCTCCTCACGGATGCTCGCGCGGCGTCACGGCTCGGCTGCGGCGCCCGATCCGCGCGCCGCCTCCAGCTCGTCGCCGATGCCGGTCGGGAATCCGCTCACCAGGTGATGCACGACGGGCGGTTCGCTCGCGACGTGAAACGCGCGCAGCTTCGCCTGCACCTCGCGATCGGCGAAGGTCATGCGGTCGTGCTGGCGAACGTGCTCGATCCACGACTCCACCACGAACGCCTCCATCTGCCGCGCCGGATCGGCCACGTCGCCGAAGAGGCCCCACGCGTAGGCACCGTCGCGGCGCCGGATGGCGCCCATCTCCTCCGCCGCTTCGCGGAACTCGTCGGCCTGGCGAGGGTCGATGCGGTACTCGATCGTGACCAGGACCGGGCCGCGGTCGTGGTCGAGGGGCGCCGCGGGTGTGGGCGCCGGCCACAGCCGGGACGGCTCGAAATCACGCTCGCCCGCCTCCTCCACCGCGACGCGACGGCCGAGGATCACGCCCGCGAGCAGCCCCGCGGCCGCCGCGAGCAGCGTGTCGTCGAGGCCCACGCGCTCGGCGAGCGCTCCCCACGCCGCGGCGCCGAGCGCCAATCCGCCCTGGAACACCAGCATGTAGAGCGCCATGGCTCGCGCCCGGATCCAGCCCGGCACCGAGGTCTGGGTGACCACGTTGAAGGTCGCCATCGTGGTGAGCCAGCCGCCGCCGGCCACCGCCATCGCGAGCCCCACGATCACCGGCTGGCGCGACGAGCCGAGAGCCACCGCGGACACCGCGAACGCGAACGTGCCGAGCGCGATCCGGCCCTCCACCGAAAGCTTGCTCCCCACCCAGGGCAGCGCCGCCGCGCCCGACACCGCACCCAGACCGAGCGCACCGAGCAGCAGGCCGTAGCCGCTCGCGTCGAGGCCCAGCTTGTGCCGCGCCACCAGCGGCATGAGCCCCCAAGTGGCACTGGCGCACGCGACGAAGAGCCCGGTGCGCGCGAGCACCGCGCGCAGCGCCGGCGCGTTCCGCGCGTAGCGCACGCCCGCGCGCATCGCTCCCGCGACCCGCTCCGCCGGCACCAGGCTTGCGCGCGGCGGCCGCTTCCAGCTCGCGAGCACCACGACCACCGCCAGGAACGACCCGGCGTTGAAGAAGAATGCACCGCCCGGTCCCCAGCGGCCGACGATCAATCCACCCAGAGCCGGTCCGACGGCGCGCGCCAGATTGACCGCGATCGAGCCCAGCGACACCGCCGACGGCACTTCCGGGCGCGGCACCAGGTCGGGAGTCAGCGCCTGCCACGCGGGCCCGTTGAACGCATTGCCCACGCCCAGACAGAAGGTCATCACCAGCAGCACGGTCGCGCTGGTGTGTCCGGTCGTGGTGAGCGCCCCCAGGCTCGCCGCCGCCGCCAGCATCCAGAGCTGCGTGCCGAGCAAGAGCCGCCGCCGGTCGACCACGTCGGCCAGCGCTCCCGCGGGCAGTGCCAGGAGCAGCATCGGCGCGGTGCCCGCCGTCTGCACCAGCGACACCATGAGCGGCGACGGCGCCAGCGACGTCATCAGCCAGCCGGCACCCACCTCGTGCATCCAGGTGCCGACGAACGACACCATCGAGCTGATCCAGATCGCGCGGTAGAGCGGATACCGAAACGGCGTCCAGAGCGACGGCCGCACCTCGATCGCCGCGGGCGCGGTGGGAGGGATCGAGGTGGCCATGGCAGTCGGCTCGTCCGCCGCAGCGACGGAAGCGCGAAGATTAACCGCTACTCGGCCCGCCACGGACGAGTGCGCATTGGCCGTGGCACTCCGCTGCGGGGATACTGCCGGACATCTCGCACGTCCGAGCGCGGAGGGGCGCCATGAAGTGGGAGCCAGGTGAGACGAGTGAGAACATCGAGGATCGGCGCGCCGAAACGGGCGAAGGAGGAGGGCGTCGCATCGGCGGCATCCACGTCGGCATCGGCGGCACGATCGTGCTGCTGGTGCTGAGCGTGGTCTTCAAGCAGAACTTCTTCGCGCTGCTCGACCCGGGCGCCTCGAACGGCGGCAACAGCGCTCCGGTGTCGCAGCTCTCGCCCGAGCAGCAGGCCGAGCAGGATCGGCTGGTCAAGTTCGTGTCGTTCGTGCTCGACAGCGTGCAGAACACGTGGACGCGGGTGCTGCCGGCTTCCGGCGCCCAATACCGCCCTGCGAAGCTGGTGCTGTTCCGCGACGGGATCGATTCGGCGTGCGGGCTCGCCGAATCCGCCACCGGCCCCTTCTACTGTCCGGGCGACGAGAAGGTCTACCTCGACCTCGGCTTCTACGACGAGCTACGCGACCGCTTCGGCGCACCCGGCGACTTCGCGCAGGCCTACGTGCTGGCTCACGAGCTCGGCCACCACGTGCAGAAGATCCTCGGCATCGAGGCGCGCATGCGCGAGCAGCAGCGAGAATCCCCCGACGAAGCGAATGCGCTGTCGGTGCGGCTCGAGCTGCAAGCCGATTGCCTCGCGGGCATCTGGGGTCACGAGACCGCCGACCAGAAGATCCTCGACCCGGGAGACATCGAAGAGGGCCTGCAGGCAGCCTCCTCCGTGGGAGACGATCGGCTGCAACGCATGGCGACCGGCCACGTGAACCCCGACGGGTTCACCCACGGGACCTCGGCGCAGCGCAGCCGCTGGTTCAAACGCGGCTTCGACAGCGGCGAAGTGAAGCAGTGCGACACCTTCGCCAGCCGCGCGCTGTAGCCGTTCCGGCGCCGAGCACCCGCGCGGAGACCGCGCGGCTCCACCCGAACCCGCGCGAGCGACCGAAGTCTCGACGATCGACCGCGATCACCACCGATTGCCCGCGACCTCGCGATCCGGCGCGATTGCTGTGATCTCGCACGATCCCGTTGGAGCCCGCCGGTCTCCGGCGGGCAGCGACCGATCGGGCGCGGAGCCGCTTCAGGCTTCGAGCGCCGTGCCGAGCGCCGCCACGTGCGCGCGCTGCCCGCGCTCGGTGCCTTCGGTCCGCATCGGCGCCATCGGGGCGCCTTTGGCACCCACCGGACGCCGCTCGACGTATTGCGAGAAGGGCTGCGAGCGCTTGCGCCACACGCCCATCCCGTTTCGCACCAGCCGTCTCAGCCGAGCTTCGGGCAACCAGCCGACCCAGCCGCGGCGGATCCGCGCCCGCGCGACCTTCGAGTAGATCCGGCCCAGCCGGCCGCGGTGCTTGGCGTCGATGTATCCCGAGAATTCGTGGACGTCACAGATGAACCGCGACCACTCGGGCGTGCACGCCACGTTCAGGTCCTTGAACTCGGCCGAGACCCAGTCCTCGAGGCGCGGCGGCGGCGTCCAGCCCGCTTTCACCGCGACGTCGTAGAGCGGCGTCCCCGGATACGGCGAGAAGAGCGAGCAGTTGTAGACGAACGCGTCCGGGTTGTCGGTGAGCAGCTGCTCCATGAGCTTCAAGGTGTCGCTGACCTCGGTCAGCGTCTCCTCCGGAAAGCCCACCATGAAGTTGTAGTGGGGAACGATCCCGGCCTGGCGGAGCTTCTTGTTCGCGACCAGGCACTCCTCGGGAGTCGTGTACTTGTCGATCCGCTGCTGGGTGGTGACCGAGCCCGACTCGATGCCGATACGCAGCTCGCGGATCCCGGCGCGGTTCAGGAGCCGCAGGAAATCCACGTCGTAGCGCGAGATGTAATCGATCCGGCAGTTGGCGTTGTAGAACTCGACCTCGAGCCCGCGCGCCACGATGCGCTCGGCGATCTCGCCCACCCGGCGCTTCGACTGGAAGAAGTTGTCGTCGAGCATGAACACGGCCTCGAGGTCGAAGCGCGTGATCAGATTCTCGATCTCCTCCACCACCTTGGCCGGCGAGCGCGACCGGAACCGCATGTCGTTGAACTCGAGGTTGTAGCAGTAGCCGCACGGGTGCGCGCAGCCGCGGCTCGACTGGTACGCGAGCGACGCCTTGCCGGTGTAGAAGGCGGTGATCTTGTAGGAGTCGATGTTGGGGATGAGCGTGTAGTCGATCGAGGGCAGCTTCTCGACCTCGAGCAGCGGGCGCGGCGCGGTTCGAACCGGGACACCGCCGCGCTTGAACCCGATCCCCGTCACTTCCGTCAGGTCGCGACCCTCGACCAGCGCTCGCGCCAGGTCCGGCGCCGTGGCGTCGCCCTCGCCGATCACCACCGCGTCGACGTCCGCATGGGCGAGCGTCTGGTCGGGCAGCAGGCTCGGGTGCACGCCACCCCACACCACCGGCACGCGCGGCGCCACCTCGCGGCAAATGCGCGACGCCTCGAGCCCGCCCTTGATCTGCACTCCGGTCATCGACGACACGCCGAGGAAGACCGGCGCCGGATCGAGCGCGGAGCGAAGCCTCGCTCGCCAGTCCTCGTGGACCCGCTGATCGACGATCTCGACCTCGAAGCCCGCGGCCACCAGCGGGGTCGCGATCGCCAGCGTTCCGAGCGGCAGGATCTGGCGATCCTGGAAACGCCCGGCACGGCGCACGTCGTGGTGGTCGGGGAAGAAGAGAACGACTCGGTTCATGGGGCGCTCGGGCGTCCCTTCACTCTAGCGCGGTTCAAGCCCAGGTCGCGACCCGGAGGGCTGCGGTCCCTCCCATCCCGGCCCGCTCAAGACCGGTCGAACTCCACGAGCAGCCGCTCGGGGCCTCGGAACGCCATGCCCACGATGCCGCCTTCGTGCTCGGGTGCGAAGCGAATGTTGGGGAGCCGGTCGAGGAGCGCGTCGAGGGCCACGCGCGCTTCCGCGTAGGCGAGCCGCGAGCCGGCGCAGAAGTGGCGCCCCTGGCCGAACCCCACCATCGCGCTGGTGTCGCGCGCCACGTCCCAGCGGTTGGGCTCGGCGAAGACGTTCGGGTCGCGGTTCGCCGAACCGAGCGACACCAGGAAGCGCGACCCGACCGGCAGCTCGACTCCGGCGATCGTGGTGGGCTTGGCGTTCTCGCGCCACACGAGCTGCACCGGCCCCTCCCAGCGCAGCGTCTCGTCGAGCACCGGCTGCATCAGCTCGCGATTGGCGCGCAGCTCCTCCAGCACGTCGCGATGGGTGAGCAGCGCGTACATCGCGTTGCCGATCAGGTGGTACGTGGTCTCGGCGCCGGCGATCACCAAGAGCCGCAGGAAGCTCTTCACCTCCTCGTCGGTGAGACGCTCGCCGTCGATCTCGGTTTGCACCAGCTGGCTCACCATGTCGCCGGTGGGCTCGCGGCGGCGGCTCTCGATCACCGGCTCCAGGTACTTGCCGAGCTTGTGCGCGGCCTTCATGCCGAGCACCGGATCGGTGCCGACGCGGGTGAGGTCGATGGCCCAGCGGTGCACCTGCTCGTAGTCCTCGACCGGCAGCCCGAGGATGCTCACGAACACCCGGAGCGGGAACGTGAAGGTGAAGGCCTGGACCAGATCGGCGTGTCCTTCGCGAGCGAACCCGTCGATCAGCTCGTGGGCGACCTTCTCCATCCGCGCCGCCACGTCGCCGCGCAGCGCCCGCGGCGCCAGATGCGGCGTGATGAGCTGGCGATGCTTGGTGTGCTCGCGCCCGTCCATCTCGATGATGGTGCGCCCGATCACGAACCCGATGCCCTGCGCGTTCGCCTTGCTCGAGAACACCTCGTCGTCCACCAGCGCGCGCAGCACGTCCTCGTGGCGGCTCAAGAGGAACGCCTCGTAACCGGTGCCCCACATCTTGAGCACCGGCGATTCGGCGCGCAGCCGCGCGTAGACCGAGTACGGGTCGGGCACCGGCGCAGACTCGTTGCCGCCGAAGAGCTCGATCAGGGTGATGGTTTCGCTCATGAAGGCCTCGTCTCTTCGTCGATCACCAGCTTGGCCAGCTCGTCGAGCCAGTGATCCGATCCGCCCCAGTCCTGCCCCAGGCTCAAGAGCCGCTTGTAGAAGAGGTGCAAGTCCATCTCCCAGGTGAATCCGGCGCCGCCGAAGATCTGGATGGCGCTCGCCGCGACCCGCGCGTAGTGCTCCGACGCGAACGCCTTGGTGAGCGCCGCGGCGCGGTGGCGCTCGCGCGACTCGGCGGCATCGGCGGCCCAGAGCGCGTAGTAGGTACCGGCGCGGCCGGTCTCGATGGTCTGAAGCATCTCGGCGCACAGGTGCGCGACGGCCTGGAAGGTGCCGATCGGCTTGCCGAACTGGACCCGGGTCTTGGCGTAGGCGACTGCTCGCTCCATCGCGGCCTGCGCCGCGCCCAGGCCGTCCGCGGCGAGGCCGATGGCGACCCGATCGATCGCGCCCTCGATCGCGTCGATCGGGCCGAGCAGCTCCGCCGCACAGCCGTCGAGCGTGAGGGTCGCGAAGCGGCGGGTGCCGTCGATCGTGGGCTGCCGAGCGACCTCGACCCCGGCGTCGCCGCGTTTCACGGCCCACACGTGGCTGCCGGCCGTCACCAGGAAGAGCTCGGCGGCCATGCCGTCGAGCACGTGAAGCTTGCGGCCGGTGAGACGGCCCTGGGCTTCATCGGTGATCGGCTCGCGCCAGCGGGCGAAGCTTCGGCCCTCGTCGACCAGCGCCAGCGTCGCGACCGTCGTACCCGCCGCCACGGCGCGTACGTGATCGCGTGCGTCGAGCGCCACGAGGGCCGACGCAGCGCCCACGCTGGAGGCGAGAAACGGGCCGGGATGGGCCATGCGTCCCATTTCCTCCAGCACCACGCCGGCTTCCTGCATTCCCGCGCCGACTCCACCGAGCGCTTCCGGGACCAGCAGCCCCAGCAATCCGAGGTCACCGAGGCCGCGCCACACCTCGTCGCTGGTGCCGCGAGGGTCGTTCCAGCTCCGGAGCACCCACGAGAGCGGCGCTTTCTCCGCCAAGAACCGCCGCACGGTGGCGCGCAGCTCTTCCTGTTCCGGGGTGAAAAAGGCGTCCATCAACGGCTCGTCCGATCGAACGCTCGCGCGCGAGGGACCGCGCGCGCTCCAGCCAACGGACCCGCGACCCTGGCGCAGCGGGCCCTGGAGGCCCGCCGGTCCCTCGGCGGGCAGCGATCGAGTGCGCTCCACCCCGGATCACCCATCGACCCAATCATCCCTTCGGCAACCCCAGCACGCGGGTGGCGAGGATGTTGCGGTTCACTTGCGTGGTGCCGCCGGCGATCGAGGTGGCGCGCACGTACACGCGCTGATCGCCCCAGCTGCCGGTGTTGGCGTCGGGGCCGAGCACCGCGCCGGCCGCGGCGGCGATCGCGTTCTCGACGTCCGACCACACCAGCTTCGCGACCGATCCCTCCGGGCCCGGGGCGCGCTTGGTGATGCTCGCCGAGAGCGCGCGGTCCGCGAGGAACTTCATGTGCTCGGCCAGCACGTAGGCGCGCGCCAGCTCGCGGCGCTTGAGTGGATCGGCGGTGGCCGGCCGGCCGTCGACGGTGGTGGCGCGCGCCCGCTCGATGAGCTTCGCCATGCGACGGCGCACGTGCAGATGAAGCGACGCCACTCCCGCACGCTCGTGACTGAGCGTCGCCATCGCCACCTTCCAGCCCGCGTTTTGCGCTCCGAGCAGCGCCGACACCGGCACCCGGACGTCCTCGAAGAAAAGCTCGGAAAATTCCCGTCCACCCGTGATGGTGACGATCGGTCGCACCACGACGCCCGGGCTCTTCATGTCGACGAGCAAGCACGAGAGCCCTTCGTGCTTGGGCGCGGACGCGTCGGTGCGCACCAAGAGCTCGCACCACTGCGCGTACTCGCCGAGGGTGGTCCACACCTTCTGCCCGTTCACCACGAAATGCTCGCCGTCCGGACGCGCGCTGGTGGCGAGCGACGCGAGATCGCTGCCGGCGTTGGGCTCGGAGAAGCCCTGGCACCAGATCTCGTCGCCGCGGAGCATCGGCCGCAGGAAGCGGCCTTTCTGCTCGTCGGTGCCGTAGGTCATGATCGCGGGCGCGATGTTCGAGAGGCCGATCACGTTGATCGGCGCCGGCGCCTCGGCGCGGCTCATCTCCTCGGCGAACACGACCTGCTCGATCACGCTCGCTTCGCGACCGCCGTGGACCCTGGGCCACGAGATCGCGGCGAAGCCGGCGTCGGCGAGCGTCCGGTTCCACGCACGGAACCGCTCGACCAGCTCGGGCGTGAGATCGTCACGCACCGTGACGCCGCGCAGGTCGGCCGGCAGATGCTCGTCGAGCCACGCGCGCACGGTGGCGCGGAATTCATCGGCCTCGGGCGGATAGCGAAAGTCCATGGGCTACTCGACCGTTGGCGCGCGAGCGATCGATCGCGCCGTCCGTCGCATGTCAGATCGCTCGCTCGCGCCCTTGCCAGTAGGGATCGCGGAGCTTGCGCTTCATGAGCTTGCCGCTCGGGTCGCGGGGCAGCGCGGCCGTGAAATCGATCGAGCGTGGCACCTTGTAGCGAGCGAGCCGTGCACCGCAATGCGCGAGCAGCTCGTCCGCGAGCTGGGCGCCGCACTCGATGCCGGCCGCGGGTTCGATCACCGCCTTCACCTCTTCCCCCCAGTCGGTGTGCGGGATCCCGAACACCGCGGCGTCGCCAACCTTGGGATGCGAGAGCAACGCCGCCTCGATCTCGGCCGGATAGATATTCACACCGCCCGAGATGATCATGTCGATCTTGCGATCGCACAGGAAGAGGTAACCCGCGTCGTCCAGGTAACCGACGTCGCCTGCCGTGAAGTAGCCACCGCGCCGGCTGGCGCGCGTCTTTTCGGGATCGCCGCCGTACTCGAAGTCGCTGTGCGATTTCATGTACACGGTCCCGGCGACGCCGGGCGGACACGGCTGGCCCTCGTCGTCGAGCACCTTCACGTCGCCGCCGGGCCACGCGCGGCCCACGGTGCCCGGACGCTCGAGCCACTCGCTGGCGCGCACCAGGGTGCCGCCACCTTCGGTCGAGCCGTAGTACTCGAACACCACCGGGCCGAGCCACTCGATGATCCGATGCTTGACCTCGACCGGGCACGGCGCCGCGGCGTGGATGGCGGCGCGCAGGCTCGAGAGGTCGTAGCGCGCACGGGTTTCCGCCGGCAGCGCCAGCAGGCGGCGGAGCTGGGTCGGCACGAGATGCGTGGTGGTCACCCGGTGCTGTTCGATGAGCTGCAGCGTGCGCTCGGCATCCCACTCGTCCATGAGCACCACGGGATGCTCCAGATGGAGCGAGAACCAGCCGTGCACCATGGGAGCCAGGTGATACATGGGCGACGCGACCAGATGGACGTGGCCGTCGCGCGGCTCGAGCCCGTACTTGAAGAGATGCGCCGCCTGGTAGCCGATCGCCACGTCGGGGTCGAGGCTCGTGAGCGGCCGGCGCACGCTCCGCGGCCGCCCGGTGGTGCCGGACGTGTAAGGCAAGAGCTGGCCCGCCACGCGCGCGTCGGGCCGCTCGCTCGACTGGCCGCCAACCAGATCCTCGAGCGCCGTGAACCCGTCGACGGTTCCCACCGCGATTCGTCCACGCTCGGGAACACCGGCCTCGACGGCCGCGGCTCTCGCGACCTCCGCGTAGCGTTCGCTCGCCACGAACGCCTTGGCCGGCGCATCGCCCAGGATGTGCGCCACCTCGGGAGCCGTGAGATGGGTGTTGATCGGCGTCAGCTGCAGGCCGATCTGCATGGTCGCGAGCAGGACCTCGAAGAGCTCGCGGCCGTTGGGCAAGAGCACCGCCACCACGTCGCCGCGCTCGAGACCGAGCGCGCGGAGGCCGTGCGCCAGGCGGTTGCCCGCGGCCGCAAGCTCCACGGCGCTGGTTTCGACGCCGAGCGCGTCGATCAGCGCCGGCGCAGCACGCCACTCGGGTGCCGCGCGCCAGAAGCCGCGAACGTCGCCGGGGAGGCTCATGAAAAGGGCGTTTCCTGCGGGGTTCCGAGCGGAGTTGACGGTTCGTCAAATTCCATGTGTTGATACCACGCTCATGAATCGCTGGCACCCATTCCGGCTGCTTCCGGAGATCACCGCCCAGAACCAGCACTTCTGGAAGAGCGGCGCCACCGGCTCGCTCGAGATCCTGTGCTGCAAGGCGTGCTCGACCTGGATCCACCCGCCGGCGCCGATCTGCCCCGCGTGCTTGAGCCGCGACGTCGAGCCGCGCGCGGTGAGCGGCCGCGCGACGCTCGCGAGCTTCACGGTCAATCACCAGCCCTGGATCCCGGGCTTCGACCCACCGTACGTGGTCGCACTGGTCGAGCTCCCCGAGCAGGCCGGGCTGCGCCTCACCACCAACCTGATCGACTGCGCGCCCGAGGACGCGAGGATCGGCATGCCGGTCGAGATCTGCTTCGACGAGTACGACGGCGTGTGGATCCCGCTGGCACGTCCGGCGGCGGGCGGCGGCGCGCCATGACCGAGATCCACGAGCGCCGCGCCGCCATCACCGGCCTCGGCCAGTCGCAGGTCGGCCGCCGGCTCACGCGCACTCCGCTCGAGCTCACCCTGGACGCCTGCCTGGCCGCGATCGAGGACGCTGGTCTGACCCGCCGCGACATCGACGGCATGGCCACCTACCCCGGCGCCGGGATCGGCACCGCCGGCTTCGCGGGCGCCGGTATTCCCGAGGTGCAAGACGCGCTGCGCCTCGAGCTCGACTGGTTCAGCGGAGGCCACGAGGCGCCCGGCCAGCTCGGCTCGATCGTGAACGCGTGCCTGGCGGTCGCCGCCGGTCTCGCGACCCACGTGCTGTGTTTCCGCACCGTCGCCGAGGCGAGCGGTCAGGGTGGCGGTGGACGCGCCGGCATCGGCGGCGGTGGCAAGGGCGGATTCAGGGCGCGCGACATGCTGCAGTGGACGCTGCCCTTCGGCGCCGCGTCGGCGGCCAACTGGATCGCGTTGGTGGCGCAGCGCCACTTCCACGAGTACGGCACCACCCGCGAGCACCTCGCCGCGGTCTCGATCAACGCGCGGCGCAACGCGGGCCTCAATCCGCACGCGGTCTATCGCGAGCCGCTGACCCTCGAGCAGTACCTCGCGGCGCGGCTGATCTCGACTCCGTTTGGGCTCTACGATTGCGACGTGCCGGTCGACGGCAGCACCGCCGTCATCGTGTCGCGGGCAACCGAGACCGCGGCGCTCCGCAAGCGGCCGATCCGCGTCGAGGCGGTCGGCACGGCGATTCACGGACGGCCGTCGTGGGACCAGTGGCGCGATCTCACGACGATGGCCTCGGCCGACGCCGGCCCCATGATGTGGCGCCGCACCGATCTCAAACCGGCCGACGTGGACGTGGCGGAGCTCTACGACGGCTTCAGCTTTCTCACGCTGGCGTGGCTCGAAGCGCTCGGCTTCTGCGGACGCGGCGAATCCGGAGCCTTCGTCGCGGGCGGCGAGCGCATCGCGCTCACCGGCGAGCTGCCGCTCAACACCGGCGGCGGCCAGCTCTCCGCGGGGCGGCTCCACGGCTACGGCCTGCTCCACGAAGCGGTCGTGCAGCTGCGCGGCGAAGGCGGTGACCGTCAGGTCGCGAACCAGCCCGAGGTCGCGGTCGCGGCCGCGGGCGGCGGACCGCTCGCCGCGTCGATCCTGCTCACCCGCTGAGCGGGAAAGCCAACACCCCGGCCATGAAACCGCAAGCAGCCGCAACCACGGCAGGATCGATCGCTCGCCGCCGAGGGCCCGGCGGCGCTCCAGCGAGTGCCGTCGAGCCGACGCGTGGAGCCGTCCAATCGCGATCCCCGTGGAGGCCCACCGGTCCCTCGGTGGGCAGCGTCCG
>CAZYWA010000096.1:0-8712 GCA_964650975.1 uncultured bacterium
GGGGGGCCCCCCCCCCCCGCCGGGGGGGGGGGGCCCCCGGCGGTTTCCCCGGGGGCGGGGGGGGGGGGATTTAAACCCCCCCCGAGGAAACTACGCGAGGGTCGGGCGGACCTCTTCCATGACGTAGGACTCGACCACGTCACCCTGCTTGATGTCGCTGTAGCCGTCGAACGAGAGACCGCACTCGAAGCCTTCCTTGACCTCGCGGACGTCGTCCTTGAAGCGCCGGAGGCTTCCGAGCTTGCCGTCGTGGACCACCACGTTGTCGCGCAACAGCCGCGCGCGCGCCGGACGCGACACGGTTCCCGACGTGACCATGCAGCCGCCGACCACCCCGACCTTGGGAATGCTGAAGATCTCGCGGATCTCGGCGCGGCCCTGGATCTGCTCGCGGTACTCGGGCTCGAGGAGCCCGGCCATCGCCTTCTGCACCTCGTCGGTCAATTCGTAGATGATCGAGTAGCAGCGGATGTCGACGCCTTCCTTCTCGGCCAGGTGGCGGGCGTTGACCTCGGGACGGACGTGGAAGCCGATGATGACGGCTCTCGATGCGCTGGCCAGCATCACGTCGGACTCGGCGATGGCACCGACCCCGCCGTGCAGCACCTTGACCTCGACCTTGGGGGTCGAGAGCTTGAGCAGCGCGGCGCTCACGGCTTCGACCGAGCCCTGGGTGTCGCCCTTGAGGACGACGCGCAGCTCCTTGGCCTCGCCCGCGGCCATCTTCTCGTAGAACTGCTCGAGGCTCATCTTCTGCGGCGCCGCGGAGGTCGACTCGCGCTGCTTGCGGACCAGCTCGTCGATGAACTGCTTCATCTTGGAGTCGTCCTTGACCACCAGCAGCGAATCGCCGGCTTGCGGCACCCCCGAGAGACCCAGGACCTCGACGGGCATGGCCGGCGTGGCCTCGCGAACCAGCGCGCCGCGCTCGCTCATGAGCGCCCGGACCTTGCCGAACTGCTTGCCGGTGATGAACGAGTCTCCGACCTTGAGCGTGCCCTCGTTGACCAGCACCGTGGCGACCGGTCCGCGGCCGCGGGTGAGCTTCGCCTCGATCACCACGCCGCGCGCCGGCTTGGTGGGGTTGGCGGTGAGCTCGAGCACGTCCGCCTGGAGCAGCACGATCTCGAGCAACTCCGGGACACCCTGGCCGGTCTTGGCGCTCACCTGCATGACCGGCGTGTCGCCGCCCCATGCCTCGGGCACCAGGCCGTTCGACGCGAGCTGCTGAAGCACGCGCTCGGGGTTGGCGTCGGGAAGATCCATCTTGTTGACGGCGACGATCACCGGCACTTCCGCGGCCTTCGCGTGAGCGACGGCCTCGAGGGTCTGCGGCATCACGCCGTCGTTCGCGGCGACCACCAGGATCACCAGGTCGGTGACGTTAGCGCCGCGCGCGCGCATCGCGGTGAAGGCCTCGTGGCCCGGCGTGTCGAGGAAGGTGATCGAGCGGTCGTTCACCGTCACCTGGTAAGCGCCGATGTGCTGCGTGATCCCGCCCGCCTCGCCGCGCGCCACGTTGGCGGAGCGGATGGTGTCGAGCAGCGAGGTCTTGCCGTGGTCGACGTGGCCCATGACCGTGACCACGGGCGGACGCGGCAGCATGTCCTCGGCGGTGTCCTCGATCCGGTCGACCAGGTCCTCGAGCTGCAGCGAGACCTTCTCGACCTCGTAGCCGAACTCGTTGGCCACGATCGCCGCGGTGTCGGCGTCGAGCGCCTCGTTCACCGTGACCATCTGGCCCATTTCCATGAGCTTGCGGATCAGGTCGCTGGCCTTGACGGCGATGCGCTTGGCGAGCTCGGCGACGGTGATGCTCTCGCCCATGCGAACCACGAGCTTGCTCGCCTTCGGCGTGGTGATCTGGGTGGCCTGACCGCCCTTCTTGCCGCCCTTCTTCTTGCGTGGGGCGAAGCGCAGCATCGCCTCGCGGCGGTCGCGGATCTCCGATCCCTTCTCGAGGCGTCGCTTGCGGAAGTCGACCTTGCGGCGTCCCGGCGCGTTCTCCGATGGCGTTTCCCCGGGCTTGGGCGGGGCTCCGCCCACCGCGGGCCGTGGCGGCCGCGCGGCCTCGCGCGTGGCCGCAACCTGGGCGGCGCGGGTGGCCTGGCGCTGGGCCTCGAGATCGGCGTTGCGCTGGATGACGGCCTGCAGATCGACGCGGCGCAGGATGCGCGCGCCGGGCGCACCTGGAGCGCTCGGTGCAGCACCGGCGCTGGCGGCCGCGGGAGCCGGTGCCGGCTCGGGGGCCGGCTGGCGCACCGGTGCGGGCGCGGCGACGGCGACCGGCGGTGGCGGCTCGACGGGCCGCGGCGCCGCTGCCGGGGCGACCCGGCTCTCCGGCTGGGGCGGCTTCGGTTCCGGCTCCACCACCGGCTCGGGCTCCGCGACCGGAGGCGCTGGCGCCTCGGCCACGATGTGAGCCGGGGCCGGCTCGTCGATCACCGGCTCGGGGGCGGCCGGGGCCTCGGGCTCCGCCGCGATGGGCTCGACCTTCGGCTTGCGGCGGATGACGCGCTTCGATGCTTCTTTCTTGTCCTTCGGTGCCGGCTCGACGCGCTTGGGCTCGGGCGCGGCCGGCCTCTTGTTCTTGTACGCGGCCCGAAGCAGCTCGAGCTCGTGCTCGCCGAGGGTGCTCTGAGGCGTCGAGGCCTCGATGCCCAGCTCGTCGCACTTGTCGAGGAGATCCTCGACCTCGACACCGTAGGTACGTGAGAACTCCGCAATTCGCATCGTCATCAATCCCGCGCTTCCGCTCGTTCCGCCTCGGCGATCGCTTCGAGCAGCCGTCGCCTCAGATCCTGAGCCTGTTCATCCTCGATCGCGGCACCCACCTTCGCCCAGCGGCTGCGAGCAGCCAAGCCTCGCTGGACGCACGCTGCCGCGCGGCACAGATACCACCCCCGGCCTGGCATGCGCTGATCCCGGTCCCAGGAGAGCGAGTCGCCCGAGTGGACGAGGCGCAGCAGCGCGCGCCGGTCGCGCGTCGCGCGACACGCGACGCAACGGCGCGCGAACGGGGCTCGTCCAGGGCGCAAGCGTCTCTCCCGTCACTCCACTCACTCGCGGGCTTCTCCCTCTTCCGGCGCGGCGGCCGGCGCCGCGGGCTGGGTGGTGAGCTCGCGCTGGATCTCGGCCACCTTTTCTTCCTCGGCGCGCCGGTGGGTTTCCTCGTCCCGCTCGGCTTGCTCGTGCGCCGCTGCTCGCTTGGCGTCCTCGATCAGCTTCTCCGGCGAAACCGTGCTCAAGCCTTCGAGCTTGGCGAGATCGTCGACCTGGGCCTGCGCCACGTGAGATGCGGAGAGATAGCCGCCTTCGTACAGGGTGTTGATCAGGTCGAGTCCCACGCCGGGGATCCGGCCGAGGCTCTTGTGCGCGTCCTGGTACTGGCGCGCCACCTTGGTTTCGCTCTTGACGTCGATCTTCCAACCCAGGAGGCGCGACGCGAGCCGCACGTTCTGGCCGCGCTTGCCGATCGCCAGCGACAGCTGCTCGTCGGCGACGATCACCTCGAGCGTGCGGCGGCCTTCGTCCACCACGACCGACGACACTTCCGCCGGCGCCAGCGCGTTGCAGGCGAAGTTCTCGATGTCGGCCACCCAGGGCACGATGTCGATCTTCTCGCCGCGCAGCTCCTGCACCACCGCCTGGACCCGTGAGCCCTTCATGCCGACGCACGCGCCCACCGGATCGACGTCGCGGTCGTGGCTCACGACGGCGATCTTGGCGCGCACGCCCGGCTCGCGCACGGCACCCTTGATCTCGACGATGCCCTCGTAGATCTCGGGCACCTCGAGCTTGAAGAGCGCGGTCAGGAAGTCGGCGTGCCCGCGGCTCAGGATGATCTGCGGGCCCTTGGGCGTGTGCTGGATGTCGAGCACCAGCGCCCGCACGCGGTCTCCCTGGCGGTAGTTCTCACGGGGGATCTGCTCGCGTGGCGGGAGATACGCCTCGGTGCGGCCCAGGTTCACGGCGATCGCGCCGCGCTCGAAGCGCTGCACGATGCCGTTCACGATCTCGCCCTTGGTCTGCGCGAACTCCTCGAGCACCAGCTCGCGCTCGGCGTCGCGCATCTTCTGGATGATGATCTGCTTCGCCGCCTGCGCGGCGATGCGGCCGAAGCCGGACGTGTCGATCTTCTCGCCCAGCTCGTCGCCGAGCTCGGCGTCGGGATCGATCTTCTTGGCCTCTTCGACCGACACCTCGGTGGGGAGCTGCGGCTCCTCCACCACGATGCGGAACTCGAAGATCTCGACCTCGCCCAGGTCGTCGTTGTACTTGGCCTCGAGGTTGCGCTCGAGACCGAATTTCTTCTTGGCGGCCGACAGCATCGCCGACTCGAGAGCCTCGACGAGAACCTCTCGCGCGATGCCCTTGTCGCGGCCCACCTGCTCGATCACCCGGTTCAAGTCCGTCATCATCATCCTGGCTGCTCACCTCCCGGAGGCGTGTCGCGCCGCCCGCGGGGCCGCTTGTCACGGCCCGGACCATTCTGCGGATCGGTACGGTCGCTTTCCCTCCGGCCGCCAAACTCGTTGTTGCCGAACTCGTAGAGGAGATGGGCCCGGTCGATCGCCTGGAACGGGATCGCGATCAGGGAGCCGCCTTCCTCTTCGAGCTGAATTTGATCTTCTCGTGTTCCTCGCAGCAATCCGACGAAGCGCCGCTGGTTCCGGTCCGGGAATGGCGGGCGCCTGGTCTCGATCTTGGCGCGCTGGTCGCGGTACCGGTCGAAGTCGCTCAGCCGCTTGAGGGGCCGATTGAGCCCCGGCGACGATACTTCGAGGTGATACGACCCTGGGATCACGTCCTCCACGTCCAGCAATGGGTTGAGCCTGCGGCTCACCTCGGCGCAATCGTCGATGGTCACGGCGGGCTCGCGGTCGAGCGTGATTCGCAAGGTCGGGTGCCCTTCCGACCCCAGAATCTCGACGTCCAAGATCTCGCAGCCCACCGCGCGTGCGGTGGGCTCCACCAGCTCTCGGACGCGGGTCTCCACGTGTCGACGGTCCACTTGCTCGAGATCGCGGGCCCGATGTTCGCACGGCAATCCGCGCGCGCGACGCTCAGCGACCTCGACGTCCGACCGCTTCGACCCCCCACTTTTGAGTGGTTTCCCGAGCGATCTCGGGGCGTTCGTCGGAGGCCCCCGGACGCCGCTTCCGAGGCCCTTCCTCAAACCGCGAAGGCTAGCATTGGGTGCCAATGCAGGCAAGCAAACCCCTTGCGCGCACGGGGAAAATCGCTGCCCGGCGGGAGTGCGTTTGACAAGGTGGGGGGGCTATGCGACCCTCGCGCCGAATCCCGCCCGCCCCTTGCGACGCGCCGCGCGCGCGCGTCGGTCCGCTCATGAACCAGGCGTTTCACATCCTCATCGTCGACGACGAGGAGGCGATCCAGCGAACCGTTCGCGGCGTCCTGGAGGACGAGGGTTACCGGATCTCGGGCGCGAGCGACGGTGCGCAGGCGCTCGCCGCGGTCAAGCAGCTCAAGCCGGACGCGATCCTTCTCGACATCTGGCTGCCGGGCATCGACGGCATCCAGCTGCTGCGCGACATCAAGAAGGTGAGCCCCGACGTCGAGATCATCATGATCTCGGGCCACGCCAACGTGCACACCGCCGTGCAGGCGGTGAAGCTCGGGGCCTTCGAGTTCATCGAGAAGCCGCTGAGCCGCGAGCAGCTGCTGCTGATCCTGGCCCGCGCCCTCGAGCACCGCCGCCTGGTGCGCGAGAACCGCGAGCTGCGCAGCCGCATCATGGAGGCCGGGAACACGCCGGCCCCGGTGTTTCGCACGCCGATCCCGGATGTTTCGAGCGAGCCGATCGGGCCGACGGTGCTTCCCGGTCCCCCGGTGCCCGGCGGCCAGAGTCAGCGCACGCTGCGGCGCAGCGTGGTGCTTTGCGGCCAGGGGCTCCATTCGGGAATCAAGGGCGGCTTGATCCTGACGCCGCTGCCGCCGGGTAGCGGGATCCATTTCGGTAGCATCGCCACCGGCAAGGCGTTTCCCGCGCACCTCGATTACGTGCGCGCCACCGGCTACGCCACCACCCTGGGAAAAGACGGGGTGGAGGCGAGGACGGTGGAGCACTTCCTGGCGGTGATGCACAGCTACGGCATCACCAACCTGCTGGTGAAGATGGACGGCGAGGTGCCGATCATGGACGGCTCCGCGGCGGACTTCTGCCGGATCATCGAGGACGCAGGAATCGAGGAGCAGGACGGACGCGTCGAGCCGATCCGGGTGAGCAAGAAATACGTGGTCGGCGACGAGTCGCCCAACGGCGAGTTCATCTCGATCGAGCCGTCCGACTCGTTCTCGGTGCGCTACGTGCTCGATTACCCGGCTCCGGTTGGGCGCCAGGACGTGACTTTCCGGCACGAGGGTAGCGAGGCGTTTCGTGACCAGATTGCGCCGGCCCGGACCTTCGGTTTCGTGAAGGACGTGCGGATGCTCGCCGAGATGGGGCTCGCCGGCGGCGGTCGCCTCGACAACGTGATCCTGATCGACGACGAGAAGATCGTGAACACCGATCTGCGCTTCCCCGACGAGCTCGCGCGCCACAAGGTCCTGGACGTGATCGGAGACCTCTATCTCCTCGGGCGCCCCATGCTTGGAAAGGTGACGGCCCAGAAGACCGGTCACGGCGACAACCTGGCCCTGCTCCGGCAGATTCGCGCCGACCTCACCTGATCGCAGACCGCCCTCGCAGCGGTACGTACCGGTTCCCACCCGCCGCGTGACCACGGCCGACTCCCCGCAGGACTCGGGCTCGATCCCCGCGGCGTCGCAGCGCCGCAGCCGTGCGCTGGTTGCGTGCCTGTTGTTCCTGGTGGCGTTCGAGATCGTCTCGGTCACGGCCCGCGGGCCGGGCATGACCTACGACGAAGGGTTCTACGTGGCGAGCGCCGCGGTCTACGCGGAATGGTTCCGCCACCTCGGGCACGACGCCACCGATCGCACGTTCCTCGAGACCACCTGGGCGGTGAATCACGAGCACCCGCCGCTCGGGAAGCTGGTGTTCGTGGTGGGGCACGCGCTGTGGGGACGGGCTCGCGGTCCCCTGGTTTCCATGCGCATGGGACAAGGGCTCGTCTTCGGTCTGCTGGTGGCGCTCGTTCACCTGCTGGTCGCGCGCTGGCAAGGCGATCGGGCCGGGATCTACGCCGCCTTGTCGCTGATGCTCATGCCGCGGGTGCTGGGTGAGGCGCACCTCGCCTCGCTCGACTTGCCGACCGCGGCCGCGTGGTTCGGGACCACCATGGCCTACGCGAGCGCAGCCTCGCGCGGTGGCTGGCGCACGCCGCTCGCCGGCGTGGTGCTCGGTCTCGCGTTGCTCACGCGGCTCAGTGCGCTGGCGATACCGGCGGTGCTGGTGCCGTGGGGTTTGATCTGGCACGGAAGGAAGGCGCTGCTCCCTTCACTGGCGCTGGCCCTGGCGCTGCCGGTCTTCTTCGCCGGCTGGCCGTGGATGTGGATCGACACGCTCGCGCACCTGCGCGAGTGGATCGGCTTCCTGCACAGCCACGGATCGATCTTCGTCCACTACCTGGGACGGTTCTACGGCGGCGAGACCGCGGCGCCCTGGCACTATCCGCTGGTGCTGACGATCGCGACGCTCCCGGCCGTCACCGTGCTCGCGGTGATCGGAGGAGGCTGGTGGACCGCGCGACGCATCCGGACCGATGCCCTCGGCGCGCTGATCCTCGCGCAGGGCCTGTTCGTGCTGGTGCTCGCCAGCAAGCCCGGGCTACCCAAGTTCGACGGCGTGCGGCTGTTCGTGCCGGCTTTCCCGTTCCTCGCCTGTCTGGCCGGGGTGGGCCTCGATCGAGCCCATGCCTGGCTGGCCGGGAGGCTGCGCGCCGAGCGCCTCGCGGCGCTGCCGTTCGCCGCGCACTTCGCGTGGCTCACCGCGGTGTGTGCCTGGATTCACCCGTTCTACCTCGAGTATTACGGCGGCCTGGTGGGCGGACTGGCGGGTGCCCACCGCCTCGGGCTCGAGACCACGTACTGGGGCGATGCGGTCGACCTCGCGCTGCTGCGCTTCGTGAACGATCAGGCCCCGGAAGGAGCGCACGTCTCGCTGCGAGCTTACGGCGGGCTCGCGCGCGGCTACCTGCAGATGATCGGTGCCATGCGCCCCGACCTGCAGCTCGTCGATCCCTACGATCCCGCGTGGGACGTGGTGGTGCTCAATTGCCGCCAGGGGTTCTTCAAACCCGAGGATTGGGATCTCTACGCTCGGCAGGATCAGGCGGTCTTCGCCAACCGGCGCCAAGGCGTGCCGCTGGCGCTGGTCTTCCTGCGGCCCACGTCGCCGCCTGCGCCCGCTAGCCCTTGAGGATCTTCTCGATCTCCATCAGGAACGAGCGGTTCGAAGGGCTGTCGTTGAGCTTCTCGATGAGCTTGTCCATCGCCTCGACCGGGCCCATGTTGGTGAGCACCTTGCGCAGCTTGTAGATCGCCTCGAGCTCCTCGGGAGCAAGCAGCAGCTCTTCCTTGCGGGTTCCGGAGCGCTCGATGTTGAGCGCGGGAAACACCCGGCGATCGACCAGGCGCCGGTCCAGCGACAGCTCCATGTTGCCGGTGCCCTTGAACTCCTCGAAGATCACCTCGTCCATCCGCGAGCCGGTGTCCACCAGCGCGGTCGCGATGATGGTCAGCGAGCCGCCCTCCTCGATGTTGCGCGCGGCGCCGAAAAACCGCTTCGGT
>CAZYWA010000096.1:8722-13320 GCA_964650975.1 uncultured bacterium
CTTGAACTCCTCGAAGATCACCTCGTCCATCCGCGAGCCGGTCTCGACCAGCGCCGTGGCGATGATGGTGAGGCTGCCGCCTTCCTCGATGTTGCGCGCCGCGCCGAAGAAGCGCTTCGGCTTCTGCAGCGCGTTCGAATCGACGCCGCCCGAGAGAATCTTGCCGCTCGGAGGCTGAACCGTGTTGTAGGCACGCGCGAGCCGCGTGATCGAGTCGAGCAGGATCACCACGTCGTATTTGTGCTCGACCAGGCGCTTGGCCTTCTCGAGCACCATCTCCGAGACCACCGTGTGACGCTCGGGCGGCTCGTCGAAGGTCGACGCGACCACCTCGCCCTTCACCGAGCGCTCCATCTCGGTCACTTCCTCGGGCCGCTCGTCGATGAGCAGCACGATGAGCACCGCCTCCGGATGGTTGGTGGCGATCGCGTTGGCGATCTTCTGCAGCAGCACCGTCTTGCCGGTGCGCGGCGGCGCCACGATCAGACCGCGCTGGCCCATGCCCAGCGGACAGAGCATGTCCATGATGCGCGTCTCGACACCGGCGGGGGCGGTCTCGAGGATGAATCGCCGGTTGGGGTGAAGCGGCGTCAGATTGTCGAAGAACACCCGCTCGCGGGCGCGCTCGACCGGCTGGCCGTTGATGCTGCTGATCTGGATGAGCGCGAAGAACTTTTCCTTGTCGGTGGGCGCCCGCACGTGCCCGTGCACGGTGTCGCCGGTCTTCAGGTTGAAGCGCTTGATCTGCTGCGGGGAGACGTAGACGTCCTCGGGGCAGGGCAGGTAGCTGAAGAAGGGCGAGCGCAGGAACCCGTAGCCGTCCGAGACCACTTCGAGGACGCCCTGGCTCACGAACGCGCGCTGGCCGGCGCTCTTGATCTTGAGCACCTCGAAGATCAGCTCGGGCTTGCGCATGCGGCCCGTGCCCTTCAAGCCGAGCTCGCGGGCCATGCGATTCAGATCCTGAATCGTCATCTTCTGCAGCTCGTTCACGTCGGTGAGCGACGAGCCGTTGGCGCCCGCTTCGGCGATGAGCGCCGCGTCGGCCTCGGGATCGAGCTGCGGTGCTCCGGGCGGCACCCGGAAACCTCCACCACCACCTCCTCCTCCGCCACCGACACCGGCACCCGGTCCTCCACCGCCACGCGGGCGACGACGCCCCATGCGACCGGGTCGATTTCGATTCATGTCTCGGGGACCACCACCCTTCATGGGCTCTCCTCGTGGTGACGCATGGGGGATGCGAGCCGCCCGCGCTGGCGAGCAGCGGCGCGCGCTCCGATGAGCGAACGGATGGGCTCGGTTGTGGGCCGCCGCGAGCGCTAGGTGTGCCTGGATCTCGCGGCCGCGCGCCGGTGGGACCGGTCGTGGCAGCGAAGGCGCGTTCGAGGCGAAAGAAGGCGAACGGAAAGTATCACGGCGCCGGTGCCGGTCCAACCGTGCGGCCGCTCACGCAAGATCGATTTCGTGCTCTGCCGCGCGCAGCGCCGCGGGCGCGTGCACCACCAGGATCGGAAGCGCCAGCGGTTCGATCTCGACGCCCGGGGCGAATCCGCTCAGCTGCTGCGCGAGCTCCGCGGTGCTCTCGTCGGCGAGACGCTGGATCGCGCCGGTGATCCCGATGTGCAGTTCGTCGAGACGCGCGCCGAGCCACTCTGTGAAGCTCGCGAGCGCGGCTGGATCGATCCGGGCCGGCTCGCCGGAAGCAGCCGCTCCGCGTCCGCCCCGGACCGTCGCGCGCAGCTCGGCCAGCCGTGCGACCGGGATGGGTGCGAACACGACGCCTTCGCCCAGGATCGCGTTGGCCATCGCGGTGGCCAGGATCTGGTGAGCGGAAAGCTCGTCGACCCGCTCCACGGTGCAGCCGCGAAGCGAGACGCTCTTCCAGAACCCAGGACCGGGTGCCAGGCGCTCGACCTCGAAGTACGCGATCGCCTCGCCACGGCCGAGGACCGCATCCACGCGGTGCACCTCGTCGAGGTGCGCGAACGGCCGGATCCCGGTCTCGCCGTCTCGATCGAGCGCCAGCGGGTAGGCGGGAATGTGGGCGCTCAGCGCATCGAGGGTCTGCACCACGACGAAGCCCAGCAACGCAGGCTTGCGCCCGAACGGCTCGAGCACCGGTGCCTGGCGCAGCCGGCTGGCGCGCGCGGCGAGATCGCGCACCAGCGTACGCCCGATGCGCAGAATCGCTCGCAGCCGCACGCTCGTGAGGAGCTCGGCGGCCACGGCAACCTGGCCGCGGGCGAGGTGCTCGAGGCCGATCACGAGCTCGCGAGCTCCCTCGGCGGCCTGCGCGTGCACGTCGCGAAAATCCGCGAAGTCGGCGACCGTCGCCACCAGCACCTGGTTGGTCAGATAGACGAGCTCCTGGAAGATCCGATCGCGGCTCGCGGGCGCCAGCGTCGCGAGCGCCTTCGCGAGCAGCGAGGCTTCGTCCTGGAGCGTGGGCACCAGGGCGGCTGGCGCGCCGGGCGACTCGGAGATCGGCTCGGGCTCGAGCTTGGCGTGGCGGCTCGGATCGAAGGTCGCCGGATCGAGGCGGGCCACGGCCTCGAGCGCCGAGTCGAAATCGGGAAGGCCCAGATCCGCGAGCCGGGCGTCGCGTTGCCGCCGCGCATCCTCGGTGACTCCCGCCGGCAGCTCCTGGCGAATGCCCTCCATGAGCCGCATCGCGAACTCGGGCTCGCGGTCGCGCAGCACCTTGAGCACCGACACCAGTTGCCGCTCCACCGCGGGGTCGGCTTCGTCGAAGGCGAAGTAGTAGAGCTCGTCGAGTGTGGTGAGCGACAGGTCGTCCATCTCGATCGGGTCGACGTCCTCGTCGCGCTTGATGAGACGGATGCGGCCCGCGAAGAGAGCCACCAGCGATTCGAAATCGAGGTGCGAGAGGGTCCGGAAGAGGATCCGAGGTCCGGCTTCGAGCAGGCGCCCCAGCCACTCGTCGACGCGCGACGTGACCAGCTCGCCGCGGCTCCAGCATTCCAGGTCGATGCAGGCTTCGATCTGCGCCGGGGCCGCGAGCGGCAACAGCTCGGCCGAGTCGGCGGCGCCGATCTCGTGGAAGAGCGCGAAGAATCCGAGCGGAGAGAGCGCCCGCACGACACTCGCCGGGCTGGTGGCGATGAACACCACCTGCCAGAGGTCGCGAGGGGCGAGCCTCGCGACCACGTGCGCCAGCTCTTCCGGGCCGAGCCGGTCGATCGCCTGCCGGGCCGCGTCACGATCGTGGCGCGCCAGCGTGGCGAGATCGGCGGGTTCCATGTGGTGGGGTTGTAATGCGCCCGCTCTTCCGGGGCTACCCGCCGGATGTTTTCGCGACGGCCGCTGTAGGGGAGACCACGTGGTATAGTCGCACGTCACGGCGCTTCGTTGCGCCTGCCCCCTTCCGCATGAGCCGGACCACCGGAATCGTCAGCCCCGCTTCGGGTGTTTCGAACCCGAAAAGCGGGCGCGCCGTGGACGGCAAGCTCGTTCTCTGGACCGACAAGGGCGAGCCGCGCATCGTGCGGCCGCTCCGGATCGAGAACAAGAAGCTCTTCGTCGACGGCGAGTCGCTGCTGAGCCTGGGCGCACGCGCCGAGCTCGAGCTGCCGCCGGTCCAGGACGACGAGCCTCGTCCCCGGGTGCGGGTCGAGATCGTGTACGCGAACCCCGGCAAGGGTTCCACCACGTTGCCGCGCGGCATGCTGCTCGCCTTTCCGGAAATGGACGAGGCGCTGCTGGTGCGGGTGCAGGCGTTGCTCGACTCGGGCCCGCGCTCGGGCCCCGTCGCCGAGCCGCGCGAAGGCACCAAGTCGGCGAAGGACGAGGAGACGGTCTACTCGAAGGTGCCGATCGACGAGGCCGCCGCCGCTCGCCCCACTCCCGAGGCCACCCGGCGCTCGGAGGGCACGCGCACCGAGAGCACGCGGCGTGCGCGCCGGCCCAAGAGCAATGTCGGCTGGTTGTTGGTGATTGTGCTCCCCGTGCTGGTGGGGGTCGGGTACGTCGCCTACCAGGTCTGGCTCGATCGACAGGGCGACGTTCCCAAGGTCCCCGAAAATCCGACATTCACGATCCCCAAGCACACCGGGCCGCCGCCCACCCAGCCGGCAGCGCCGCTCGTGGATCCGCGCTATTCGGCGTTCCTCGCGCCGGCACGCGAGGCCGCGGCGGCACTGCGCGAAGGAGAGGCGCAGGTGCTCGAGGCCAAGCTCGCTGCCGCGGAGAAGGCGCTGGGCGATCCGAAGCCCGAGCCTGCGTCGTTGCACGGGTTGCGCGCGGGCCGCACGGCGCTCCGGCTGCGTGACACGGCGCTCGACGACATCGCGCAAGCGCGGTCGCTCGAAGGCACGCGCTGGGGCAAGGGCGCCAGCACGCCCTACCGCACCAAGGAAAGCTTCCTGAAGGCGGAGGAAGCACGCATCACGATGATCAAGACCCAGAGCGCCGATCTCGCCGAGGCGGTGCTCGCGATCCTCAACGCACCCGAGCCGGCGAAGGCGGAGACGGATGGAGCGCTGCAGGATCGCATCGAGCGGGTCAGCAAGAACCTCGAGTTGAGGCAGTAGGCCCCCGGGCCGACTGCGGCAAAACGAGGGTGCGATGTTTGTCGG
>CAZYWA010000096.1:13330-19081 GCA_964650975.1 uncultured bacterium
CGGCGTACGGGGGAGAGGTTTGTTGCGGTGCCTCTACCCATCTCGCGGGTCACCAACAACCTCGTTTTCCCGCAGTAGCCCCCCGGCCCTAGTGCGTCAACTCGAGGTTCCGATGTTTCTCGGGGGGCTGTTCCAGCCCCCCACCCCTCACGTGTCTTCGGGGTCTCCACGAAGACCCCGAGCCCCAACGGGTGCGATTTTTTCGGGGCCCCACCGCCGAGGCGGCGCGGCAACGCGCCGACCGGTTACGCGGGTCGATTGTCGCGGACGTAGATCTCGATGGTGGGGGAGACGAAGTAGGCGCTGAACATCGGGTCGAGGCGGGTGTAGAGGTCGCGGTTCAGGAAGTCGGCTTCGAAGCGGTGGAGGAGGCGGAAGCCGGCGCGGCCGCGGCGCAGGCGCGGATAGTCGCCGAGCATCATGCGGTTCTGGTGGCGGTAGCCGCGCAGGTAGCTCATCGAGGTGATCTCGACCACGTCGTAGGAGCGGAGCGAATCGAGATCGAGCGCCTTGCCGTTGGGCACCACGTCGAAGGTGAAGCCGGGGTGGGCGGGCAGCGCCAGGTAGGCCGGATTTCCGACCGCGACCACGCGCAGCTCGGGGCGGACGTGATTCGCCAGCCACTTGGCGACCGAGCTGCGGGTGTCGTGTGAGTACCGCTCGGTGGTCTGGAACGCGAACACCGACGTGTAGACCAGCGCGGCGGCGACGCTCACTCCCGCCACCAGGGCGCGTGCCTTCGATCCGCTCGCGAGCCAGTCGCCCTGCCACCAGCCTGCGCAGGCCGCGAGCGTCACGGTGATGGGCAGGTAGTAGCGCAGCGGGGTGAAGCGGAAGCTCCCCGTCAACGCGAAAAAGCAGACGGCCACCAGCAGCAGCTCGGCCGCTTTCCGCGCGCGCCTGGTGGCAACCCAGAGCGTGCCGGCGATCGACGTGACGTAGAGGGCCAGGCCCATCGAGAACGGAAACGCGGCCACCAGCTGGTAGAGGTAGCGGTGATATTGAGGTCCAGGAGCGGGCATCGAGAAGCCGGGGTGCTGCTGGTGCACGTGCCGGTTCTCGAACGCGAGCGCCTGCAGCAGCTCGCGCAGGTGCAGGAAGCTGTACGGCGTCACCGCGAAGCACGCGGCGAGCGCCGTGAGCCCCACGATGACGAGACACGTCGCGAGCGCGCGCGGCGGCGGGCGCGCCTTCGCGAGCGCCACGAGCGGCGCCACCGCCGCGAGCGCGGCCGTGTACTTGCTGCCGACCGCGAGGCCGAGCGCCATGCCGCAGAGAGCCGCGTGCCTTCGCGTCGGCGCCTGCGACATCCGCACCGATGCCAGGACCACGAGCAAGGTCCAGAAGGTCATCATCACGTCGGTGACCGCGACGTGACTCTCCCAGATGTGATCGGGAAGCAGCGCCACCCAGAGCCCGGCCAGCGCGGCACCGGCGAGCGGCGCGCCCATCGCCTCGACCGTCAGAAAGGCGAGCGGCGCGGTCAGCGAGCCGTAAGCCGCGATCACGCAGCGTCCCAGCACGTGCGCCTGCCAGCGCTCGTGAAAGACCCCGAGGCGCGTCAGCGCGCCGTTTCCGAGCGCGATCGTGTAGGCGAGGAACGACGGGTAGTTGAGGAACTGCGGATCGGGATCGGCCAGCGAAACGTGGAGCGCGTGCCGCACCACGTAGGTGGTCTCGTCGACGTAGAAATCGTCGCGCTCGGGAGTTCCCCAGCCGATCCCCCAGAAGCGGAACGCCGCCGCGAGCACCAGCAGCGCGACCAGGATCGAGCGCCGCGGGCTCATTCGGTCGGGCCGAACGCTCACGCGGACGGGTCGGATGTCTCCCTGGCCGCCATCGGCGGGTTCTTCTTTCCGCGGCCCGTGAGCTTTTGCAGAAACCCGACCACGCCCAGGGCCGCCGCGATGATCGCCTTCTTGAAGGCGATGAAGAGCGCCAGGATCTTGCCGCTGAACTTCGCCAGCAACCCCACCTTGGCGATCTTGAGCGCCGCGGCGCCGGCGCCGCCGGCGATCAGCGCCGCGAGCCCGTACTCGGCCACCTTGTCGTTCTTGGCCTCGAAGTCCTGGTAGCGCGATCCGGTCTTGAAGGTGGTCGCGGCCAGCAGCTTCGCGGCTTCCGGCTTCGAGGTGGGCAGCCCATCCGGATCGTCGATCAGATTCAGCGACGCGACACCGCGCCGGCCCAGCACCCGCGTGTTGAAGTTCACGACGTCGTGCTCGCTGGCGCGACCGCGCACCGCCCACACCAGATGGTGGACGTCGCGCTCGTAACGCGGCGGCTCGTCCCAGCCGACCACGTCGATGGTCGGGATCCCCCGCTTCTCGCGGATCTCGTTGGCGGCGGCCGTGCCCTTCCGGATCGATTCGAGCAGCCCGTTGGCGTCGAGCTTCTCCGCGTCGTCGTCCTTGACGTAGCCCTCTTCGTCGTAGGTGACGGTCACCATCCAGCCGCCACCGCGGGTGGTGACGATGGCCAGCAGGTTGTCGCGGCCTGGGTTTCCCATCTTCTCCATCAGCGCTCGCGCCTCGGGTCCTTCGAAGATCGCGAACCCCTCGGGCAGCTCGAGGCTCAGGTCGTGACCCAGGTCGACGGTCTTGGGGCCGAACGTCGCCTTGGCGAACGGATCGGGTTTCGCCCCGGGAGCCGGAACGGCAGGAGCCTCCTCGGGAGGATTCTCGGCCCAGACGGGCGCCGCCCCCCAGGAGAGTACGAATGCGAGCGCCAAAACGAGGCCGCTAGTCGCTGGTTTCCACATGATCGCGAAACGCTAACACGACCGAATTGGGAATTCTTCCGGGAACCATGAAGGGAGCGGGGCGCGCTCTCAATCGAGCGTGGCTACGACCTCGTGCGTGCCCGGACTCACCTCGATCCACAGCGAGCCGAGCGCACCCGCGTCGGTCGTCCAGCCGGAGCCGGCGGCCTCGAGTTCCGCCACGGTGGCGAATCGCGGGAGCGCCGAGCCGCCCTCGGTGACGCCGCTCGCGCGGGCTCCGATGCCGAGAACCTCGAACACCGCGCCCGACTGGAACTCGTCCCCGGGCGTGTAATCGAGGGTGAGTGCCTGCGCGTCGAGCCGTTGCGCGAGATGGGTTTGGTCGAAGAGCGTCATGTCCGACGCGTCGCCCGGCGCGATGCGCGGGTAGAGCACACCGGCCGTCGTCGCGTAGGAGTCGACCCGGGCCGGGTCGGTGGTGGGCGACATCGAGTCGATCGTCGGTCTCAGGAGCGGCACGATCGCGCCCGCGCGGACGAAAAGTGGCAACGTGTCGAGCGGCGCGTCGATCTGGATGCGCGTACCTCCGTCATGCGCGGCGCTGGTCCACCAGTCGATCCACGTACCAGGCGGCAGCAAGACATCGCGCTTCACCGCTCCCCGCTCCAGGATTGGCGCCACCAGCAGATCGTCGCCGAACAGGTACTCGTCGGATGGATGCTCGCCGAGATCGGGATAGGCGAGGCCGACCGGCCGCTCGATCGGGCGCCCGTCGCTCGCGAGCCGCGTGGCGTAGGTCCACTCGTACGGAAAAAGCCGCAGGTGAAGGCGCGTGTAGGTCCGGTACCAGCCGAGCATCTCTTCGTCGAAGCCGTTCTGAGGCGTCGGCTGCCAGGCCACGTCGTTGGTGCTGGTGCCGATCTCCATCACGGTCGAAACCGCGGTCTGCTCGAACCAGCGGGTGAAGAGCTCGCGATCGGGCGGTGAGTGGCGATAGCCGCCGGTGTCGGAGGCGTAGAACGGGAATCCCGACGGACCGAGCGATAGCCCCGCGATCATCGACGCCGGCAGTCCGCCCACCGAGCTGTACGTGGAGCCGTCGTGATCGATTCCCACGTCACCTTGCTTCGCGAAGCTCGCGTCGAGATCGCCCGGCCACACGACGCTCACGTTCACCTGATCGCCGAACGTGCCGTGGCGGCAGAGCAGGAAACCGCCGCTCGCCGGCAGCACCTGCGCGTAGGTGCGGTGATAGAAGAGCTGGAAGCGGCCGTGCATGGTGCGCTCGTCGCTGCCGTCGGCGAAGTTCCACTTGTCGCGCACGCCGAGCGCTCCCGGCACGATGTCCTCGCCGTAGTCGAGCTTGAAGCCCTCCTCGCCCATGTCCGTGTAGCGGTGCAGCAGACTCTGCCACCACGCCGCGGCGTCGGGCTTGGTGAGGTCGATCGGCCGGCCCCAGCCGTTGAAGAGGATGCCGGTGCGTGGCGGGTAGTAATCGTTCTTCTCCGCGACCGCGCGCAGCTCCGCCGTCGATGGGTCCGATTCGTCGAGGTAAGGCGTGTGCCAGAGCGCCGTGCGGAAGCCGAGCGCGTGCAGGTGGTCGATCATCGCCTGCGGCCCGGGGAACTGCGGCGGATTGAAGTCGAAGGTGTTGACGCCGGTGGCGTAGGGCCGGTCGATCCAGATCGCGCTGGTGGCGAGATCGAGGTCGCGAATGGTCTCGGCGTCGTTCTCGACTTCCGCCTGGTCGCGGTTCTCGTCGCGCCAGATCCAGGGCCCGAGCGCCCAGCGCGCCGGGAGCAGCGGATAGCCGGTGACGTCGTAGTAGTGCTTGGTCACGTCGAGTGGCTGCTCCGCCGCGAACAAATGGAACGTGAGCCCCTGGCTCGAGGCCGTACCGGTGCCGAACGTGACCTGCACCAGGTTGTCCTCGGCGCTGGCGACCTCGAAGAGGCCCGGATAGCGGTTCTCGACGAAAAGACCCCAGCCGCGCGTCCCCACCAGGAACGGCACCGGCACGTGCGCCTCGTTGTAGGTGCTCTCGAACTCGAGACTGGCCTCGAGCTGCATCGCGCGGACTTTCCCGCGATGGTTGACCGAGTCGTAGTACTCGCCGAGACCGTAGAAGCCCTCGGTGGAGTCGGCGCGCGGACGCAGACGCAGGAACGCGACCGCCGGATTGCCGCTGGTCGGTGTGAGCGTGGCCTCGAAGCGGCCGGGGGCGCGGGCATCGATCGACAGCGTGGCGGTGGCGCCTTCCTCGTAGTCCAGCTCGATCGTGGCGTGCTCGGTGGTCGAGTCCTGGATCGTGGCGGAGGTGGGCGCGAGCCATCGCAGCCCGCGCGGCTGGTAGAGCGGGTTGCCGAGCCAGTACGGGTCGTAGTCGAGATCGTCGTCGAGACGGTCGACCCGTCCGAGCTCGAAGGCGTCGCTCGGGAAGCGGAGCAGCGTCACGCCGCCGCGGGCGAGCGTGAGCTCGCGCGACGACGCGTCGAACCGCACCTGGCCGGCGTCGCCTCCCAGGGAGATGGACGCGGCACCACGGCCCGCTCGATCGCCGCTCCCGCTGCAGGCTGCGGCGCTCGCGAGCAGCGCCGCGAGCACCCGTTGCGCGAGCCAACCACGTGTTTCCTCTCCGTGGCCGTTCATGAAAGGCTCCTCTACCACAGGACCGCTCGGGGAACACCGAGCCGGCCCAACCGACACTGAAACGAGGGGGATCTCATGTCCGACGAATCGGAAGCCGACGTCAAGGCGGAGCTCGAGAAGCTGCGCGCGGAGAACGAGGCGCTCAAGCGCCGCACCCAGAAGGGGCTCTCGCTCAAGGTGAGCGAGAAGGGTGCCGTGTCGGTCTACGGGATGGGAAAGTTCCCGGTGACGCTCTACATGGAGCAGTGGCTCAAGCTGCTCGACATGGCCGAGGACATCCGCGCGTTCATCAGCGAGAACGAGAGCCGGCTCAAGAAGAAGGAAGTCTGAGTCTCCCGGGGGGCTGTTCCAGCCCCCCGCCCCGTCCGGAGTGAATCCGG
>CAZYWA010000097.1:0-18988 GCA_964650975.1 uncultured bacterium
GACTCCACGAACGACGGCATGCGCCGCGTGGTGAGAAACTGCTGGAACGTCGACGACCAATCGCTGTCGATCGCGATCAGCACCCCCGCCAGCTTGTCGACCCGGATGGAAGGGTTCCCACACGTCACGTCCGGCATGTTGGCCTCCACTGCGATGGTTCTGGCGCTCGCCCACACGATACCGCTCTCTTGTGACGATGTCGTGTCGCCTAAGATTCGAGGCCCCAGGCTTCCGTAAACGTCCGATCTCGACCATCCTGTTTGTCATCGTCCATTCATCATCCGCGCGCAGCATCGTTGTTTTCCGGTGACTGCAACGCGCTGGTACCGCTGACCGAGCGGGCACGCGAGCGAGGCCACCCGCATGCGCTGCTTCCTCGTCTACGTTCGAGATGAGAACTACTACCGTCTGCTTCCCGACCGTTTCTCGCGTCGCAAGTTCGGCGGGCGGGTGCCGGTCATGGCGTTTCCGCCGCTCGGCATCCAGACGCTGGCGCCGGTCCTGAGGCAGCGCGACCACCAGGTACGGCTCTTCGACACCGCGCACCCGGACATGAAGCCGGACGCGATCGCGCGCGCCGTCGAGGAGGAGCGCCCCGACGTCATCGCGCTGTCGTTTCTTTCGACCACGTCGTACCCGTCCACCAAGCAGGTGGCGGCGCGGATGAAGCAGGCGGCGCCGCACATCCCGGTGATCCTGGGGGGCGCCTTCGCCACCATGAACGCGCCGCACATCCTCGCCGACTGCCCGCACGCCGACGCCGTCGGCCGCGGCGAGGGCGAGGAGCTCTTGCCCGATTACCTGGCGAACCTGAGCAAGCCCGAGGACGTGCTCGGGCTCAGCTGGCGGCGCGGCGCCGAGATCGTGAACAACCCCGACGCGCCGATCTTGAAGGACCTCGACCGCTACCCGTACCCCGACCGCGACAGCATCCCCATCGAGTACATCGAGTCGATGCCGCTCGACGTGCCCGCCGTGCTGTCCCTCGACCGCTTCTGCACCATGCAGACCTCACGCGGTTGCCCGTATCCCTGCATCTACTGCGACATCCCGGCGCTCGCCGACGGCAAGTGGCGCTCGCGCTCGCCCGAGCACGTGCTGGGCGAGATGCAGCAGCTCGACGACCAGGGCTATCGCTCGGTGTATCTCACCGACGATCACTTCCTGCTCAAGCGGAAGCGCATCGAAGCGATCTGCCAGGGAATGATCGATCGCAAGCTGAGCCTGCGCTGGGGCTGCGAGGGCCGCGTCGACTCGGTGGCGGTGGATCAGTTCCCGCTCATGGCCAAGGCCAAGTGCTCGATGCTCGCGTTCGGCGTCGAGGCCGGCACCCAGAAGGTGCTCGACCGGCTCAAGAAGGGTCAGAAGCTGGGCCAGATCGAGTACGCGGTGAAGAAGGCCAAGAAGGACGGCATCGGCTCGGCGCACGGTTTTTTCCTGATCGGCGCGCCCAACGAGACCGCCGACGACGTGCTCGAGAGCTTCCGCTTCGCGGCCCGGCTCGAGCTCGACACCTTCGGCTTCAACCGGCTCTGCGCCTACCGCGGGACACCGCTCTGGCAGGAGTACGTCGAGCGCGGCATCATCGACGACGACGCGGACTGGAACAAATGGTTCAAGTGCTCGGACATCGATCCCACGATCCTGCCCAGCGAAGAGCTCAATCAGCTGCGCATGCAGGGCTACGTGCTGCTCTTCAAGGAGCGGATCGTGAAGCGCCCGTGGGCCACCTTCAAGCTCTTGCGCACGCTGAGCCGGCACATGTCGATGAAGGATCTCTACACGTTGCTGGCGAGCCCGTTCCGGAAGCGCGCGCTCACCAAGGCGCCCGATCTGCCGGTCAAGATGCTCGACGCGGGCCTCACCGCCCCGCCCCGCGGCGCGATGGCCCTGGCCTGACGTGTCTTCGCGGGAGGCTGTTCCAGCCCCCCGCCCCGCAAAAAGTGCGATTTTTGCGGGGCCCCACCCCCGAGTCGGCTCGCGTGGCTCGCCGCGCGCCTGCGGCGCGGGCCACTCGCGGAGACCTTTAAGTCGGAATCAACCCCGGCGCGCGGCGCCGGGGTCGGGGGCGGTGCGCTCGAACGCCTGGCGCACGGCGGACTTGAGCTCGTCGACGACGATCGGTTTTCGCGCGAAAGTCGCGGCGTCGAGGAACGTGACCACCTTGCCGTCCGACTCGGCGCTCGACACCAGGATCAGCGGCGTCCCCGCGGTGCGCGGAGAGTTGCGCAGGATCTGGATGGCCTCGAGCCCGTCGACGGTGGGCAGGTCGGCGGCCACCACGATCAGGTCGGCGCGCGCGCCCAGCGCCACCTCGATCAGCCGGTAACCGTCGTCGATCCAGCGCACGTCGAAGCGCTCGGCCATCAGCACTTCCTGGATCCGCCCGGCTTCCTCCGGATCCTTCTCGCCGACCAGGGCGCGGCGCCTCCAGGTGCGGCGACGTACCCGCAGCACCGCGTTGCGGTGCTCGGTGAGGGCCTCGTGCAGCGCGCCGGCGTCGGCGAAGCGATCGGCCGGATCGAGCGCCAGGCAGCGGCTCACGATCGCGTCGAGCCCCTCGCTCACGTCGGGGTTCACGCTGCGCAGCGACGCGGACTCCCGCGAGCGCTGCCGCGCCAGGATCCCGGGAATGTCCTCGCTGCCCTGGAAATCGTGGCCGGTGAGGGCGCGGAACATCACGCAGCCCAGCGCATAGAGGTCGGTTCGCGGCGAGGCCGTGGCTCCCACCAGCTGCTCGGGCGGACTGTAGATGGGCGTTCCCACGAACGTGCCGGGCTGGGTGAGCCGCATCTCGAGCCGCGCCCGCGCGATCCCGAAATCGAGCACCTTGGCGCGGCCGTCGGGCGTCACGATCACGTTCGAGGGTTTGAGGTCGCGGTGCACGATCTCCAGCCGGTGCGCGGCCGCGAGACCCTCGGTCACGTCGAGCGCCAGGCCCACCACCTCGTCCTCGGGGATCAGGCTCCGCTCGAAGAGCATCCGCGACATCGGCATGCCCTCGACGTATTCCATGCTGATGCACGGAAACCCGTGGAAGAGGCCGCTCGCGAGCACCTTCACCACGCGGTCGCTCAGGATGCGGCGCACCAGCTCGGCCTCGCGGCTGAGCCGCGCCACGAACTCCTCGTCGGCCGCCACGTGCGGCTTCAGCACCTTGAGCGCCACGATCTTGTCGAGCTCGCGGTCGCGGGCGCGGAACACGTCGCTGGTGGCGCCGGTGCCGAGCAGGTTCAGGATGTCGTAGCGCCCGGCGCCGTCGTCGCCCTCGAGACGCCGGCCGGTGCGATCGCCGAAGTACTGGGTACGCAGCGTGCTCGCCAGCACCAGTCCGCGGATGCGGGCCAGCACCTCGGGCTCCGAGCCGGAGAAATGCACCGCGAAGCCGCGCGCGTGCGCGTCCGGGCCGGGAGTGGTGGCCGAGCGCACCACGTCGCCGCGCACCACCAGCGTCTCCTCGGAGCTGACGCCCTCGACGCGCAGCTTGAGCTCGACGCTCGCTCCCATCGGCACCTCGTGGTGGGTGACCACGAAGATGCCGGTGGTGCTCAGGTCGTAAGCCTCGCCGACGCCGAAGTCGTCGTCGGCGCGAAACGCGACCAGCGCGCGCACGAACGCGCGCGGCGCTGGAGACTTCGACGGATCGATGGGGGGCGGAGTCACGCGACCGAGATCGAGAACCGAGGCGGGAGAGCGGACTATCCCGCATCTCGTGGGAACCGACAACCGATGCGGCGCGCTGTTCTGGGAGGGCTGCGGTCCCTCGCAGCCGCAGCGTTGCACCGCGATCGATCGCCGCGGACGGGAGGGACGGCGTCCCTGCGGCTGGCGCCGTCACGAGCGTTGCGGCGCGGTGCGGGCGGCTGCTAGCTTTCGGCGCACTCGTCCACGGAGGCCTCCCATGCGACAAGCGCGCGCTCACCGCATTCCGATCGTCACCACGTTCGCGCCGCCGCCCGGGACCGAGGTGGCGGAGATCATCGGACCTTGCTGGGGCATCACGGTGCGCTCGCGCAGCGTCGTGGGCACGGCCTGCGCCGGCTGCCAGCAGTTCTTCGGCGGCGAGATCTCGGCGCTCACGACTCTCGCCTCGGACACCCGCAACGAGGCGATGGACCGGCTCGAGCAGCACGCCATCGAGGTCGGCGCCAACGCCGTGCTCGGGATGCGATTCGACTCGGGCGAGCTGATGCAGAACACCAACGAGATCATCGCCTACGGCACCGCGGTCAAGCTCAAGCCGCTCAGCCGCTGAAACGAGCCGGCGCATGGCAGGTCCGGCTTCACCGATCTCGCGCGGCGCCGCGCGGCGGCTCGATCGCCTGAGCCGCGGTGCGCACCTCTTTCACCGCCACGCGCACCACCCGCTCTGCGACGAGTACGCGAGCGAGGTCATCCGCGTCGGCCGGCGCGTCCGGCTTTGCCGCGGCTGCACGCTGGTGGCGCTCGGCGGCCTGGGCGGCGTCGCGGCCGCGCCGGTGCTTCCGATTCCGAGCTGGGTGGGCGCCGCGATCGCGTGCGTCGCCGCCGGAGCGGTCGTGTGGTTCTCGTTCGGGCCGCTCGGTCGCTTGCCGGGCGTGCGGCTCCACGGCAAGTGGGTGACGCGGGTGGCGCCCGCAGCGGCGCTCGCGTTCGCGGCCGTGAGCGGGCTCCGTTCGCTGAGCGTGGCTGGCGCCGTCGTGGCGTTTGCAGCGCTCGCGATCATCGCATTGCTGCGCGCCGCCTATCGCGCGCGCACGCCCGATCGCACGCCGTGCGAGAGGTGCCCAGAGCGAACCGCTCCCGTGGCCTGCCGCGGGCTCGCCCCGATCGTCCGCCGCGAGCGCGCGTTTCAGCGCCGCGCCCGCACGATCCTGGCTGCCGCTGGCGCTTGATCTCGATTGGTGAGGCGGCGCGTATCGAGCGCTGCGGACGCGAGGGACCGCGTCCCTCCGACCGCTCGATGCCGACTCATCCGGAGGGCTGCGGTCCCTCGCAGCCACAGCGCTCGATCGTGGATCAGCCGTTCCAGCTCTGCCAGTCGCGGGGCAGAAGCTCGTACGAGCCCTTGCGGACGTTCACGAACACCAGCTCGGGAATGCTGAAGAGGACCCCGTCGAGCCCGCCGGTGACCAGCCGTCCGCCGTCGAACGGCGACGTGAGCACTCCGGCCGCCGTCGCCGCGACGCCCACGGCCACGTTCACCGCGCCCAGCACCGGCCGCGCGGGCCAGGCGCCGGTGGTGAAGAAGAGAAACGGCTCGTCGCCGCGTCCGTGGCGATAGATCCGCGACGTGAGCACGTTCGACTCGGTCAGCGCCTCCACCCAGCCGCTCTCGTCGTTCGCGAGGCGTGCCAGGTGGTACTCGCGGAACGACGGCAGAACGGTGTCCTCCACGACCGGCAGCGACGTGGCGATGCTGTCCGCGGAGCGATACGGCACGAAGTTGCCGCGCTGGTCCGGATCGAGCGCCGCGGGCGGCGCGGTTCCGTTGCCGCCCATGGCACCGTCGATGAGCCGCAAGAGCTCGGTGGCGCAGTTCCGCGTCACCAGGTCGTAGTGAAACTCGTGCGCGAGGCTCGTGGCGGATTCGTCGCGCTCGGTGGCCGTCGCGGCCGCGAGCGCCGCGCGCTCGCCCTCGGCGATCCGCGGCACGGGTAGCTCCGGCGGCCAGGCCGCACGCATCGGCAGCGGCACCTCGGGCGGGCGCCGGATCGCGGTGCCGAGGTCGCGCGCGCGCGCCGCTTCGGCCTCGAAGCTCGCCGTCAGCTCGAGCCGGCTCACGTCGCTCTCGACCAGCGAGTCCGCGCGCGCGAAGCGAGCGCGCGCGTCGCTCAAGTCGGCGCGCCGCTCGCGCACGATCGCGTCGAGCGCGGCGCTCTGCCGGCGGATGGCGGCGGCGGGGAGCAGCGGGTCGTCGGAGGAAAACACGTCGAGCGTGCGCAACCGGCCGCTCGCGAGCGACGAATAGATCGCCAGGAGGCGCGCCATCCCGATCAGGAGCGGCACGCCCCAGTCGCTGCGGCGCGATTCGAGCAACTGGGGAAGCGTCTCGATCAGGCGCGCGCGCCAATCGCCGAGCCGGCGGCGCTCGGAGTCGTCGAGCGCGGCGAGAGAAGCGCCGGATTCGACGACTCTCGCTTGGTCGAGTGAGCGAGGGTGGAGCAGCAGATCGATCGCAGTCCAGCCGGCGGCCAGGTCGCGATAGCGGTCGACCAGGCCCACGAAGCGGACGCCATTGCCAGGAGCCGAGTCGCCCGGTGCGGCCGCGAGGGACCGCAGCCCTCCGGATGGCGCCGCGGGGAACGCGATCGAAAGCGATGCGGTCTGGAGGGACGCAGTCTCTTGCGTCCGCAGCGCTCGATCGGGCTGGGACGCGGCCGTTCCGAGCTCCTCGGCGTCCGGACGCAACGCCTCGATCTCGTCCCGCACCGCGGCTGCGCGTTGCGCCAGATGAACCGCACCGAATCGCGCGTCGACCCGCGCCCGCAGCTCCGCCAGCGCCGGCGGCTCGCCCGCCGCATCTCCCCACGCGAAGTACGCCGCACCCGGAATCCCGAGCTTCTCGGGCAGACGCGAGCCGTCCAGAAAGTCCGCGTCCGCCGCCAGCGAATCGAACCGGTCGAAGGCCCGCGACTCGCGGAACAGCTCGTCCTCGAACGCGTCGCGGACGCGCTCCTCGCCGCCGTCCGAGAGCGCGACGCGCAGCATTCGCATCGAGCGATTCTCGAGCGCCCGGTAGCTCCACTCGAACGCGTCCGAAGCCGCGCGGTGGAGCCGGATCACGCCGCCCGCGTGATGCTGGAAGTGATAGGTCGAGTCGCCGAGCCGGAGCGCCACGTGGCCGCCGCTCGACGAGCCCGAGTTGGGCTCCACGTAGAGGTACTCGAACGCGGCCGCGCGCGCCGGCGCGAGCGCCAGCGCGGCCGCGCATGCCGCACCGATCGCCGCCGCCGCGGCCATCACGCGGCGACGCTCCGGTCGCGTCAGTGGCCGTAACCCTTGTGGATCCACACCACTTGCTCCGGCGTCGGGGCGAGCACCTGCACGAAGGCTTCCATCTCGGTCTTGTTGTAGTCGGCGCGGTTCAGGCCCTGGCCGATTCCCACGTACGTGGCCTCGTTCACTTCCCAGTTGCTGATGCCGTGCTTCGCCGCGATGCGCCCCAGCTCGCCACGCAGCGATTGCGCCGTGCCACCGGCTTTCACGTGCGACTTGGTGAAGTCGCGCACCTCCGCGCGGTACGCGATCTCGGGGCTGCTCGACGCCGACCACGATGTGATCGGGCTCGACACGAAATCGGAGATCGAGGCCGAGCTGTCGGACAACGACTCGCAGCCGGCGAGCGCCGCGATCGCGACGATCGACACCAGCGCCAGGCCCAGCCGAACCACACGGTTGCCACGTTCGAGGCTCACTTAGAGCTCCTTTCGATGTGCCGTCTCGCCGAGGACGCGGACGACGGGGCTTTTCCGCCGGGAAGTCTATCCGGGCGCGCCCGGCTCGGAGGGATGAGGTCCCTCGCAGCCGCAGCGAATGAACGCGTGAACCTTTCGCACCCGCCCGGCGCTCTCCTTCGCGAACGGGGTCCGAACCGGCCGCGGCGATCGCCGCCGACTCTCGGCTCCCGTCATTCCCGGAGGTCCCCATGGTTCGCGCGATCGGTCGCGCGTGGCTGGCTGGCTGCGCGCTCGTTTTTGCCCTGCTTTCCGCCCCGTCCGCCCGGGCCGACGGCTTCATCGTGGTGCCACGACCCGCGGCGATGACGCTGCCTCCCGGGCACCCGCCGTGGGCTCCGCTCGAGGTCCAGTCGCACCGGGTGCGGATCGCGGTCCGCGACCAGGTGGCGGTCACCGAGGTCGACGAGGTGTTCCACAACCCCAACGCGCTGCGCGTCGAGGGCGAGTACCTGTTCCCGATCCCGAAGAACGCCACCATCGATCGGTTCTCGATGGAGATCGACGGCAAGCAGCAGACCGCCGAGCTGGTCGACGCCGCGCAGGCCCGCACCCTCTACGAGGACATCGTGCGCCGGATGCGCGACCCGGCGCTCCTCGAATACGGCGAGCGCGGCCTCTTCCGGGTGCGCGCGTTCCCGATCGAGCCGAATGGCTCGAAGCACGTGACCATCCGCTACTCGCAGGTGTTGCGCCGCGACGGCCCCGTGGTGGAGCTCGATTACCCGCTCGATACCGAGAGGTTCAGTAGCGCTCCCATCGACACCGTGACCGTCGAGGTGCACATCGAGAGCAAAGAAGCGCTCAAGAGTGTCTGGTCGCCGAGCCACGCGGTGGAAGTCACGCGCAAGGGCGATCACGAAGCGCTCGCGGGGTTCGAGCTGACGCACGCGAGACCCGATTCCGATTTTCAGCTCTTCTACACGGTCGACGAGAAGCAGCCGGTGGGCCTCGGTGTGCTCACCCACCGGGTGGAAGGCGAGGACGACGGCTACTTCCTGCTGCTCGCGTCGGCCGGCGCCGAGGACGACGCCGCGAAGCGGCAGCCCGAAGACGTGGTGTTCGCGGTCGACACCTCGGGATCGATGGCCGGTCCCAAGATCGAGCAGCTGAAGCGGGCGCTGCGCTATTGCATCCAGGGTCTCGGCGAGCGCGACCGCTTCGAGATCGTGCGTTTCAGCACCGAAGCCGAACCGCTCTTCGGCTCGCTGGTCGATGCGTCGCCCGCCAACCGCACCAAGGCGCTCTCGTTCGTCGACGGGTTCCATGCCGCGGGCGGCACCGCCATCCAGGAGGCGCTCGACAGGTCGCTGCACGCGGGCGACTCGGTGCGCGACGCCACGCGCGACGCCGGCCGACCGTACCTCGTGGCGTTCCTCACGGACGGCCAGCCGACGGTCGGCGAGACCGATCCGCAAAAGCTCGCCGACCTGGGCCGCGCCGCGGTCGGAAAGACCGGCGCCAGGGTGTTCACGTTCGGCGTCGGCACCGACGTCGACACGCGGCTCCTCGATCAGCTCGCCGAGGCGTCGCGTGGGGCTTCGCAGTACGTGGGCGATCGCGACGACATCGAGCGCGCGGTGTCGAGTTTCTACGCCCGCGTCGCGCAGCCGGTGATGACCGGGCTCACGCTTCGCACCGAAGGCGACATCCGGCTTCTCCAGAGCTACCCGCAAGCACTGCCCGACCTCTTCCACGGCGACCAGCTGGTGGTGGTGGGCCGGTACCGCGGCGCCGGGGAGGGCCGCGTGATCGTGAGCGGCACGGTGGGCGGAGAGTCGCGGGAGCTTGCGTCCCGGGTGGTGTTTCCGGCGAAAGGCCCTGGCCCCGCGGATGCCGAGAGCGGCAACCCGTTCGTGCCGCGCCTCTGGGCCACCCGCCGCGTGGGCTACCTGCTCGACGAGATCCGCCAGCACGGCGAGAACGCCGAGCTGCGCGACGAGATCGTGCAGCTCGCGCGCCGCCACGGCATCGTCACGCCCTACACGTCGTACCTGATCCTGGAGGACGAGCGCCGCAAGGACGTGCCCCAGCCGCTCGCGAGCGCCGCCCCTCGCAACGAAGCGGCGTCGAGCCGGTTGCACGAGGCGTTCGACGTGCTGGCCCGCGAGCGGTCGGGAGCAGAGGCCGTGGCTGGCGCGCAGGTGGTGGGGAGCCTGAAAGGCGCGCCCGACCTCGACGCCAGCACGCGTTACTCGGCGGGCTACGCCTCGGACTACGCCGTGCACGACCGAAAGGCGCTGGCGGGATCGGCGGGCGGGGGCGCGCCAGCCGAGCCGCCGCCGTCCGCGCTGGACGCCTCGCAAGCGCAGCGCCACGCCGCCGGCAAGACCTTCTATCGAAACGGCGATCGCTGGATCGACGGCGAGGTGGCCGAGCACCCGCACGCGAAGCCGACGCGCGTCGAGCTCGGCTCGCCCGAGTATTTCGAGCTGATCCGGAAAAACAAGAACGCCGGCGCGTGGCTCGCACAGGGCCAGCGCTTGGTGGTGGTGATCGACGGAAACGTTTACGAAATCATCGACTCGAAAGGAGAAAATTGATCATGAAAACCCATCGCCCGAAATCCGTGCGGGCTGCCCTGACGCTCGCCGCTCTGCTCGCATTCACCGCCGTCGAGGCCCGGGCCGCCGAGCCGCCGAAGCCTGAGCCAGCCAAGCCGAAGCCGCGCATCGAGGTCGCCTTCGTGCTCGACACCACCGGCTCGATGGGTGGGCTCATCGAGGGAGCCAAGACCAAGATCTGGTCGATCGCCAATGACATGATCCGCGCCAAGCCGACGCCCGAGATCAAGATCGGGCTGGTGGCGTACCGCGATCGCGGCGACGCGTACGTGACCCAGGTGGTCGATCTCTCGTCCGACATCGACGCGGTGTACGGCCGCCTGCGCGAGCTTCACGCCGACGGCGGCGGCGACACACCCGAGTCGGTGAACCAGGCGCTGGCGGATGCCGTGAACAAGCTCTCGTGGAGCCAGGACCGCAACGTGCTGAAGACCGTGTTCCTGGTCGGCGATGCACCGCCGCACATGGACTACCCGCAGGACGTCCTCTACCCGGTGACCCTCCAGGCCGCGGTGAAGAAAGACCTGCTCATCAACACCATCCAGTGCGGCAACGACCCGGATACCGCGCGGATCTGGCAGGAGATCGCGCGGCTCGGGGAAGGGAAGTACGTGGCGCTCGGCCAGACCGGCGACATGGTGGCGAGCACCACGCCGTTGGACGCGGAGATCGCGAAGGTCGCACGCGACCTCGGCTCGACGGCGATCGGCTATGGCGATGCGGATCGCCGCGCCGCGTTGAGCCGCAAGGTGGAGGTCGCCGCGGAGGCACCCGCGCCGGTCGCCGCCGACAAGGCCGCGTTCGGGGCGCGCGGCGGAGCGGAGGGAGCCGTCGTCACCGGCGAAGGCGACCTGGTGGCCGACATCGCGGCCGGCAAGACCAGCCTCGACAAGGTGGCTCCGCAAAACTTGCCGGAGCCCGTGCGTGCGCTCGCGCCCGAAGAGCGCGCCGACTACGTCGCCAAGCAGCTCGAGAAGCGGAAGGAGCTCCAGTCGAAGATGAACGAGCTGGTCACCAAGCGGGACGCCTACCTCGCCGACGAGCGCGAGCGCCTCGCCAAGACCGGCGCCAAGGACTCCTTCGACGAAAAGGTCACCGAGGCGATCCGTGCAGAAGCGAAGACGAAAGGCATCGAGTACTCGACGTCCAAGTGACTCTCGCGCGCCCTGGTGCCTGCGCGTGCGCGCGGCCCGCTCGTCAGGCCCATCCTCGGCGCCTGACGAGCGTCTGAGCTTTGGGGTCACCCCCGTGACAGCCCGGACCCGATCACCTATTTTCGCGATGCGCTTCTCGTGTCCTCTGGGTTGATCTGGACCCGAAAAGCCGCCCGTCATGACCGCCGCGAGGCCGCTCGAGGGCAGGAGAAGCGCCAAGGCTCCGGCCATCCGCATCGGTCTCGTCGTGGTCGTCGTCGGAGTCGTCGTGGCGAATGAAATGAGCAGCAGTCTCGAAGGAACGCAGTGGATTCTGAAGTCCGCGGTGGAGAACGGGAAGACCACCACGACGTTTCTGGGATCGCCGCGGATCCACTTCGGGAGTTCCGAGGAGTTCGACGGCACCGATGGCTGCAACTCGATCTCGGGCCGATACCGGGCGACGATTGGCGGGAAGTTCGTTCCACTCGGCTGGTCCTCTACGCTGATGCTCTGCAACGACGGCAAAGGGACGGATGAAATGTTCGTGCATTTGTTCCGAAGAACGACCTCGTTCAAAAAGGTGGATGGGAAGCTCGACCTGTACTTGTCGGCGGAAAGTGGAGATCGACTGGAGTTCGAGTCGGCAGAACACCGATTCTCACCGAAGAGGTGAGCGTCGTTGTGGCGCTGAGGTGTGTTTCCATTACATTCGCTCGCGCGAAATGTTCGTGGAGGCCACGGGGAGCAAACGATGAGCGATCTCGATCTCAGGGTTGGGCTCGCGGCCCGAGGCCCATATCGCGGTGCGTTTGCCGCTCTTCGCGTTTGCGGTCCACGGACTAGGAAGAGGCCGACCGGTCGGGACGGGTCGTGATGAACGAAGCGAAGCTCTTGATCGGCGGGGAGGATCTGGGCTCGACGAGCGGTTCCACGTTCGAGCGCAGGAGCCCGATCACCGGTGAAGTCGTGACACGTGCCGCGGCGGCGCGAGCCGAGGACGTGCGCGCCGCGATCGGAGCCGCGCACCAGGCGTTCCGCGCGTGGTCCGCCACGAGCCCGGTTGCCCGCCGCGAGCTGCTGCAGCGAGCCGCCGCCCGGTTGCGCGCCGCCAGCGCCGATTTCGCGCGGCTCTGCACCGAGGAGACGGGAGCCGTCGGCGGCTGGGGCCACTTCAATGCGGCGTTCGCGGCGTCGATCGCGGAGGAGGCCGCGGCGATGACCACGCGGATCACCGGTGAGACGATCCCGTCGGGCCACGCCGGCACGCTCGCGATGGGTGTCCGCCAGCCGGCCGGTGTGTGCGTGGGCATGGCGCCCTGGAACGCGCCGGTGATCCTGGGCGTGCGCGCCATCGCGATGCCGCTCGCCTGCGGCAACACGGTGGTGCTCAAAGCCTCGGAGCTCTGTCCCGCGGTGCACCGCCGCATCGTCGATGCGTTCGCGGAGGCCGGGTTTCCGGCGGGCGTGGTGAATTTCGTCGCGCACGCTCCGGCCGACGCGCCGGCCGTGGTGGAGGCGCTGATCGCGAACGAAGCGGTGCGCCGGGTGAATTTCACCGGCTCGACCCGGGTCGGGCGCATCGTGGGCGAGCTCTGCGGCAAGCACCTGAAGCCGTGCCTGCTCGAGCTGGGCGGCAAGGCGCCGCTGGTGGTGCTCGAGGACGCGGACCTCGATCAGGCCGTGGCCGCCGCGGCGTTCGGCGCGTTCATGCATCAAGGCCAGATCTGCATGTCCACCGAGCGCATCATCGTGGTGAGTGGCATCGCCGACGAGTTCGTGAAGCGCTTCGCCACCAAGGCCGCGACGCTCGCCGTGGGCGATCCCACCCAGGGCCAGTTTCCGATCGGCGCTTGTGTCGACGGGAAGACCGTGGAGCACGTGAAGGCGCTGATCGTGGACGCCACCGCGAAGGGCGCCACGGTGGTCGTGGGTGGCAAGGGCTCCGGTGGCGCCTTCTTCGAGCCCACCGTGGTCGATCGAGTCGAGAAGGGGATGCGCATTTACGGCGAGGAGTCGTTCGGGCCGATCGTCGGCGTGATCCGCGCGCGCGATGTCGATCACGCGGTCGAGCTCGCGAACGACTCGGAGTACGGCCTCTCGGCCGCGGTCTTCGGCCGGGACGTCGGCGCGGCACTCGGTGTCGCGCAGCGCATCGATTCGGGCATCTGCCACGTCAACAGCGCCACGGTGCAGGACGAGGCGCAGATGCCGTTCGGCGGAACCAAGTCGAGCGGCATCGGCCGCTTCGGCGGCACCGCGGGCGTCGCGGAATTCACCGACCTGCGCTGGATCAGCATCGCAACCCAGCCTCGCCACTACCCGATCTAGACCGCGGTGCCGGTAGATCCGAACGCGCGGTTTGGCCGTAACCTCGGTGAAATCGAATCTACCCGCAGGTCACGGAGGTGCTCATGGCGGTCCTGGCGATCTTCACCGGCAAGGGGATCACCCGGGAGATGTACGAGGCGCTGCGCAAAGAGGTGAAGTGGGAGTCCCATCACGCCGCGGGAGGCGTGATGCACGCGTGCGGCTTCGACGCGGCGGGCGACCTCCACGTCGCGGACGTGTGGGAGTCGGAGGAGGCGATGGGCGCCTTCGTGAGCACCCGCTTGCTCCCCGCGATGAAGAAGCTCGGCGTGCCGCCTCCCGAGGTGACGACGTTCCCGGCGCACAACGTCAACATCTACCCCAACACCAGGAAGTATCTGCTCGCCTGAGCAAGTCCTCGGGCTCTCGGATGAAGCCGCGCACCAAGTTCCGGTTGCTGCGGCTCGGCGCGCTGTGGTTCGTCGTGGCCACGGGCGCGGCGATGCTCGCGTATCCGGGCGGAACGCGGCTCGATCCGTCGACCCGGGGGTATTCGTTCGGCCACAACTCGCTGAGCGATCTCGGCGCGACCGTGGCCGGGAACGGCGCATCGAACTGGCCGAGCGCCGTGCTGTTCGTGGCGGCGCTGGTGCCGGCGGGCGCTTCGCTGATCGCTTTCTTCGTGACGTTGTTCCCGCTGCATCGAGAACCGGGGTCGCGTGCGTGGCTCTCCGGGGCGGGGTGCGCCGCCGGGGTGGTGGCCGGGCTCGGCTACATCGGCGTTGCGGCCGCGCCGAGCAACCACTGGCATGGATTGCACGCGCTGGCCGCGAACGTGGCGTTTCGCGCGTTCCTGGTCTCGTCCGTGCTGATGGGGATCGCCACGGCCGGGAATCCGGCGTTCTCGCGACGCGCGGCGGCGGCCTGGTTCTCGTTCGCGGTGCTGCTGCTCGGGTTCGTGCTGCTGGGTTCGTTCGGGCCGTCTCGCGGCACCGCCACGGGCTTGTGGATCCACGCCGTGGCGCAGAAGGCGATCGTGCTCGCCACGCTGGGGATCGTGGCTTACCAGAGCTACGAGGCGCAGTCGGTGGCGGAGAGCGGAGCGAACGCGGAGCGTGGCGGCTGACCCACCACGCTCCGAGAGGAAGCGAAGGAAGCGAGCGCGCGGCGTCATCCGCCGCGCGGGCTCAATTGAGGCTTCGGACCTTGCCGCGCAGGCCGCGCCGACTTCCCTTGCTCTTCGCGGGACGATCGCTGGGCGGCGGGCCGCCGTAGCCGCCGAAACCGCCGCCGCCACCACCCCCACCGGGTGAGTAGGGGCGGCCGCCGCCGCCACCACCGCCACCACCGGGCCGCGACGGGCGCGCCTCGGCCGCGTTCACGTTGAGCTTGCGGCCGTTCATCTCGTGCTGGTTGAACTGGCGGATGGCTTCCGCGGCTTGCGCCTCGCTCGAGAACTCCACGAACGCGAACCCGCGCGGCTTGCCGGTGACACGGTCGGTCGGCAGGAACGCGTCGACGACGGTTCCCGCGGCCGAAAAGAGCTGGGTCAGCTCCGCCTGCGTGGTACGGAAATCGAGATTGCCTACGAAGACCTTGGTGGAAATGGTGCGCTCCTCTTTCGGGTTCGGATCTTGTTCTTGGTGGCGGGTCGGCGCCACCTGCTGGCGTTCGAGTGTATCGCACGGATGGGCAGGCCCGCGCGAGTGCTGTGCGGGCGGCGAGCGGACCGCGACCGGGCGGCCGCGATGGGCGGGGCGAGCGGAGGAAGAGCTGCCGCATCACGATCCGGACGCTCCTTCTTCGCTCGCGGGTGTCCCGCGCGAGATTTGGGGCATTGGGCAGGAATCATGGTAGATTTCGGCTAGGTAGAAGCTTAAGATTCTACTCATGTTAGAAGCGATTGCTTCTGTTTCAATGGAAGCGTAAGCTTCTATTCATCATGGCGAAACGTCGCAAGCCCAACGAGGCATCGAAGGCACGCGCCGGGCGTGGCGACGGCGCTCCACCGACGCGCAGCCGTTCCACGTCGCGCAGCCGGAGCCCGCTGCCGGCGCGTCGTGAAGGGGCTTCGCAGCCAGCGCCGGCCGCCCCGAGCGGCTCCTCGCCGTCGGCGCCACGCGCTCCGGCGAGTGCGTTCGGCAAGTACTTGCGCGAGCGTCGTCGCGCGGCGGGGTTGAGCCTCGAGGAGCTGGCCAAGCTGGTGGGTGTCTCGTACGAGTTCCTGGGGCAGGTGGAGCGCGGCGTGCGCCCCGCGATCCGTCGCGAGCGCTGGCCCGCGCTGGCAGCGGCGATACCGGGAGTCACGGTCGACGAGCTCGAGCGGCGCTCCGCGGAATCACGGCCGGTCGCGATCGACGTGAGCGAGGCGCCTCAGGCCTACGAGGAGCTGGCGCTCTTGCTCTCGCGGCGCATCCGCGGCGAGGACCTCGATCGCGCGCAGCTGGCGGAGATCGTCGAGCTTCTGCAGGCGGGCGCGGGCGCCGCGGTGCGTGCTCACGGCCGCGTGCTCGACGCCTCGGGGGCGCCCCTCGGCGGCACCGTGTACATCTATCGTTTGGCGCCCGAGCCGGGCTTCTTCCTGAGCGTCGGCGACAAGAAGGACGCCGGCACGCTTTCGGGACCGCTCTACGGCCGCGTGGCGCACGACACCGGCAAGACCGCCGACCTCTTGCCCGCCGGCGATCCGCGCGGCGCCGGATTCTTCGATCTGCCGGGGGGGCTGGTGCCCGGCGAGTATTTCCTGCACGTCCACCACGACGGACGCGAGGAGTGGGCGTGGCCGTTCACGGTCACGGACGGAAGGCTCGCGCAGGATGTGCGGGTCGGCGGTCCGGCGTCGGGCTCCTCGAGCACGACCATACCACCGCTGCCTCCGCCGCCTTTGCCCGATACGGCACCGCCGGTCACGTCGATCGACCGGCAATTCACCGCCGGCACGTTCACCGCGTCGTTTTCCTACTACGGACTGGGCGGCGCACCGATCGACCGCATCCAGCGGGACCTGCAACGGTTTCGCCTCGCCGGCTTCAGTCACGCGCGGGTGTGGACCGAGTGGGAGCGGCCGTCGGCCGCCGGGCGCATCCTGAACCGCGACGGCAGCCCGATCGCCGATCAGGTCGCCAAACTGGAAAAGGCGCTCGATTTCGCGGTGTCGCTGGGCATGACGTTCGACCTGACGATGGCCGCCGGGAAGTACGATCGCACCAAGCGCAGCGGCGAGGGCGAGAGCGGCTACGACATCGGCCCCCACAAGAAGGCACTCACGTTCCTGCTCTCGCACTTCAAGGGGCACGCGGGGATCGGGCTGGTCGACGCCGGCAACGAGTGCAACGAGCGCGGTCCGGGCGGCTCGGGGGATCCGCAGTACGGCCACGTGTCGCCGGGCCGCGCCAAGGAACTGCTCGACGTGGCACGCGTCGCCGATCCTGCGCGCCGCGTGTCGTTCTCGATCACCGGCGATCCCGAGACCTGCATCGAGGAGTACCAGAAGATCCAGGAGCGTGGTGCGGTGCTGCCGATCTTCCTGCCGCATTTCCCGCGCGACAAAGGCTGGGGCGCCAACGAAGGCGCGCGCGCCAAGACGCTGCGCGGTGGGCTCGGCGGCGCGGTGCTGGTGCACGATCAGGAGCCGGCGCGCCGCAACTATCCGACCCCCGGGCAGGGGATGTGGCCGGTGAGCGAGTTCGAGAATTCGTTCCGCAGCTCGCGCGCGAACGGCTCGGTGGGATGCTGCTTCCACACCGGTGCCTGTTTCGATCTCACGTCGCGCGACGGCTGGGACCAGCTCGACGACGTCGAGCGCCAGGTGGTCGCGCACCTCGCCGAGTGGATCCGCTGAGCGACGGTCGGGTGGTGTTGCAGTTTGCCGATCTTAGGCATCGTGCGCCGGCCGTCCGGTGGCCGTGCTCTGGCACGGCTCGGCCACGATCGAGACTCGATCGTACGCTCGCCTCGCCTGCATTCGCCCGCGCGATTGGGGCTCACGGCCCGCGAGTGTCCCCGATGGGCGCGGGCTCGAGCGCCCTCGCACAGCCACCGGCCGTCCGTCGCCCGAGCCGGTCCATGTGCGCAAGGTGAGACACTACCAACGGTCAGCAGGGATTGACGCGATTCGAGCGCGCGCGACATAGTGCGCGGCTGCTACGCCGAGGTGGCGGAACTGGTAGACGCGCTAGGTTCAGGACCTAGTAGGCGAAAGCCTGTAGGGGTTCGAGTCCCCTCCTCGGCACCATGTTTCTTCGGGGGGCTTTTCAAGCCCCCGCCCCGAGCGAGTCTGCGGGGGCTTCCGAAGCCCCCGCACCCCAACGGGTGCGATTTTTTCGGAGGCCCACCCCCGGAGGCACGGGGCCGATGGCCCCTGCGGCAACGCGCCGACCGGCGACGCGAGTGCGGGATCGATCGGCTGGAGGGCTGCGGTCCCTCGCAGCCGCAGCGTCACACATCTCGATCGATCGAGCTCTCCGTTCCGCCGACGTTGCCTTGCCGCGCGACCAGCCCTAATTTTGGCGGGAGGTTCCGTCACGGGGAGATCGAGACATGGAGTCGACTGGGTTGGTCTATCAAAGCGGCGAGGTGTGCACGTTCACCGACTACTACACCGGGATGTGCGAGCAGAAGCATCAAGCCGCCGGGACGTTCAAGACGGACGACGTGCTCCCGCCCTGTCCGTCGTGCGGTGGTCCGATGGAATGGATATCGACCGAGGGAACAGGGACGGAGACGCGGTAGCTACGCCGCGCGCTGAGCGCCGTATGGATGGACTCAGGCGCCGGTCATGGCCTTGGTCCAGTGCGTGAGATCACCGCTTTCGAAGTCGTCGGCGAAGATCGGCGGGGGCTCGCAGGCGTCGCCGACGCCGTTGCCGTCGGAGTCTTCCTGGCCGGCGTTCGGGGTGTCGGGGCAGTTGTCGCAATCGTCGGCGACGCCGTCGCCGTCGCGATCGGGGCCCGAGCAGTCGGCCTCGAAGGCGCCACGATCGCAGACCGCGATGCCGTTCCCGTCGCCGTCCTGCGGCCGCGACACACCGCGCTGATCGGTCGCCGAGCAGAGCGCCGCGTCGAGTGAATCGATCGCTGCGCTGCCTTGCAGCAAGCCCACCGTCAGCGTCGGCCCACCGTGATCGGCGAGCGGGCCGAGGCGCGCGTCCGGAACGCTCACGAGATCGCTCGGCTGATCGAAGTGGCAGGTGTCGCCGGGGCTCTCGAGGTTGCCGCCGCCGCTAGCGAACACCGCGAGGGCGTCGCTCGAGCAATCTCCGTCCACGATCGATCCCGAGATCGAAAGGTTCGCGGTGCTCCCGTCGCCGAAGAACGAAATCGCATGGTTGCCGTTTGGACCGACATTGCGCGCGATGGTCGAGTTCTCGATCGTCAGATCGAGTGCGTCGGGCCCGTCGAGCCAAAAGCATGCCCGGCCTCGTATGGAGCGTCGCCATCGAGGATCGTGTTGTCGCTGATGGTCGAGTCCTCGATCGTGATCGCGGCGGCGTTGCCGTAGTAGGCCGAGATCGCCGTGCAACCCGGCGCCGCATTCCGGGCGATCG
>CAZYWA010000098.1:0-18883 GCA_964650975.1 uncultured bacterium
CCTGGGCCGACGGCCTGCGCCCCCTTTCGCCCTATCTCTGGGACCTGCAAGGGCGTCCCGATCTGGTGGAGATCCCGGTCACCACGATGCCGCTCGCCCGCGCGCCGTTCCACATGAGCTATCTGCTCTATCTCTCGCGGTTCTCGCGGATCGTGGCGCTCGCCTATCTGGAGCTGGCGCTTCGGCTCTGCAAGCTCGCGGGAGTCGAGCCGTCGTTCCTGATCCATCCGCTCGACTTCCTGGGCTGCGACGCGATCGACGGGCTGCGCTTCTTTCCCGGGATGGACCTCACCACCGCCACCAAGCTCGAATTCGTGGATCTAGCGCTCGCGCGGATTCGCCGCCACTTCACGCCAATTACCATGGACGAGCATGTCAGTCGCGCGATGAGCAGGGGCTCGTCGCTCCGGCGCATCCGCTTTCCAGGAGGAGAGTCATGAACGACGTCGCCCAGAAGAAGACCGAGGCCGAAATCAAGCCGATCGCGCTGCCGAACGACCAGGTGGCCTCGGGCCGCTCGTTCGGCGCCGAGGAGCTCGAGCTGCTGAAGAAGGTGATCGAATCGGGAACGCTCAACTGCACCAAGGGCACCGTGGTGCGCGAGCTGGAGAAGCGCTTCGCCCAGAAGGTCGGCACGCCGACGTCGCGCACCACCACGTCGGGCACCGCGGCCATTCACGCCGCCGTCGCGGCCATCGACCCCGAGCCCGGCGACGAGATCATCACCACGCCGATCACCGACATGGGCGGCATCACGCCGATCCTCTACCAGACCGCGATCCCCGTGTTCGCCGACTGCGACCCGCTCACCTACAACGTGACCGCCGAGACCATCGCACCCAAGATCACCCGCCGCACCAAGGCGATCATGGTGACGCACCTGTTCGGCAATCCGTGCGACATGGACCCGATCATGGCGCTCGCCAAGAAGCACTCGCTGCCGGTGCTCGAGGACTGCGCGCAGGCCTACGGCACCACGTACAACGGCAAGCACGTGGGCGCGATCGGCGCGATCGGCTGCTTCAGCCTCCAGCAGGGCAAGCACATGACGACGGGTGAGGGCGGCTTCGTCACCACCAACGATCCCGGCTACGAGCGCCGCATGCGGCTCTTCATCGACAAGGCCTGGGGCTACGGCGATCCCAACCCCGACCACTACTTCCTGGCGATGAACTACCGCATGACCGAGCTGCAGGGCGCCGTGGCGCTGGCGCAGCTCGAGAAGCTCGACGGCATGGTCGCGCAGCGCGTGAAGATGGCCGACCGGCTCACGGCGGCGATCGAAGGCGTGCGCGGCTTGTCGGCGCCCAAGACCACACCGGGCGGCAAGCACACCTACTGGAAATACTGCGTGCGCATCGACCCCAAGAAGATCCGCGGAGGCTCGGTGGGCTTTGGCGACGCGCTCAAGCCGCTCGGCGTCATGTCGGCGCCGCGCTACATCCAGAAGCTCGCGTTCGAGTGCGAGGTGCTGCGCGACCACCGGAGCTTCGGCAAGAGCGAGTTCCCGTGGAAGGGCCCGCAGCGCGCCGGCGATCCCGACGTGGTCTACGACAAGGCCGCCTACCCGGGCTCGACCGAGGCGCTCGCCGACGTGGTGGTCTTGCCGTGGAACGAGCGATATACCGCCGAGCACGTCGACTTCATCGCCGCGGTGATCCGCAAGGCGGCGCAGGACTTGGGCCAAGGCTGACGCGCTCACGCGCCGCGTTCACGAACCAGGAGATCAACATGTCCGGATCCGCCTCCAACGCACCGCTTCGCGCGGGTCTGGTCGGCTGCGGCCGCATCGCGCAGTCGCACCTGGAAGCCCTCTCGCACATCCCCGACATCACTCTCACGGCGGTGGTCGACACGCAGAGCGCCGCCGCCTCGGCGGTGGCCGAGCAACGGCGCTGCAAGCTGCTCACCGACTACCGCGATGCGTCGCTGCTCGCCGACGTGGACGCGGTGATCCTCTGCACTCCGCCCGCCACGCACTACGCGATGGCCAAGCACTTCCTCTCGAACGGCGTCCACGTGCTGTGCGAGAAGCCGCTCACCATCGCCTCGTCGGAGGCGAAGGAGCTCGTCGAGCTCTCCGAGCGCGCCGGGCTCAAGCTCATGATGGCGTCGAAGTTCCGCTACGTGGACGACATCATCAAGGCGAAGGCCATCATCGAGGCCGGAATTCTCGGCAAGATCATCCTCTTCGAGAACGCGTTCTGCAGCAAAGTGCTCATGAAGGACCGCTGGAACTCGCAGCGCTCGCTGGGCGGCGGCGGAGTGCTGATCGACAACGGCTGCCACTCGACGGACATCGCGCGTTACCTGCTCGGGCCGATCCAGTCGGTGCAGTCGGAGTTCGGGATCTCGTCGCAAGGCCTGGAGGTCGAGGACACCGCGCGCGTCCAGTTCCGCACCGAGCGCGGCGTGATGGGCACCATCGACCTGAGCTGGAGCCTGAACAAGGATTCCGAGAGCTACATCAGCGTGCACGGCTCCTCCGGCACGCTGCACGTGGGCTGGGCCGGGAGCCGCTATCGCCAGGACGGGAACTCGAACTGGGTGAGCTTCGGCACCGGCTACAAGAAGGTCGACGCGTTCAAGAGCCAGCTCGAGAATTTCCTCGGCTGGATCCGGGGCGTGGAAGTGCCGCGCATCACCGGCGCCGACGCGCTCGCTTCGGTCCAGGTGATCGAGGCCGCGTACGCGGCGGCCACTCGCGACAACTGGCTCGCGGTCGGGAAGGCGGCGTGAGCGAGGCGCCGAGCGTTCCTTACGAGCCGGCGTGGGTCCACCCGTCGGCGCTGGTCGAGGCGGGAGTCAACCTCGGCCAGGGCACCCGAGTGTGGGACAGCGTCCACATCCGCCGCAATGCGCGGATCGGGCGCTCGTGCATCGTCGGCGAGAAGACCTACATCGCCTACGACGTCGAGATCGGCGATTTCTGCAAGCTCAACGCGAGCGTCTACGTGTGCGCGCAGGTGATCATCGAGGACTTCGTGATGATCGCCGCTCACACGGTGTTCACCAACGACCGCTATCCGCGCTCGGGAAACATCGAGCTCACCGGGCTCGAGACCTCCGACGTGACCGACGAGACGCTCGCGACGCGCGTGTGCCGCGGCGTCACCATCGGCGCCAACGCCACCATCGGACCCGGCATCACGCTCGGCGAGTTCTCGATGGTGGGCATGGGCTCGGTGGTCACCCACACCGTGGCTCCCTTCCGGCTGGTGGTCGGGAACCCGGCGCGACCGGTCGCGTGGGTGTGCATGTGCGGTGAGCCGCTCGCGAAGGGTGACGACGCCGAGATGGCCCCCGGCGCGCCGCCGCGGGTGATCGACTGCCACCGGTGCAAGCGCGAGTACGAGCTCGACGCCGTGAGCGGTCTGCGCGTGCTCGAGGCCGAGGGATGAGAGCCGCCGTCGTCGGCGGCGGCATTCTCGGCCTCACTCTCGCTCATCGCCTCACCGGGCTCGGTCACTCGGTCGAGCTCTTCGAAGCCGCCCCCGAGCTCGGCGGTCTCGCCTGCAAGCAGGACTACGGCGCCTTCACCTGGGACCGGTTCTATCACTGCATCCTCCCGCAGGATCAGGCACTCATCGGTCTCTTGGGCGAGATCGGCCTCGGCGACGAGCTGCGCTGGCGCACCACGGGAACCGGTTACTGGAAAGCGGGCCGCTTCTACCCGATGAGCGGCAACGCGGACTTCGTGCGCTTTCCACTGCTCTCGTTTTTCGACAAAGCCCGCCTCGGCGCCGCGATCGTCTACGCGACGCGATTCGCGGATCCGTTCCAGCTCTACCGCGTGACGGCCGCCGAGTGGCTCACCAAGACCTGCGGACGCCGGGTGTACGAGGTCTTCTGGCGGCCGCTGCTCAAGGCCAAGTTCGGCACCTTCCACGATCAGGTCGCGGCGGTCTTCATCTGGGCCACGCTCACCCGGCTCTTCGGCGCGCGCACGGGCGGCGGCCAGAAGGAGCAGCTGGGCTACGCGCACGGCGGCTATGCGCGCATCCTGGGCGCTCTCTCGGAGAGCCTCACGAAGCGTGGCGTGGTGATCCGATTGGGTGCGAGCGTCACGCGCGTTCATCGCTCGGGCACGGACGGAGCTGGAAGCGGTTCGGGTTGCTCGATCTCGTGGACCGAGGCCGGCGGCAAGCACGACCAGCGCACCTTCGACCAGGTGTTCTTCACCGCGCCCACGCGGCTCGCGGAGCGAGTGGTGTCGGGCGACTTCGAGAAGCACGTGTCGCAGATGGCGAAGGACTTCCCCACTTCGCACGCCTATCTCGGCGTCGCCTGCGCCGTGCTGGCGCTCAAGAAGCCGCTCACGCCCTACTACGTGCTCAACATCGGCGACGAGACCGTCGAGCTCACCGGCCTGATCGAGATGACCAACCTCGTGGACCCCGCCGCCGAGACCCAGGGTCGCTCGCTCATCTACCTGCCGCGTTACCTGGGCGCCGACGACGAGCGCCTCTCCGCTCCCGACGCCGATTTGCTGGAGAGCCTCATCGGCCGCGGTCTCAAGACGCTATTCCCCGATTTCCGCGATTCCGACATCGACTACGTCGGCGTCCACCGCGCCCGCTACGTCCAGCCGCTGCCGCTGGTCGGCGCCGCCCCACCCGACCCCAAGAAGCTCGCCGGCTTCGAGCGCCCCTTCCAGATCGTGAACACCTCGATGCTCACCTGCGCCACGCTCAACAACAACGAGGTCGTGTCGCTGGTCGATAACTACGTCGAGCGGCACCGCGCGGCGCTCGTCCAGTCCTGAGCCGATCGCATCGACCTGCTTTGTTCGTTCAGCAAGCTGGGTGGCATAGACAAGTTCCGCGCGCTCATCGAGTGTCACCGCTCCCTACCCGTGCCGACCAGCGGGAAGGTCTGCGGCACGTGCGCCCGGCCGAGCAGGGCGTAACTCCACTGCTTTTCGTGCGCGAATCGAGAAAGGACGTGCGTGGCGTGACTAACCCCCGCGGGTCCTTGCCAGTCGATCCTTACCTGTCATACATTGGTATGACAGGGTATGTCCACAGGAGACGCGATGAGGCTCAACGCTCGGCTCACGAAGATACAGGCGCGACACCTCGACGAGCTGACGGCTGCGACGGGCGAGAGTCTCTCCGAGGTGGTGCGCGCGGCGATCGACTGCTATCACGCGCAAGTCATTGCTCGGCCGAGCGGTCCCGCGTCGGCCCTGCGCACGACCGGTTTCGTGGGGTGTGGCGAGGCGGACGATGATCTCTCGACGGGCTACCGTCGGGTATGGGCCGAGGGTCTGGAGCGGAAGCATGGTCATCGCTGACACGGGGTTCTGGCTGGCGCTGGCAAACCGGCGCGACCGTTTTCACGAGCGCGCCGCGGAGGTGCTCGAGACCCTCGACGAAGGGCTCGTCCTGACCTGGCCCGTGCTGACCGAGACTTGTTATCTGCTGGTGCACCGATTGGGTGTCGAGGCCGCCGAGCGACTCCTTCGCAGCCACGAGCAGGGTGCCTTCGTCGTGGTCGATCCGGCGATCCACCCGCTTTCGCGGGTGGAGGCGCTGTTGCGTAAGTACCAGGACCTGCCGATGGACCTGGCGGATGCCACGCTCGTGCTGCTCGCCGAGCATCTGGAGCACGGGCGCATTCTCTCGACCGACCAGCGCGACTTTCGCGCGTACCGCTGGAAGAGTCGGCGGCCGTTTCAGAATCTGCTGATCGCTTAGTTTTCCGCGGCAAACGGCAGGGAACGTGCCGAGTCAGGGGATGACGTCGGCGACGGAGACGGCGATATCCGGGAAAGCGCCCGGGTGGAGAGTCTCGCCCGCGTGATGGTGCTCGACGTCGGCGTATCCCGACGGCGTGGGTGAGCGGTAGACCTCGATCGACCGCGTGCCCAGGTTGACGATCCAGTACTCGGGGATCGCGGCGCGGGCGTAGAGCTGGGCCTTCACTCCACGATCCTTCCGCAGTGAGCTGTCCGAGACCTCGATCACGAGGAGCGCCAGGCTCGGGTGGTCGGACGAGTAGTCGCCGAGCGGGATGATGGCGAGGTCGGGCTCGGGCTCGGAGTCGCCGGCGGCGGCCAGAGGGCCTTGGATTCGTATGCGCGCACGACCGCGCAGCGCAGGAGCAAAGAGCTCGTGGAGGCGGGTCACGACCTCGACATGGGGAGCGCCCTGCGGATTCATCTCGACGAGGATCCCGTTCAGAAGCTCGACGCGCTCGTCCTCGAACATCCCGAGCAGGACCATGCGGTCGTACTCGGAACGCCGGATTCGGCGAACGCTCTCGAGCGGGATCTCGCCCAACGCTTTCATGCCGACAGTATAGACGTGGGTCGCGCTCGCTCCCGTCACGAACGGGGGCTTCGCAAGAACGAGTCCAGAGCCGAGCGCCTCACCGCGCCTGCGGGAACGCGAGTGAAGTCGTGCGTTTCTCTTCCGTCCCGGAAATCATCGATGGGTCAGCTCCACGATAGGAGCGAGCGTGGTGTCGCGGAGGTGCGACTCGGCGTTCGCGGTGCGCCGTCCGTCTTGGTGTGTGCGGCCCGAGTCGTTTTCAGCGGCAAACGACGCGCACGCGTCGTTCGGGGTGTGTCAGCTCTTCGCTGGCCACCGGGGACCGGTGGCCCTCCAGTCGAGATCGAGGGCGACTGCAGTTGGAGCGCGCGCGGTCCCTCGCGCGCGAAGCCGGACCGCAGAGCTCCCTCCAACACGGTGCGGTTGACCGGTCGTGCGCGCAACTGGCACCGTGGATGGATGTGTCTCGAGCGGCGGATCGCGCTCCTACTCGGCTCGATCACCCTCGTTGCGCTCGCGACCGGTTGCGCGCAGATCGATTCGGCTTCGCCTGATCCTGCGATCGCGGGCGCCAATGTCGACGTCGCGGGAGTGGGGTTCGGCAGCCCGCCCGGCGGTACCGTGCTCTACGATGGAGCGCCGGCCGCGATAGCGAGCTGGGCGGACTCTGCGATCACGTTCCAGGTCCCGCGAACCGCGCAGCCGGGCGTGCACGAGCTGCGCGTGCACACGCCCTTGGGAATCGAGGTGGCGACCTCGCATTCGACCGAGGCTGCGTGCTCGAACGGAACGGCGCCGGTCCACGTCGTCTGGGACCGTGTCCACGAGGCTTCGATGCGGCCGCTGCCGAGCGACGAATTCGCCGTCCCGGCCGCGACTCCGACCGGCGTTGCGGTCGCCCTCACCGGCAACGATCTCGTGCCCGCGACCGATCTGATCGCCAAGCACAACGCGCCGTTGCTCGCGGAGGTTTCGACTCTCGATGGCTGGGGCACGTCGGCCGCCGCGCTGGTCGGCTTCACCGGCGAGCTCGACCTCGTGGCGATGGGTGCCACACCTCTCGCGAGCGCCTCGCCCGAGACGCGCCAGCGGTGGGCGCTCGACGGGGCGGACGCGCCGATCTTCTTCGTCGACGCCGACTCCGCGTCCGGCGCCCTTCGCGGCGCGCGCACCGGCGCCATCCTGGATGCGCTCGGCGACGGTGTGCTCGAGATCGAGCCGATCGTTCCGCTCGCGCCCGCGACCCGCCACGCGCTCGTGATCACCACCGCCGCGCTGGGAGCGTCCGACAGCACGGGTGGCGCGTCGCGCTGCGTCGAGGCGTCCGCTTCGTGGGCACGGATCGTCCAGGGCAGCGCCGCCCTCACGGACCCGCGCGAGCAAGCGCTTCGCACGTTCCTCGCGGCGCGCTTGCCCGAGGTGTTCACCGCGGTTCCGGCGCTCGATCCGAACGCCGTCGCCATCGCGTTGCCGTTCACGACTCAGTCGACGGTCTCGCTCATGCAAACGGCGCAAACGCAGATCGACGCCCGACCCGCGCCAACCTTGGTGCCCGGCTCGCTCACGGTCGACACCTCGGCGGGAGGTGCCGTGGCGGCCGTGGTGCGCGGCCGCTTCACCGGGCCGGATCTGCAGGGCGTGGATCGAATCTGGCAGGCCGCCTCGAGCGGCGCGGGCTTCCAGGTCGACGGCGACATCCAGCACGATTTCCTGCTGATCGTTCCGGCACCGTCGGCCGATCATCCGGGACCCTTCCCGCTCGCGATCTTCCTGCACTCGATCGGCAGCTCGCTCGAAGAGGCCAACTTCCACGGCGATCAGCTCGCGGCGCTGGGCATCGCCACGATCGCGATCGACGCGGTCGATCACACGGCCGGCGATCCCGACGGCTCGATCCTGCGCTTTCTCAACCTGGTGGACGTGGTGTTCCACGCGCCCACCGCGACGCGGGTGATTCGCGACAACTTCCGCCAGTCGACCATCGACGAGCTCACCGTGCTGCGCTTCGCGCACGATCTCGCGGCGAGCGGCTTCGACGTGGCCCCGCCGCTCGGCGTGCCGGATCTCGATCCTGCGCGGCCCGTGACGGTGATCGGTGCTTCGCTCGGCGGCATGATGGGCGTCGCGCTCTCGGCGCTTTCCCACGACGCGGGCGCGGCGTCGCTCTACGTCGCCGGCGGACAGGTGAGCCGGCTGGTGTTCGAGTCGGCGGTCTTCCAGTCGCTGGTGCCGATCTTCGATTTCTGGTTGGGAGTGGGCGATCCGGTCACGGAGGCCGACCGCAAAGAGTTCTTCAGCCTCGTCCAGGTCGTGCTCGATTCCGCCGATCCGGTGACGTTCGCGGCCCACGTCATCGCCGATCCACTCGACGCGCGCGGCCCGCGCAGCGTGCTGCAGCTCGAGTCGGTTCCGGACGCCACGATCTCGAACCGCTCGAACGAAGCGCTGGCGCGCGCGTTCGGTCTTGCCCAGGTCGGGCCCGTGGTCGGACCGGTGAGCGCCCTGGCCCTCGAGCCCGCGCCGGTCGCGTCGAACGTGAGCGCCGGAATCACCTCGGGGCTCTTCCAGTACGACGACTACCACCAGACGCCCGGTGGTCCGCTGGTTCCGTCGACTCACGATTCGCTGTCCACCGCCCTGGAGCCGCAGCAGCAGACCCAAACGTTCGTACGGAGCTTCCTCGGCGGCTCACCGACGATCATCGATCCCTTCGCGGCCGTCGGGCCCTGATTCGGCCCTCCGCGGCCCGCGCAGTTGCTCGAGTGCTTCGGCCGCGTGCGCACTACGCCGCTTGGCCGATCGCCGCGCACCGGCCGAGCGCGCCAGGAAGCACCAGGCACGCGTCGCCGAGCTCGTGGGAGTGGAAACCCTCGCGCTCGGCGAGAACCGTCGCGCGTGACAGCGTCTCGTCGCTCGCGAGCGCGCCCAGCAGCCGATAGTGGCTCTCGCCCGGCACGTGAATGCCGGACACGAGCCCGTCGACGGTTCGCGGTTGGTAGCCAGGCGCGATCACCAGGGTCGCGGTCCCGGGTCCGGCGTGCACCGTTCCGTCGGGATTCGACGCGGACTCGAGCGCGCGCATGACCGTGGTGCCGACGGCGATCACCCGCTCGCCTCGGCGGCGCGCCGCGGTGACCGCGTTCGCGGTGCGCTCCGGAATCTGGTAGCGCTCGGGCAGCGGCAGAACCGCATCGAGGGCGGGGTCGCCGGTCGCCGAGAGCCCGGCGGCATGCGTGAGCCATTCCACCCGCACCCCGCGCCGGCGCAGCTCGAGCAGGATCGACCACGTGAGCGGGCGCCCCGCCGACGGCATCTCCGCCGCCCACGGCCGCGCCGCGAACGCCGTCTGCACCGACCAGAGCGGCAGTGGCTCGGGGCGATACGCGTACTGGATGGGGCGTCCGATCGCATAGAGCGCCGCCCACAGCGCGTCGTTCGAAGCGACCTGAAACTCGACCTCGACGAGCCGAGGCGAGATCGGGGATATGGAGGATACGCGCGCTTCGAGCGCCTCGAGCGAAAGACGTCCGGAGCGATCGGCAAACCGCAGACGAGCACCGGGCCCGACCGCCGGCGGTGCCGGGCGATCCTCGGTGCGTGTCCGGAAATCGCCGGCGCCGAGGAGCACCAGCGTGACGCAGCGGCCCTCGATCGGTCCGGCGAGACGCGCTTCGACCGGCGCGCCGTCCGAGGTCGTGCCCGTGAGTGAGCCCGGCAGCGTGGCCGCATCGTTGACCACGATCACGTCGCCGGGTCGCACGAATCCGGGGAGCTCGGCGAACGTGCTGGTTGCCACACCGCCAGTGCTCGGGTCCACGACCAGCAAACGGACCGACTGGCGGGAAACCTCCGCCGCGTTCATGACGCCAGCTCCAGCGTCGCCGTCCAGGATGAGGCCTCGATTCGCGCGCCGCTCGTGGCACGCCGCTCGTCGGCGAGCATCTCCACGATCCGCGCCGCGATCGCCTCGGGGCGCGCGAGCGTCGCCGGATCGGCCTCCGGCATCGCGTCCCGGTGCATCTGGGTGTCCATCTCACCCGGGTCGATGGCCAGCACGCGTACACCCGTGCCTTCGAGCTCGGCCGCGAGGATTCGCGACAGCTGATCCTGAGCGGCCTTCGACACGCCGTAAGCACCCCAGCGCGGGTACGCACTCACCGCCGCGTCCGAGCTCACGTGCACGATCGCGCCGTTCCCGCGCAGTGCCATGGCACCGGCCAGGATCTTGGTGAGCCGGAACGGACCCACCAGGTTGGTTTCGAGGACCGCCGAAAGATCCTCGCATTCGGTGTCGAGCAGCAGACGAAGGGGCGTGGGGCCGAGCGTGCTGGCGTTGTGGATCGCGATGTCGATCGGGCCGACGAGCGCCGCCGCTTGCCCGGCGATGCGATGAACGGATTCCTTGTCGGACACGTCGGCGACGATCGCGTGGGCCTGGCCGCCGCTGCGGCGGATCTGCGCGACGGCGTCGTCGAGCGCGGCGGCGTTGCGGGCGACGGCGACCACCCGCGCGCCCGCGAGGGCGAGACGGATCGCGAGTGCCTGGCCCAGCCCACGGCTGGCGCCGGTGACGAGTGCGGCGGCGTGACGGATCTGCATGGGCACCTCCTTGGGTGCGCCCAAGGTAGGCACCACCTGGCAATATGTCAGCCACTTGGGCAATCTATTGGCGGGAGGTCATTCCATGAGCCAGAGCCCCACCGAGCCGGCCCATCTGGCCGAGAACGTCCGCACCTTGCGCGAAGGGCGCGGCCTGTCGCAGCTCCAGATCGCCAAGCTCGCCCAGGTGCCCCGCGCCACCTGGACCCACCTGGAATCGGGGTCGGCGAATCCCACGCTGGCGGTGCTGATCAAGGTCGCGAACGCGCTCCAGGTTCGCCTGGACGAGCTGCTCGCCGCTCCGCGTCAGGCCGGACGTCACATCCGCGCGGCCGACCTGCCGGTGCGGAAGCGCGACGACGTGACGATCCGCAAGCTCCTCCCCGAGACCATCGCCGGGCTCGAGATCGAGCGCATGGCGATCCCGGCCGGAGGGCGCCTGCGCGGCATCCCGCACACCGCCGGCACCCGCGAGTATCTGACCTGCGAGCGTGGCGTGGTCGAGCTCGCGGTCGCGGGTGGTGTCTATCGTCTCGCGGCCGGCGACGTGGTGGTCTTTCGCGGCGACCAGCGCCACGCCTACCACAACCCGGGCGCGGTCGATGCCGTCGCCTTCAGCGTGATCGCGTTCGCACCGGTGGCGTCGTGAAGGACGCGATCTCGCGTCCGCGGCGATCGATCGTGCTCACGGCACCAGGTGTCGCTCGACGAGGAACTGCGTCGTCGCGTCGGCCACCAGCTGATGCCCGAGCAGGCTCCAGTGGCCGAGCCCCTTGTTTTCCGGGCAGCCATGGACCCAGGCATGGTGCTCGACCGAGTAGCGGTGCAGGATCGGTGCGAGGTCGAGGTACGGCACGCCGGACTGGTCGCCGAAGCTGGTGAGGATCCTGCCGGTCGCGGCGGCGAGGCGGCTGGTCGGGGCGTCGCCCGAGAAGTTGACCTCGTGCGCATCGGTGCCGATCAGGAGCGCGAACCGCGACCCGTCCGCTTGCACCGTCTCGGCCAGCTTGGCGAGCAATGCGCGCGTTACCCCCACGGCGCTTTCTTCACCGGGCGAGAGGGCGCCGGCGTCGGTGGCCGTCAGCACCCGCTCGTTCGCATCCACCGCGCCCGGCAGCAGGTTGCTGCGCGCGACGATGAAGGACACCAGGTAGGAGAAGCGTCGCAGCGGCGACAAGAGCTTCTTGAGCCGGAACGAGCGACTCTTGGTGAAGCTGGTGTCGAGCTCGAGCTGGCCGTCGTGGAGGAAGAAGTAGGGCTGCAAGCGGTGGTTGAGCTCGCGCGAGTTGTCCTCGAAGTCGTTGCCGACGAACAACAGCAGCACCAGATCCGGGTGGTACTTGCGGCCTTCGTTCTCGTAGAAGAGGTATTCGGTCGCGGTGCCCATCGCCGACCGTCCGCCGTTGATGACCTCGTAGTGGCGGCCGTCGTTCCGCTCGTTGAGCTCGCGCTCGAGCAGGCGCGTGAAGGTCTGGTCGAGGTCGAACATCAGCGCCTCGACGTACGAATCGCCGAGCACCAGGACGCGAAACGTGCCAGGCGGCTTCTGGTACTCGTGCTCGACGTCGCGCAGCCCGTGGGAGCTGATGGTGCCGCTCGATCCCCAGCCCGGGCAGTCCTCCTCGGACTCGAAGACGAAATGGGAGCCCGGCACGAACACCGTGCCGATGGTCTCGTCGACCCGCGTGAACGACTTGTACTCGGGCTTGACCAGCCGGACCCCGATCTCGAACCAGCCCAGCATCAGCACCAGGATCGCGAGGTACACCAGCGCCGGCACCAGCACGCGGTGGCGGAGCACCGGCGCGTCGGTCGGCGCGGCGGTGGCGCGAGTGGGCATGTGAGCCCCGCCGGGCTCAGCGGCGCGCGATCGGACGGGCGGCGAACAGCCGATCGTAGATCCAGCCGGGGATGAAGTACTGACGCTTGTTCATCACCGCGCCCAGGACCTGACCGCCGGCGCGCGCGATCTGCTGCATCGCCACGTTCACGACCTGGCGGCGGGTCTTGCCGGCCTCGATCACCAGCACCAGCCCGTCGACGTGCTGGCAGAGCACCAGCGAGTGCGTCGAGTCGAGGATCGGCGGACCGTCGATGATCACCAGCCCGAATTCCTGCTTGAGCCGTGAGATGAGCACCGGCAACGAGCCCGCGAGCTCCATGAGCCCGACGTCGCGCTTCCCGGCGCCGATCGGCAGCACCCACAGGTTCTCGTCGACCAGCGGCAGGCACGCGGCCCCGATGTCGGCGCCGCTGGGATCGGCGATCGCCGGCAGCCAGCCGTCCTTGGGGTCGCCCAGGCGCTCGCTCAGCGCCGGGTGCTTGACGTTCATGTCGACCAGCACGATCTGCGCGTCGCCCAGGTTGCGGGACAGGTTGCGGGCCGATCGAACGCAGGAGTACGTGGTGCCCTCTCCACCGTAGGTCGAGGCAAAGAGGAAGCTCTTGGCCGTGGCGAACCCGGTGCTGAAGCCCACCGCCAGCGATGTGTTTCCGGTCCCAGCCAGCACGGGCAGGCCGGGACCGGGGGACCCGTTTCCCCGCACCTGCGAGGATGTCGAGCTCGCGGGCTCCCCTCCCTGGCAGATCCGGAGCAGCAGTGGATCGATCGTCATTCCATCCCTCGACCGGCGGCCCCGGGTGGCAGGGCCGCGTGCGCGCCGGTCTCGAAGGCCTTCCAGAACGGATACACCACGGCCAGGTACGCTCCGAGCGCCACGGCGGTGCCGAGCACCAGTCTAGTGGCCGGCTGAGTAAACCAACCCGCCCAGGGGATTGCAAAGAGGAGGCCGATCATGGCGGCCGTCCCCCCGCTGATCCGCAGGGCCGCACCCCACGCGGGCCAGCCCAGCCCCGCCCGTTTCCACAAGTAAATCACCACGATCCAGACCGTGACGGAGGACGCCAGCGCAATCCCCCCCACCCCCATCTTGAACAGGGCCAGGTCCGACAACGTGTTGATGACGAGCGCCAACATCCCGAAGCGAAACACTTCACGGGTGTTCCGCTCGACGAAGTACATCCCCTTGAGCCCCATCCCCGCCAGGCTGGCGGGGATGCCCACACCGTAGGCGATCACGGTGGTGGCCGCGACCGGCGCCTGCCGGGCGGTGAACTTGCCGTGGTGGAGGATCAGGCCCACCACGTCGTGGGCCGACCACACCACCAGCACGCCGAGCGGCAGGCCCACGGATATCAGGAAGATGGCCATGGCCGAGCCCACCCGGCGCATGCTGCCCTCGGTGACCCGCGCCGTGGAGAGCTCGGGAACGAACACCGAGATGAAGCTCGTGGCCATGAGCACTGGCAGCGTCTTGGCGAGGCGATCGCCGTAGTTGAGGATCGAGATGCTGCCCGGCTCGAGGTACGAGGTGATGAATCGATCGATGAACGGGTTGGCCTGGTCGAGCAGCAGGAACGTGGCGACGGTCCCCGCGCCGGCGATCAGCGGCCGCAGGTCGCCGAGACCCTGGAACGGCGCGGTGACCTGGGCGACGGCGATTCCGTGGCGGCGCCCGGCAACGGTGAGGATGGCGAGCTGCACCGCGGCCGCCGCGACCAGCCCCACCGCGTAGCCACGCACTCCGAACATCCCGCCCAGCACGAAGAGCGCCACCATGGCGACCACGCGCCATACGGTCGCGGCGAGCTCCGGCTCGTAGAACACCCGGTGCGCGTAGAAGAGGTTCTGCCCCGCTCCGAAGAGACCCAGCAGGAAGAACGACGGTGCCAGGATCCGCAGCAGATGGCCGCCTTCGACGAGCGCCTCGTCCGGCAGGTTCGGCGCGGAGATGCGGATGATCGCGGGCGCGGCCACGTAGATGAACGCGGTCGCGATACCCAGGAACACCAGCCACCACGTGGCGACGAGCGCGGGGACTCGATCGCGCTTCGCCATGGAGCTCTCGATCAGGAACGGGATCAGCACCATCCCGACCACGCGCGGTAGCTCGCGGGCCAGGTTCACCGCCACCACCATCGCGGTGTTGAGCGCGTCCATGACGCCGTTGGTCGGCAGCACCCAGGCGAGCGCGAACCCCAGCATCGCGCCCAGCGCCGAGTTCACCAGCTTGAGCGCCGAGAGCCGGGCGCCTCTGCCGAGGCTCATGTCGCCCCGGCCATGACGCTCGCCGGGCGCCGTGCCAAGAGCTCGTCGTAGAGCTCCTCGTGGCGCCGCACCACGCTCGCGAGCGTGTACTCGCTCACGATCTTGGCGTGCCCTTTCTCGCCGCGCTCGCGCGCGAGCCGCGGGTCGGCGAAGAGCCGCTGGATCTCGTCGGCCATCGCGGGCGGGTCCGCGGGCGGGACCAGCCCGCCGATCGAGTCGAGGAGCTGCGGATTGCCGCCCACCCGCGTCGCCACGATCGGCAGTGCCGCGGCCATCGCTTCCAGTACCGCGTTCGAGAGCCCTTCACGATGCGACGGCGCGACGAAGAGATCGGCATCGGCCAGCAATGCGGTCACGTCGCTGCGGTAGCCGACGAACGCCACTTGCTTCTCGAGCCCGAGCGACCGGGAGAGCGCTTCCAGTGCCGCGCGCTCGCCGCCGTCGCCCACCATCGAGCACCGGAAGTCGACGCCGCGGCGCGCCAGCTCGGCGAGCGCCCGGAGCATCACGTCGAAGCCCTTCACCGGCTCGAAGCGTCCCACGCCCACGATGAGCGGCGGTCCGGAACGGTCGCGGCGCGGCGGCGCGCCGCCCGGATCGACGTCGAGCCCGTTCGAGATCACCACCAGCCGGCTGCGAAACGGCCGAAGGAAGAACGCCAGGTGCTCGTACACCGCCTGCGACACGCAGATCACCTTGTCGGTCACGCCGGTGAGCAGGAGCTCGGGCACGTAGGTCTTCCACGGATGCTCGCGGAAGCTCAGCGTCGCGTGGGTGTGCAGGACGCCGCGCACTCCCGCCTTGAGTGCCGCCGCGCGGCCCCAGGCGCCTCCGGAGAACATGTGGCTGTGCACCAGGTCGACACCGCGCTCGCGGATGAGGCGCGCGAGCGCCCCGATCCGCGCGACGTCGGGGCGCGCGTCGATGCGCACCAGGTCGAAGCCGTCGGCCGTCATGGCCTCGGCGATCTCGCCTCCCAGGAACGTCGCCACGATCGAGTGGTACCGGTCGCCGTCCATGCCGCGCACCAGCCGCTCGAGCGCCCGCTCGCGCCCGCCGCGATGCATGTGCTCGATCACGTGCAGGACGGTCGCGCGCGCCATGGGCAGGAGAGCCGGTCGACGGTCAACCGCAGCCGATCAGTGGCTGCTGGTGTCGAGGGCGCGTTCGAGAAGGCCTGGCCAGCCGCTCGGCAGGGCCGGTTGCGGCTGGGGTGGCGGGACTCCGGGCATGGGCGGCGAGTCTTGCTGCTCGGCGGCGGCCTGGCTCGCCGCGACCGCCTGCTGGTACCGGGCGACGGCCAGCGCTTCGCGACCCGCACGCTCGCTCAGCGCGCGAATCATCGCGAGCATGATCCACAGGTACTTGTTGAGCGCGGTGATCTGGAACACGCCGATCATCAGCAGGCCCACCAGCGCCAGGAGCACGGTGCGCCCGTAGAGACCCACTTCTCCGGGAATCTTGGTGAGGCGCCAGCCGGAGCGCAGCACCACGAACCACATGCCGAGGAAGATCACCACGCCGATGATGCCGCTCTCGGTGACCACGGTGACGTACATGTTGTGCGCCACCCGCTGGACGCCGATCAGCGACACCTCCTGCTGGTACTCGGCGAGCGAGTGCAGCACCCGGAAGTTTCCCGGCCCGCAGCCGAAGAGCGGGTGGTCCTCGATGATGCGCTTTGCCACCTTGAGGTAGTTGGTGCGCCGCCACATCGAGTAGTCGCCGCCCTCGCTGTTGTTGAACGCGATGAGCGTGGCCATGCGCTGCCAGTAGCGTCCCGGCACGAGCGGCAGGCACGCGAGGAAACCGAAGAGCCCGGTCGCGAGCCAGCTCGCGGGAATGTGTTTCCAGGAGGTGATCACGAACAGCACCAGCATGATCGCCATCACCAGGAAGGCCGAGCGCGAATAGGTGAGCACCAGGCCGATCACCATGATGCCGGCGCCGGCGAAGCCCCAGAAACGGGGCCAGCCGCGCCGTCCCACGATCGCGTAGAGGGACGTCGAGAGCGGCAGCAGGATGAACGCGGCGAAGAGATTGGGCGTGATGTCGGAGGCGCCGGTGATCCGCACCAGCATGTTCCCCGAGGCGCCCTCGGTGGCCATGTGGGAGAACGGGTTGCTGCCCGCGAAGTAGCTCTTCATGCCCACCAGGATCGAGGTCGCGACCGAGATCCGCACCACCGCGAGCAACCGCCGCTGCCACGCCGGCTCGACGAACGCCCGGCTCAGCACGAAGTAGAGCAGCCACATGCTGCCCAGGCGCCGGAACTCGTCGAGTGCCGTGTCGCGGTCCACCGCCATCGCCACCCCGAGACCCGTGTAGAGCGCCCACACCAGGAGCCAGCGGTCGATCGGATGCAGGCCGACGCGGCGGTCGGGCTTCACCAGGTACTGGAGGAACAGGATCCCCATCGCGGCGGGGAAGAAGAGCTTGTTGAGCGTCATCGCCGCGGCGCCGCCCGGCAGTGCCGCCAGCACGTCGAGCGGGATCAGGAACACCATCGCCAGCAGGATCACCTGCGGATAGCGGAGCACCAGCGGCAACGCCGCGAGCCCGAACGGGGCGCCGAGCAGCGCGATCGACTTCGAGCCCAGGGCGAAGGCAACGCCCACCACCACCAGGCTCAGGCACAGGGCCGCGAGGAAGATCAGCGGCATCGGCGCGCTCCGAGCGCCTGGTTCGCGCCCTCGAGGTCGAGCCTCACGCAGCCTGCTCGAGCGAATAGGTCGCGAGCACCGGGATGCCCAGCTCACGAACGATCTGCTCGGGCAGCTTGAACGAGTCGTCGAGCAGCTCGAGCAGCACCGCGACCACCACGCCCAGGAAGAAGCCGACCGCCGCCGAGAGCGGGATCAGCGTGCCACGGCGCGGGAAGAGCGCGTCCCGATCGACGTAAGGCTCGGAGATCACCGCCACGTTGGGCAGCAAGCTCGCGCGCAGCTCGTTCTCGACGTCGACGTCGTTGATCTTGTTCTGGAACTGACTCACCTGGTCGAGCAGGTTGTGGCGCCGCTGCTCGAGCAGCGTCATGCGCTGTTCGGCTTCCTCGACGTGCGGGATCCGGACCTTGATCTCCTCGAGCTGGGACTCGAGCTGCTTGCGCCGTCCCTGGACGCTGGCGAGGTCGTTGGTCAGGTACTCGGTCACGATCTGCTTGTACTGGGCGCCGAGCGTCGTCAGCTCGCGATCGACCGCCTGGACCATGGAGCTCGAGGGGTCGAAGCTGCGCAGCATCTCGGCCTTCTGGCCCTCGAGCGTGCCCATGCGCCCGCCGATCTGGCTCAGCATCGGATCGTTGGTGGTGCTGTCGATGGGCAGCGCGCGGATCGCCCGCGGCGGCATGGTCTTGGCGCGTTCGACGAGACCGGTGAGCTCGTTCTCGTGCAAGGTGAGCTTGTTGACCTCGGAGACCATGTCGCCGAGCTGCGACACCAGCCGGCCCTTCTCCTCCCCCGGCGCCACGAACGCGGGGTCGGTGCGGATCTGCCCGATCTCCTTGTTGATGTCGTCGAGCTCGGCGAGCCGCGCCTCGGTCTGCTTGCGGTAGAACCCGGGCGCCGCGGCGTTGCTCCAGATCCGGGTGCGCTGCTCCAGGTAGACGCGCAGGTAGGTGCGCAGGATCTCGTCGGTCAGCCGCTTGTCGAAGTGCCTCACGCGCACGTCGAGCACGTCGTTGCCGACACCCGGCGTCACGTCCACGATCGAAGTCAGCGCCGGGATGAGCTCGTCGCCGGGCAACGGCGCGCCGCCGTCGTCGGGGGTCTTCACGAAGTAGGTCTTGACGGCGTGAAGCGCGTCCGAGATCGCCCGCATGCTGTTCTTGAACCAGTCCGGCTTGGCTTCGTTCGACCAGCTGAGCTGCAGCGTGTCGTGCTTGGGCCGCAGGTCCGCGATC
>CAZYWA010000099.1:0-18860 GCA_964650975.1 uncultured bacterium
TGGGTCATGGCGGCGCCCCTGCGGTATCCTTTTCGTGAGACCGACATCTTGTCACACGATCTCCTGCTGTCGTCGCTCGGCGAGATGAGCAGCGATCCGCGCTCGCGCTCGGTGCCTTTCCTCGCCCATCGAATCCCCAACCTCAACCACCTCGATCTCACCGGGCAGGATCCCGATCCCAAGCGCGCGTTTCTTACGCGTGCCGCCCGAGCGGCGGGTTCGAGCTACTCGACGCCTGAGAACGCGATCGTCGCGCGCCTGGCCGTGGAGCACGTCTCGCCCGCGTCGCTCGCCCTCGACGCACGACGAGCATCCGAGCGCCCTCGGCCACGAATGGCTCGCGGGCGAGATCGAGCCCGCGGTGGAACGGATGCTCACGACGCGGGCTCATGGGACTCCCGGCCGGGGACCGGCCGACTCCAGTGGGGCGCGCCGGTCCCCAGCGCGACCGGTCCCTCGCGTCCGCGGCGATCGATGGCGATGGGACGCTGCGGCTGCGAGGGACCGCAGCCCTCCGCCGAGAGGCGGCTACAGGTCCCGCCAGCGCGGGTCGCTGACGCGGGTTTGCGACACGAAACGCCGCAGTTCTCCGATGGTGCCGACCCCGTGCTCCGCGCCGTAGCGCAGCACCTTGGGGCCGCTCCTCACGAGCAGCGTCACGTAGCCGCGCACCAGCAGCCGGCGAAACGGCGCCACCACGCGGAATCCCACCTGCTCGCCGGGGTTGCGATCGACGATGGCGCGGAAGAGCGCCACCGCGAAGTCGCCGACGTCGCCGTCGACGCTGGTGATCCGGTCGATCGCGGCGGGAGTGAAGCGGAACGCGAAGTCGGGGTCGGCCGCCTCGCCCGGCAAGAGCCAGCTCTTGCCGTCGCGCCGCACCAGCTGGAACTGCTCGGGGATGTGGCTGAAGTGAACCCGGCTCGAAGCGCCGTCCGCGACGTTTCGCGCCGCCACCACCCACGTGGGGTGCGACGAAAAGAACTCGGCGAGCTTCCGGACGTGTGGATCAGAGTGCTGGACCGGGTCTACGGCGGCTGGTTGCGGCGAATAGGTCTTGACCCGTGCCGCTCGACCGGGTTTCGACGCGCGGGAAGCCACGGCGCGCGTCACGGCTCGAAACGGATGAGAGGCGGGTCGTAGCCGTCCGGTGTCTGGTAACCGAGCAGCGCGAAGCAGGTGGCGGCGATGTTGGAGAGGCCGCGCCGCGCGAGCGACGGATCGACGTGGTATTCGCCCGCGAAGAGCGGATCGAAGATCGCGAACGGGACCGGATTGAGCGTGTGGCTGGTGCGCGCCTGTGGGCGTCCGGTGAGCTTGTTGGTCTTGGGGGCGCCGTGCTTGTCGCGCTCGAACATGTCGTCGGCGTTCCCGTGATCGGCCGTCACCAGCACGATTCCGCCGAGTCTTTCCACGGTGCGCAACAGTCGTCCCAGGCTCAGATCCACGGCCTCGACGGCGAGCACCGTGGAGTCGAGCACTCCGGTATGGCCCACCATGTCGCCGTTGGCGAAGTTGATGCGCGCGAAGCGGTGCTTGCCGGTGGCGAGCGCCGTGGCGGTGGCGTCGGCGATCTCCGCGGCCTTCATCCACGGCCGCTCCTCGAACGGCAAGCGGTCCGACGGCACCTCGACGTAGGTCTCGGTCTTCCTGTCGAAGCAGCCGCTGCGGTTGCCGTTCCAGAAATAGGTCACGTGGCCGAACTTCTGGGTCTCCGAGCACGCGAACTGGGTGACGCCGGCGTGCGCCAGCATCTCGCCCATGGTGCGCTCGATCGCCGGCGGCTCGACCAGGTAGCGCCGCGGCACGTGCGCGTCGCCGTCGTATTCCATCATCCCCGCGTAGAGCACGTCGGGGCGCGGGGCGCGATCGAAGTGGGGAAACTCGTCGTCTTCGAAGGCGCGGCTCATCTCGATCGCGCGGTCGCCGCGGAAGTTGAAGAACACCACCGCGGCGCCGTCGCGGATCGGCGCCACCGGCTGACCTGTCTCCGCGATCACGAAGGCCGGTAGATCCTGGTCGATCACGCCCGGGGTTTCCGCGCGCAGCGTCTCGATCGCCTCCGTGGCGCTCGCGAAACGCCGCCCTTCGCCGCGCACGTGCGTCTTCCAGCCGAGCTCGACGACGCCCCAGTTGGCGCCGTAGCGGTCCATCGTGACCTTCATGCGCCCGCCGCCCGATGCGATCCTGTAGCGGCGCGAGTCCTTGCCGTCGTAGTCAGCGAGGATCGCCTCGAGGCGCTCGACGTACGCGAGGGCACTGGTCTCGGGCACGTCGCGGCCGTCGAGCAGCGCGTGCACGTAGAGCTGTTTCACGCCTTCTTTCGCGGCGCGGCGAATGATCGCTTCCAGATGATCGATGTGGCTGTGGACGTTGCCGTCCGAGAGCAGACCGATCAGGTGCAGCGGCTGGCCGCTCGAGCGCAGCCGCTCGACGATCGTGCGCCACACCTCGCCACTCCACAGACGCCCCGACGCGATCGCCGCGCCGACCAGCTTCGAGCCCTGGTCGAAGACGCGGCCGGCGCCCATCGCGTTGTGGCCGACCTCGGAGTTCCCCATGTCGTCGTCGGACGGCAGACCGACGGCGGTGCCATGCGCGCACAGCTCGATCCACGGATGCTCGCGGCGCAGCCGGTCGAGGGTGGGCTTGCGCGCCAGCTCGACCGCGTTGCCGTCGTCACGCGCGCGGCAACCCACACCGTCCATGACCACCACGAGCAGCGGTCCGGGGCGCCCCTCGAATCGCGGGTTCGGCGTGAGCAAGAGATCGTCGGCCAACGAGCGCTCCGGCGTCGAGAGTGCGGTCGCGAAGATACTCGACCCCCGCGCGCGCGGCTTGGCTCGGCCGGTACCCGCTCGAGCGGCGCGGACGCGAGGGACCGCGTCCCTCCGGAGGGCTGCGGTCCCTCGCAGCCGCAGCGCTCGATCGCGAGCAGAACTCAGGGATCGTCGACGACTGCTGCGTTCGGCTGGGGCGGGTCCACTTTCGGCGCGTCGGCGTGCGCACGTCCGGGCAGATCCGTCATGAAGAGCGCCGCGGTCGGGTCGTTCTCGAGGAGCTGGTTCAGGAGCGCCCCGAGGCGCACGCCGGCGAGCTGCAGCTGCTGCTCGACGACCGGCAGCCGCTCGGCGACGTATTCCTTGGACGCGACGCCGCCTTCGGGCCGCACGTAGGCGATGCGGCGCGCGAGCGCGTGCGACTCCTCGGCCCAGGCCCAGGGGTCGAGCTTGGTGCCCTCCAGCGCGCGCTCGGTGTCGGTGATCCGCGCTTCGAGCTTCGCCGCCACCTCTTCCCAGTTGCCGGGCAGCCGCTCGACCAGGTCGTAATCCCAGAACGCGTGCAGCGTGGTGAGGTCGTGGCTGCGCTCGGACGGGCGCAGCCGGAGCAGGTTGCCGCCGTTGTCGGACGCGAAGCCGGCGTGCAGCGGCTGGTGGATGTCGCCCACGAAATGGCCGAGGAACTCGAGCGCTTCGAGGGCGGTGCGGTCTCCGTCGCCGCCCTTCACCAGCACGCCCGCGTAGTGCTCGATGCCCTCGACCACGCAGCGCTCGGAGCAATCGCGCGCGCGGTCGAGGTTGGTGCCGTCGACCTTGGCGTCGATGTAGTGGCGCGCCTTGTCGATCTCGTAGCGCGGCTGGTCGCGGACCTCGTCGGGCCAGTCGCACGATTCGTTGAAGAGCTTGCGATGGCGGTCGGTGGCCAGGATGTCGCGGACGTGCACCTTGACCCGCGACGTGAGCTCGTTCCACGCGATCTCGCAAACGATGCGATGCCCGTTGGCGCTCCACGCGCTCGCCAGAGTGGGCGTGAGGATGAAAGCCACGGTGAGTGCGATGGCGAGCGCGTGATGTTTTCCCGGGGGGCTTTTCAAGCCCCCCGCCCCGAAAAAAGTGCGATTTTTTCGGGGGCCCACCCCCAAGTCGGCGCGTGACCGCGCCGGCGCCCGAGATCCGTCCAACGGCCCGCTCCCGCAAGAGTCCGTGGCGGACCTCACATCCGCATCCCACCGTCGATGTCGATGCATCGGCCGGTGAAGAAGTCGCACTCGATGATGAACTTGACTCCCATGAAGATCTCCTCCGGTAGGCCCGGCCGTCCGAGCGGGACGGCCTTGAGCATTCCTTGCAGCACCTCGGGACGCATGCCCTGGAGGATCGGCGTCTCGATGAAGCCCGGAGCGATGGCGCCGGTACGGATGCCGTAGCGCGCCAGCTCTTTGCCCCAGAGCTCGGTGTCGGCGACCAGGCCCGCCTTGGCGGCGGAGTAGTTGCTCTGTCCGGGGTTTCCGTAGCGCGCCAGGCTCGAGATGTTCACGATCACGGCGGGGCCGCCGTTGGTCTCGGCGATCCGCGCCGCGAGCTCGCGAGTGCAGAGGAACGGCCCGGTGAGATCGACGTCGATCACCTTCTGCCACTGATCGAGCGTCATCTTCTTGATGGCGCCGGTCTCCTTGTCCTTCTTGACCAGCAAGCCGTCGCGGAAAAGTCCGGCGTTGTTGACCAGCGCGTTCAAGCCTCCGAACGCCTTCCACGCGTCGTCCATGAGCTTCACCACCGAGTCTTCCTTCGACACGTCGACGGTGAATCCCTCGATGCGTCCCGGCTTTCCTTGCGCTTCCGCCTTGAGGGTCTCGAGACCTTCGGCGGCGATGTCGCACGCGGCCACGCTCGCGCCCGATTCGGCGAGCCGGAGCGCGAAATGCCGCCCCATGCCGCTCGCGGCCCCGGTGACCACGATCTTGAGCTGATCGAGCTTCATCGACGTCCTCGCTTTCCTGCGCTGCACGAATTGGGTTTGCGAGCGGTTTAGCAGGCGTCAGAGACGCGTGTCTCTCGCCACCTCGTCGAAGAGCTCGAGCAGCGAGGTGCGGATGTTGCCGCGGTGGCGCGCGAGCACCTCCGGCAGGCGCAAGTCGAGCGACTGCGAGTGCTCGGGTGCGAGCTCGCGCACCAGCTCGGCGAGCAGCGTCACGCTGGTGCGGCTCTCGATCAGGGTCGGCAAGAGCCGGGCGCGATGGCTGGTCGCGACGAGGCCACGAGCGCGCCGCGCCGCGTGCCGCAGCCGCCACCAATCGAGGCGCGGAAGATGGTCGGCGCCGTCCACCAGCAGCACGTCGGCCGGTCCCGCGGCCCGAGCCCGCGCGATCGTGGCGTGCACCGCGTCGCGCGACGAATCGGGCCGGAACGCGAACGGCATCGGGCGGAATCCCAAGAGGGGCAGGCGGCGCGCCAGCTCCTCGATGAGGGTGGTCTTGCCGCTGCCGTCGGCACCGACGATCGCGGCGCGGAAGCAGAGCTCGTCGAGACGCACGAGGAGCGCGGACCACGTGGTGCCCTGCGGCCGGAACGCCAGCGACTCGAGCCGCTCGACGCGAAACGGATTGTCGCGCGGTCGGAGGCGCTGCGCAGTCACGAGCGTACGGTCACGGCGAGCCGTCGGCGGTGAGGTCGATCTCGGTGCCGGTCGGAGACACGACGATCGCGAGGTGCTCGGTGTCGCCGCCTGGATCGGTGTCGGCCTCGAGCTTCCACACGATCGACAGCAGCTTCCCCGAGACGCTGCACGGCCCGAGCGGCAGCGTGAAGCGGAACTCGCGCTCGCCCGAGAGGCGCGGCCGGTCGACCTGCATCGACGCGACCTGCTGCGCGTCACGCGTCCCCTTGCCTTCGGTGTGCCAGAGAAGCTCGAGCGTGAGCTTCTCGGCGGACTCGCCGTCGAGCTGCCACTGGATGCGCCCGGAGACCGTCTCGAGCGGCCGGTACGCGGCGCTTTCCCGGTCGAGGACGATCGTGAGCCGGCTCACGCGCTCCCCTCCGGGGCGTCGGGTTCGCGCGGCAGCACCACCACCTTGAAGCGCTCGCTCATGTTGGGCCAGCGAGGGATGTTCCCCTCGACCGCGAGGCTCCACACGATCTTGTTGCTCGGCGCCTCGAACGAATGCATCGACGTGATCGGCACCACCACGGATTCGCGTCCTTGCTGGAAGTCGCGGGGATCATCGCTCGACAGCACCTCGATCTTGCGGAACGTGTGCCGCTCGGTTTGCGTCGTGGTGCCGCGGCGGTAGGTCACTTCCTCGACACCTTCGAGCCAGATCTGCAGCCGGTCGAGCACGTGGGTGCGTCCGGTGATCTCCCACGCGATCTCGAGCTTGCCGCCGAGTGGAACCGCCGCCGAGCGCAGCTTCACGACCGGGCGCGGATTGATGAGTGCCAGCGCGGTGTAGACGACGCCACCGACGAACCCGAGCCCGATCAGCACGAACGGGATCAGGAAGAGCGTCAGGAACCATTCCGGACTCCCGGAACGAAAGCCTTGCACGACCTGCCACACGAAGACGCTCACGATTCCGTTCCAGAAGAGCGCCACGAGGGTCATGCCGATCAGTTTTCCGAGCGGCGTCGACTCGGGCCTGAGCGTCACGGGTCCGCCGTCTCCGGGGATCGGCGGGAGGAACGCGCACGCGGCGAGATGGCGACGGTCGATGCCGCCCGCCGCGCGCGCCGAGAAAGCGGGCTCCGCCGGCGCGCTCCGGCGTTGCGCTCGCGACGTCCCCGCGAATCCGAGCAGCCCGAGCAGGACCATGCCCACGGGCAGCGCCAGCAGCAGCACCCGTGCGCCGAGCTCGCGATCGATGACCGCGTGGGCGGGGTCGCGCGGGCTCACGTAGCAGGTGAACTCGCGACCGGGCGGATACTGATCGACGATCTGCTGCTTCGCCGCGCGGCCGCTCGAGCTGCCGGCCAGGAACTGGTAGCGGCTCGACCGATGCGTGCGTCCCGCCGCTTCGTACCGGTAGAGAATGTCGACCGAGTAGGTGTAGCTGGTGCGGCCGTCGCTCGACGATTGGTGCTCACCCACCGTGCTCGACTCCACGGTGCAGGCCGTGGCGAGCCAGGTTCGCGCGTCGAGCGCCTCGCGAGCCGAACCGATCAGGAAGTACCCGACCACGAGCCCCGCCACGCCGAACGCGCCGAACACGATCGCGGGCACCCACCTGGCCGCGCGCGACGCTCCTGTGCCGACAGTGGGCTGGATTCGCGACGCGCGCTTCGCCTCGGCGGGCGCCGGCGTCCGCCACATCGCGTAGACGCCGCCTCCACCGATCAGCACGAACACCAGCGGCAGGAGGATGAAGAACCCGATCGCGCGGCTCGACTGCTCGAGGACCGCCTGCGACGGATTCTTGGGATCGAACCAGCACTCGACTCCGGCGCCCGGCCGGTAACGCTCGAGCGCGCTCTCGACCTTGGAGTAGTCGCTGTAGCCGGCGGTCGAGAGCGAAATCCGCTTGCTCTGGTAGGTCGCTCCGTCCGCCTGGTAGGCGTAGCTCACGTCGAAGCCGTACGGGCTGTCGGCGTGGCCGGTCCTTCGGGCGCCGCTCGATTCGATCGTGCAGCTCGTCCGGGTCCACGAGCGCGTCGCGGTGGCCTGCACGACCGCGTTCACGATCGCCCACGAGAAGAAGAGGCCCGCCGCCAGGAAGGCGCCGAAGAAGAGCGTGCCGCAGCCCTTGTTCGCGAGCGAGAGCGGGGCGCTCCCGCCGCTGCCGGTCCGAACCGTGAGCGCCACCAGCCGCGACCGGGTGAGGCTAGAAGATGTCGACGAAGTGGTAGAACGCGCCGACGATGGCCTGCTGGAGCTCTTCCTTGAAGTCCTGAGGCTCGATGCGCTGGTAGCGGTAGCTCGCGGTGAAGCTCACCGGAGCGTCGAGCAGGCTGTAGAGCGAGTACGAGACGCCGCCCTCGAGGGCGAAGCCGCCGAAGCCGTTGGGATTGGGAGTGCTGAGCGTGGTGCCCGATTGCGGGTTGACGATCGAGTACACGAAGGCGCTTCCCGCGATGTAGGGCGTGAGCCCGAGGTCGCGGAACGTGTAGCTGAAGGTGCTGCCGGTGGCGATCGAGGTGATCGTGAACCCGACCTTGCCGATCTCCATCTGACCGCCGCGGCTGGTGGGCACGCTGCGGGTGACGTTCTGGATCTCGTAGCGGATGCCCGCGAACGGGGTCACGGCGAACGGGAACTCGTCGCTCAGGAACAGGCTGTACTTGAGCGCGCCGTCGAGATCGTGCTTCTGCGCGTCGGCGTTGAGCGAGGTGGCGCCGCCGGGAAGCGTCTCGGGGCTGCCGATCCCCTGGAAGGCGTACGTGGAATAGATGTACTTGGTGGTGATGCCGAAGCGCCCGAAGGTGAAGTCGAAGATCGGCGAGATGAAGAAGCTGGTGTCGCTGATGGTCTGGTTGGGATCGACCGGGTCAGGTACTTGCGGGCGATACATGCCGGTCTGGAATCCCAGCGAGACGTCGGCGGCTCGGGCGCGCGGCGCGGGTGCCAGCACGCAAGCCAGCGCGAGCGCGCCGGCCATCGAGAGACTGAGGAGCGGATCGCGGCGAGCCATGTCGACGTTCTGGATGCGTGTGGCGATCGGAAAACTCGCGCGGATCTTGCGTCACCGCCCGGGGACCGTCAAGCCTGGGGCCGGCCGGACCACGCCGGATCCGTCGTGTAGCTCGGCGGTAATACGAGAGCTGCGTGAGATCGATTGTGCCCGCGTGCTGCGAGCGGGCTCCACGGCTCAGGCGCTCGCGACCGCGGCTCGTAGCGGCCCCGGAACCTCGCCGGCCCAGAAGAGGTGCGGCTCGACGGCTCCCGGGCTCCAGATCTCGAGCCCGCGGCGGATGATGGTGTTGTCGATCGCGCGCCCCCGCTTCGGTGCGCGAAAGCCGCTGCTCCGCGCCCCCGCAGGGACGCCCCAGATCATCGACACGAAGAACTTGTTCATCCAGCTCGCATTCGCGGGATACGAGTCGATCGCGCGAGCCCAGGCGGGAGTGAGCGTGTTCCGCGCGTAGCTCAAGACACCGTGCGCCGCCACGTCGTGCATGGCGAGGTTGGTGCTGGCGATCAAGAGCGGCGGGTCGATGCTCGCCGAGTACCCGAAATCCGGACCGTAGGTGGTGATCGCGCGCGACGCGTCGCTGATCACCAGTCGGATCCGGTCGGCGATTTCCCTGGCGCTCGCGATCTCGGCGCACTTCCAGAGAAACGTGTCTGCTTGCTGGTGCAGCTCGCGACGGCTGTCCTCGCGCAGCCAGCCGACCGCGGCCTTGAGCGCCAGCGTGGCTCCACCCAGCACGTGGGCGCTCACCCGCGGCAGGTAGACGATGTGGTCCACCTCACGGATCAGGTTGGGCAGCATGAGCGGACCGGTCCAGTGCTGCGCGTGGCGGCTCTCGCCCGCGAAGAAGCCGTCGTAGCCCGGCTCCTCGAAGCCGGCGATCTCGGCGCCGCCCTCGAGCGCCGCTCGTTCCAGGCCGTTCTTCTTGAAGGTGGCGCGCGTGCTGCCGCGCTGGCGATCGCGGCCGTGATGCACGAACTGGACGCCGGGGTGGTCCGCCATGATCACTCGCGCGGCGCCTTCCGCGCGCAGCAGCCGAGCGACCGCGGTCACCAGCTCGGGGCGAGTGGTGGCCGGATACGGGTTGGGCGAGTTCGAGGTGACCTTGAGCAGCACGCGGTTGCCGCGCTTGAGCCACGAGAGCCCGCCCAGCTCCTCGATCGCATGGCGCGCCGCCGCTTCAACCTCCGCCGCGTCCGCAGGAGCGGCCATCGGCACCAGCGCTACCCGAGCTCCCAGCCCGACCGAATCCATGTGTGCGCGCCCTCTCGCTCCGTGGATCGGTCAGCCTATCCCGGATCGGTGGGGGCGTCCGGCCCGGCGCGGCACTCGGCTTGCGATGGACTCCGGCCATCATGGATTCATCCCGAAACACGACGAGAACCGCGCAGAAGATGCGGCAGGTGCGTGTCCCCGCGAGGACACCTGCGCGTCATCCACGACACGATTCGCTTCTCCAGGATCGCCGTGCGCGCTGGCTGCGAACGGCTCTTGCGACGGCGCTCCTGGGCTCTCTCTCGCTTGCGGCGATGGCGTCTCCCGGATGGGCCGGGTCGATCCGGGAGACCGCGCGGCTGCTTCAGGGGGTGCCGGACACCGACGGCGACGCCCTGCCCGAATCCGCTCGACCGCTCATCGCCGAGCTCAAGCACGCGATGCTGAACGAGGTGTGCTGCTCGTTGCGTGCGTCGGCGGGGACGCAGTCGGTTTCGGATCGCGTGCCGCAGTGGATTGCCTCGCAGATCCCGCACTGCGACACGTCGCGCTGCGTTCGCGACTCGCGATACGGATGCCACGACGGCGTGGTCATCGAAGTCCTGCCCGGAGAGCCGCAGAGGCTGATCGTGACGGTCAGCGTGAGCGTCGAGTGCGGCGCGGACTCGAGCGTGTGGCTGCTCGAGCGCGTGCCGGCTGGCTGGCGCCTGATCACCCTCTGGGATCCCGAGACGCTCACCGAGAGAAGTCAGGCGTGGTGGGTAGAGCGGGTGGTGCTGGGCTCGCCGGCCTCGGACGGCAGCCGTTACGCCGTGGCCGCCGGTGTCGAGCCGCAGTGCTCGTCCGCCTGGCACGGCCTCGACTACCGCGTGCTCCGGTTCGGACCCGGCTCGCCGCGCGCCACGCTCGCGGGTCGACGGGAGGTGGACGGAACGAGTCCGGAAAAGGGCGCCTTCGAGATCCTCGCCGCGCAAGCCACGGCGAGCGCCGAGCGCTAGCGCTCAGGGCGAGCGCGGGCCGCGCGCTTTCCCCCGGGGCGGATAGGTTGCCGCCATCGAGGTTGCCCGTGACCGAGAAGAATTTCGACGTGATCGATGGCGGCCGCGTGCCGATCAAGACCTGGACGCGCGGCGTGCCGTTCGAGGCGCAGGCGCGCGAGCAGCTGCTCAACATGGCGCGCATGCCGTTCATCCACGGCTGGGTGGCGGTGATGCCCGACGTGCACCTCGGGAAGGGCGCCACGGTGGGAAGCGTGATTCCCACGCTCGGCGCGATCATTCCGGCCGCGGTGGGCGTCGACATCGGCTGCGGCATGATGGCGGTCGAGACCACGCTCACCGCGAGCGACCTGCCCGAGAACCTCCACGACGTGCGCACCGCGATCGAGAAGGCGGTGCCGCACGGCCGCTCGGAGCGCTCGTGGAAGCACGACGTGGGAGCGTGGGGGGAGCCGCCCGAGGCGGTGCGCGCCGCGTGGTCGGGATTGGTGCGCCGATTCGACGAGATCGCCGCCAAGCACAAGGCGGTGGCCAAGTCGAACCACGTGACCCATCTCGGCACACTCGGCACCGGCAACCACTTCATCGAGGTGTGCCTGGACGAGGAGCAGCACGTGTGGCTCGTGCTGCACAGCGGCTCGCGCGGCGTCGGCAACAGGATCGGCAGCTACTTCATCGAGCTCGCCAAGGACGACATGCGCCGGCATTTCATCGACCTGCCGGACAAGGACCTCGCGTATCTGCCCGAGGGGACCTCGCACTTCGAGGATTACGTCGAGGCCGTGGAGTGGGCGCAGGACTACGCCGCCACCAACCGCCGGCTCATGATGGACGCGGTGATCCGGGCCGTGAGCAACGTGAAAGGCATCCCGCCGTTTCGCGCCGACGTGATGGCGGTCAACTGCCACCACAACTACGTGGCCCGCGAGCACCACCTGGGCAGGAACGTGCTGCTCACGCGAAAGGGCGCGGTGCGGGCGCGGAAGGGCGATCTCGGCATCATCCCGGGAAGCATGGGCGCCAAGAGCTACATCGTGCGCGGCCTCGGCAACGACCAGAGCTTTCACTCGTGCAGCCACGGCGCCGGGCGCACCATGTCGCGCGCCGAGGCGAAGCGACGCTTCACCGTGGCCGACCACATCGCGGCCACCCGCGACGTCGAGTGCCGCAAAGACGCGGAGGTGATCGACGAGACGCCAGCCGCGTACAAGCCGATCGACGCGGTGATGGAAGCGCAGAAGGACCTGGTGGAGATCGTTCACACCTTGAAGCAAGTGGTGTGCGTGAAGGGGTAGCCGGTGCGTGGTCCGATCGAGGGCGACGGGCTTCGAGAACCTCGGCCAAGATCGGGGCGAATATGCTCGGGGTGCGGTAACGTCGTCGTCGGCCGGCCGAAGGGGATGGAACCCATGACGAGAGTCGATTTCAGGTCGTTCACCGTGCTTGGGCTCGCGGTGCTCGCGCTGGTGTCCGCTGGGGCCTGCGGAGGCGGGAGCACCGTCGGCAACGCAGGAAGCCTCGTCCAGGTGCAGGTGAGCGAGTACCAGGTGGTTCCCAACCAGACCAGTGCCGCGCTGGGGCGAGTGGTGTTCCAGGTCACCAACGCCGGGACCGTGCCTCACGAGTTTCTGGTGGTCAAAACCGATCTCGCGCTCGACGCACTTCCCACGCAGGCCGACGGCAGCTTCGACGAAGGGGGTGCGGGTGTGGACGTGCTGGGGGAGATTCCGGAGTTCGAGCCAGGCGGAACCTACGAGCTCAAGCTCGATCTGGCGGCCGGGAATTACGTGTTGCTCTGCAACCGGGTCGTGGTCGAGGACGACGGCGAGATCGTGTCGCACTTCCACAAAGGAATGCGCACGGTGTTCAGCGCCAGCTGAGCCCGGCGATCTGAACGCCTCTACCGCGCCGTCCAGGCACGTTCGAGCGGGGTGTCGGCGCCGAGCGACACGATCTCGTCGCGGGCGTGGCCGCTGTCCAGATCGACCACCCGGATGCGGTGCAGGCCGAGGGGCAACTCGCCCTCGAATGGCGTGAGCCCGAGCGGCTGACCGTCGAGATAGAGCGCCGCGGCATGCTCGGAGCGGAGGCTGGCGCGGGTGTGGGTGGGCTCCGGCGCTGGGGCCGGCGCCGAAGCAGGAACGACGAGCGGAGCACTCGGCGGGGTGTCGTGAGCGACGCGACGTGCTGCCACCTCGATCTCGCGGGCCTCGCGCGCGCGGCTGACTCCGTCCGCGGAGCTCGCCCCCAGCTCGCGCGCCAGCTTGAGCGCTTCCAGGGCTTCCAGCGTGCGCCCGGCGCGCAAGAGCGCGTGCCCTCGATCCTCGACGGTCGCGGCGAGCGCGCGAAACCACGGTTCCTTGCCGCGCGCGTCGGGAAACGCCGCGAGCGCCAGCGCGGCGGCTCGCGACAGCTGCCGCTGCTCCAACGCGCTCTCGATCTCGCCGCGCCACCAGCGCCGGACTCCCGTCTCCACGGCCGTGGCGCCGGTGACGATGAGCAACGCTCCCACAGCTGCGATCCAGGCCAGCCGCCGCGGCGAGAAACGCGCCGGAACCAGCCGCGCCGCGCTTTCTCGCAGCGCCTTCCCCAGCGCGGCGGCGGAGGGCGGCCGGTGCGTTGGATCGTCGGCGAGTGCCGCGCTCAGCACCTGTGCCAGCCCCAGCGGCACGACGGGCATCGCGGGAGCCGCCGCCGCGAGATCGCCCCAGGCATCGACGCGTCCCGTGAGGAGCTCGGTCAGGACTCGAGCCAGCGCCCACACGTCGGTGGCCGGAGTCGGCGAACCGTAAGTTTCGGGCCAGCGCTGCTCCGGAGCCATGAAAGCGGGTGTCCCCGCTCCGGCTCGCGGAGCTTGGTGCCCGCCTCCCGCGGCGCGATCGTCGCGATCGTCGAGGTCGGTGGCGGCGGCGAGCCCGAAGTCGAGCACCTTCACCGCGCCGCTCGAGGTCAGGAACAAGTTCGTGGGCTTGATGTCCCGGTGGACGATTCCCTCGTCGTGCGCCGCGGCGAGCGCATCGCAGGCCTGGATCACGCAATCGAGCGCTTCGAGGACCGGCAAGCGGCCGCGCTCGGCCAGCACTCGTCCCAGGTCGGCGCCTTCGAGTCGCTCCATCGCGACGAACGGCGCACCGCGCTCCTCGCCCAGCTCGAAGATGCGCACGATGCCGGGATGGGCGATGCGCCGCGCCAGACGGACCTCGTGGAGGAAGCGCTCGTGGCTGGCGCCGGACGAGGCGCGGCCGGGCCGAATCACCTTGATGGCCACGCGCTCGCCGAGCTTCTCGTCGCGGGCGTCGTAGACCACACCCATGCCGCCGTGGCCGAGCTCGCCCACGATGCGAAACCGGCCGGCGAGCGAGGCACCCGGTGCCAGCACCTCGCGATCGGCCGGCGTGGCGACGCCGTCGAGCGGGTCGGTGGCGCCGGTGCCGGTGGTGGCGTCGCTTGGCATGGCGGCCGTCACGCTCCCGCGGCCGGTGCACGGCGCTCGGCGCCGAGCCGCTTGATGCGCGCGTAGAACGTGCTGCGGTTGCGCTCGCCGAGCCAGCGAGCGAGCGCCGAGCGCGATCCCAGGGCGCGGGTCGCGCGCTCCAGGTCGACGAGCGTCACCCGCTCGGCGAAGTCGCGCGACTGCCAGCGCTCGCGGAATCCGTCGAGAAATCCGGCCTCTCCGGAGCGCAGCTCGCTTGGCAGCTCGCCCTTGGCGATGGCGCCGCCGCGCGTCGAGAGCGCCAGCCGTCGCACGGTCTGCTTGAGCTCGCGCACGTTGCCGGGCCAGTCGTACTGGACCAGCGCGTCGAGCGCCGCCGGGTCGAAGCGCACCGCGCGCCCGTCGAGACGCGCCACGTCCTCGAGGGCCGCGCGCACCAGCACCGGAATGTCATCGCGGCGCTCGCGGATCGGCGGGACCACGATCGGGAAGCCGGCGATCCGGTAATAGAGATCCTGGCGGAAGCGGCCGTCGGTCACCGCCGACTTGAGATCGCGGTTGGTCGCGGCGACGACCCGGGCGCGGGAGCGGCGCTCGCGGGTCGAACCGACACGCACGAAGGTGCGGTTCTCGAGCAGCCGCAGGAGCTTGGGCTGGAGCGCCATCGGCAGCTCGCCGACCTCATCGAGGAAGAGCGTGCCTCCGGCCGCGGCCTCGACCCATCCCGGCTTGTCGGTGGCGGCGCCGGTGAAGGCGCCGCGGTCGTGGCCGAAGAGCTCGCTCTCGAACAGCTCCGCCGAGAGCGCCGGCGTGTTGACCGCGACGAACGGCGCGCCGCGGCGGCCGCTCGCGTCGTGGACGGCGCGCGCCACCAGCTCCTTTCCGACGCCGGTCTCGCCCAGCACCAGCACCGCGATGTCGCTCGCGGCGGCGATGCGGATCTGCTCGACCACCGCGCGGATCGCGCGGCTCACGCCGAGGATCGCGGCGGCGCCGTGCGGCGCCGCGGCTGCCAGCGCCGGAGCGTCGCCGCTTGCGTCGAGCGTCGAGGCGTGCGCCGGATCGGACGAGCGATACCGCAGCCATACCGAGCGTCCGATCACGATCTCGTCGCCGTCGGCGAGCACGCGGCGGGTGCCGCGCGAAAGCGGTTCGCCGTTGACGCGCACGCGATGGGCGCGATCGGTGTGGTTCTCGAGGACGAAGGCCTGGCTTTCGCGTGACAAGGACGCGTGCCGCTCGCGCGACACCGTGAGATCGGTCTCGAGCACCAGATCGTTGGCAGGCCCGCGTCCCAGCGTGAGCGTGGGTGCGCCGGAGCGCGCGAGCACGTCGAGGTCGAGCTCGGTGATCGGCCGTCCGTGCTGCTTCACCGAGCCGGCCTGGATGGTGAGATGCGGCATCGAGCGCCTCGCCGATCGTTCGCTCGACGCTATCCCGGCGGTTCCGCACTGTCCACGAACCTGTACGAAAACGGTACAGGTCGGACGCCTCGGCGAATCGGCGCCCGTGCAGCTGCGTCGCGGCGAGCGCGAGGACATCGCAACGAGTTTCGCCGTGAGCCGCTCCCGAATCTGGCTCGGCACGACGAATGCCCTTGGGCTTCGTGCGCGCATCCCGCGCGTACGGAGGTCCGTCGATGAATTCCGCATACCGCATCGCCCGACGTTGGCTCGTGTTGTTTTCGATCGCGCTCCTGGCTGCTTGCGCGACCGGCAACGGTTCCGCGTCGGCCGCGAAGGCCGCGCTGCCCGCGCCGAGTCCGCCCGATTTCGCCAAGCTCGACGCGGAAATCGACGCAGTGCTGTCCGACGACTGGCCCGAGAGGGATCCTTACGCCTACGAGCCGACCGGCAAGCGCGATCCATTCCGGCCGCCGAGCGAGGTGACCGTGGTCTTGCCGCCGATCGACACGGACCACGGCCAGAAACCTGAATGCCTCGGCGGACTCCTCGCGGGAACCCATCTCGACGAGGTTCGTCTCGAAGGCATCGTGCGAATGGAAAGCGGCCGCGACGCGCGTGCGACGCTCGCGGGCGTCGACGGGCGCGGCTCGATCGTGCGGGTCGGCGACAAGGTCGCGGACGAGTGCGGTGTCGTGACCTCGATCGGGGAAGATCGCGTCTCGGTGGCGGAGCCCCAGCGCACCCAGCGGGGAGAATGGATCACTCATCCGTACGTGCTGTGGCTGCACGGAGCGCCGGACTCGGCAGTCGAGAGATTGCAGTAGATCGCCGGCCACCGGTTCGAAGAGGCTCGAGCACCCCTTCCGGCCTCACGCTCGTTCCAGGGTTCGCGACTGATGAAATCGTGGCATGCTCGCGATTTCGGGGATCATGCGCAGACGGACGGAGTGGATCGGATGTTGTATCGCGCTCGTCGCCGGGTTCGGGTGCGGCGGCGGCGCGAGCGGCGGTGCTTCCGCCGATTCCGTGATCCTGTCGGCCTACTACGGCTATGACGATTGCCTCGGAATCGCGGACTCGAACGGCGATGGCTCGAACGCGGACGAGGCGAAGGCGGCTGGATGCCGCGTGGTGACGGCGAGCGACGGGACGCTGCTCACCAGCGCGCCGACACCGCTGGCGCTGGCGCTGATCTGCGCGGGACAGGCCGGACCCGAAGCCCTGCAGGGGCTCGACGGGATGCCGGTGGTCTTCTCCCGCCAGGTCGTGCAGAGCACGGTCGATCCCGGGGATTTCGAGGTCATGCTCTCGGACGGCTCGACGCGTACGCCGGTTTGCGCGACCACCGCTCCGGCGAACGAGGAGAACGAAGATCGTACGGTGCTGCTGATCGGCGATTTCGGCTCGCCGCAACCGAACGGCTCGGAGGCCGCGCGGGGTCCGTCGCCAGTCGAGCTCCGCGTCACGGGATCGATCCAGCTCGAGGACACGGATCGCTCGACCGGGATGCCCCTCGACGCGCTCGGGGCGACCTACACCGGCGGTTTCCTCGATTACCGGCTCGGTCCGGAGATGCTGCTCGCGGAGCTCGCGCCGTTCTCGAGCGACGGCGAGGGAACGGTCGGCCCCGGTCTTCCCAACGACTGCCGGACCCTCTTCCCGGACACAACGCACGTGGTGCGCGTCACCTGGAGCGGCGGCGTGTCGCTCGACGGCGTGCGCCCGCTCACGCCGGACCGTGGCGACATCTTCGACCTGCGCGTGCTCGACCCGAACGGCCATCTGGTGGGAACCGGCGATCCAGCGCTCGGTGACTCGATCCGGTTCCTGGGGCTCGCCGATCTCGGCTCGACGGTGCCGGACTCGCCCGACCATTACGTGACCGACGGCGACAACGTGATCGACCTCTGTCTTTCCCTCGCGGGCGATTTCGATCCGCGGCGCATCGTGTCCCTGGCCACGGCGTGCGACAGCGCGTCGAACGTGGTCTACGATCCGTCGGGCGATGCGCCCTGTATTCCGCACGCGGTGGCGGTCACTCCGCCGTCGTGACCACCGCATGAGGGACGGGGCTCGCCCTCCATCGACCCGACCACGGGAGATTCATCGTGCTTGCAGCTGCAACGACCGCTGATACGCCGACGATCCTGCGCTTTCTCTACCAGCGCGTTCCGGCGATCGATTCGCTCAGGACCTACGGCTTCGGGGCGTTGCGCGCCGACCTGGTCGCCGGGCTCACGGTGGCGACCGTCGCCGTGCCGCAGGCGATGGCTTACGCGATCGTCGCGGGCGTACCGCCGGAATACGGGCTCTATACGGCGATCGTCATGACGGCGGTGGGAGCGCTCTTCGACTCGTCGCGGCAGCTCATCAACGGCCCCACCAACGCCATCTCGATCGCGCTCCTGAGCGCGGTCGCGGTGATCGCACCGGAAAACCGCATCCAGGCGGCGATCCTGCTCGCGTTCCTGGTGGGCGCGCTGCAGGTGAGCATCACGCTGCTGAGGCTCGGCGACCTGACCCGCTACATCTCGCACTCGGTGATCGTCGGCTTCACGGTGGGCGCCACGGTGCTCCTGTGGCTGGACCAGCTCAAGAATCTGCTGGGCCTGAAGGCGATGGGGGACGTGCACGATCCGTTCCTGGTGCGCTTCTGGGACACGATGAGGCAAGGCGGCTCGCTGCACACCCTGACGATCGAGGTGGGTGTGGGCACGATCGCGCTGGTGCTCGCGCTGCGCTGGCTCAAGCAAAAGCTCGGCTGGAAGCTCTTCCCGGACCTGCTCCTGACGGTGATCGTGATGGCATGCGCGAGCGCCTGGCTCGCTCTGGAAGGGAAGGGCGTGAAGGTGGTCGGAACGATACCGGCGAAGTTGCCGTCGTTCGCTCCGCCGGTGTTCACGACCCCGGACCTGCGCACGCTGGCGACCAGCGCGCTCGCCATCGCGACGCTCGGCTTGCTCGAGGCCATCTCGATGGCGAAGGCGATCGCGGCGCAAACCGGGCAAAGGCTCGACATGAACCAGCAATGCCTGTCGGAGGGACTCGCGAATCTGACGGGCTCCTTTTTCCATTGCTTCCCGGGGTCGGGCTCGCTCACTCGCTCCGCGATCAACCAGCAAGCCGGTGCCGCGACGCAGTGGTCGGGAGTGATCTCGGCGGCCGCGGTGGCGGCGATCATGCTCGCGTTCGCACCTTACGCGCGCTTCATTCCCAAGTCGGCGCTGGCCGGGATCCTGGTGGTGTCGGGCTGGCGGATGGTCGACTGGGGAGCGCTCCGCTACAGCGTGCGCGCCTCGCGTTTCGACGCGGTGATCGTGTCGGTGACCGCGCTCGCGGCGGTCGGGGTCAGCGTCGAGTTTTGCGTGCTGATCGGCGTCTTCATGTCGTTCCTGCTGGCCGTGCGG
>CAZYWA010000100.1:0-18749 GCA_964650975.1 uncultured bacterium
TCCCCATCGAGCTCATCCGTCTCCTGGCGCCCGGCTTCTTCGGCGACGCCGTGACCTCCGTTTACTGGGGCGGGTTCCTGAAGGAGATGTCGACCCCCTACGTCGGTCTGCTGCCGCTCGCGGCTCTCCCGCTGGCGTTCGGGGCGCGCACCCGGCGCCAGGCCGCGACCCTGGTTCCCCTGAGCGTGTTCGGTCTCTTGGTCGCGATGGGCGCCTACACGCCCGTCCACCGCATCGTGTACGCGCTGCTGCCGGGCTTCTCGCTGTTCCGGATGCCGGTGCGATGGCTGCATCTGACGGTGATGGGACTCGCCACGCTGGGAGGGCTCGGTGTCTCGGCGGCGCTGACATCACGAGAGGCACCGGCTGGAGCCAGGAGCGGCAGAGGGGTGGCGATTGCGGCGATTCCGTTGTTGGTGGCCACCCTCCATATCGCGCTGTTCTCGACAGCCGATCCAGCCGGCTCGCCGCGATTCGAGAAGGTCGAGCGCTACGTGCAAGCTCACGTGGACTCGTTCCTTGGCCCTGACCCGCAGCATCTCGGCAGCGACTGGGAATCGGCGCGACCTGACCGCTGCCGGACAGCCGAAGCCGCCACGGGGCAAGGGACCGTGCTGGCACTCGTCGCCGCGCTGGTCGTCGCCGCGGCGATCCGTTCGAAAACTTCTGCGACTCGGTCCGGCGTCGCGATGCTGCTGCTCGGTGCCGCGGATCTGTGGTGGAGCGGGCACCGGTACGTCGAGACGGTGCCCGCTTCGACCCTCGAAACGCCGCAAGCCATCCGCTCCGTGCTCGACCAGGACCCCGAGGCGCGCACACTCACGTTGCTGCCGTCCTCGATCGTGAGCCGGAGCCCGGCCTTCGACCGGAGCTATCCGGTCTTCAACCGCTTCTCTCAATCGTTCATCCACCGCGCCATGGTCGAAGGGCGCAGCGACGTCGGCGGTGTGTTCTTCGTGGTGCCGTCGGCCTATCGCGCCTTGACCGGGATCGAGTCGACCTTCGAGCACGAGACGGTGCGCGACCGCCGCATCCTCGATCTGCTGGGCGTGCGCTGGATCGTGGCTCCCGGCGACGGCTGGCCCGACGGCGCGCCACCTCAGGCGGGTTTCGCGGAGCGGATCCACGAGGGATCGATCCGGGTGTTCGAGAATCCGAGCCCAGGCCCGCGAGTATTCGTCGCGAGCCGCGTCTATCTCGTGGACACCGCCGCGGCGGCGCGCACGCTGCTCGTCGACCCCGGGACCGATCCGCGCGCAGCGGTGATCGTTCGGAAAGACCTCCCGGCTACGGTCGATCCCTCCGACCTCGGCGCTCGGTCGCTCGAATCCGGCGGCGGAGCCTCGATCCGTCTCGATCGGGACGAGCGTGTCGAGATCGACGTCGACGCGCCACGGCCCGCGCTGCTGGTCGTCAGCGACGCCTACGACGACGGCTGGACGGCCGACGTGAACAGCGAGCGCGCACCGGTACTGCGTACGGATCTAGCGCTGCGGTCGATTCCGGTCCCCGCGGGAACGAGCCGGGTGGTTCTCCGCTACCGCCCCGCGTCGCTCTGGGTGGGCGCCTCGATCTCGCTCGCGGCGCTCCTGGCACTCGCGCTGTGGAGCGCCACGACTTTCCGGCAGGCGCGTTTCCGACCGAGCGCCGCATGAGCTCCGCCAGCGACATCCGCGCGCGTCGCCATCGCTGGCGCTGGCTCGCGCTCGCGGTCGTGCTCGGCCTCGGGATCCTCGAAGCCCTCGGGCGGCTGATTCCCACTCCGCCAATCCGCTCGGCCTGGACCATCCCGATCCTGCTCGAGAAGCTCGCCTCGGTGGAGCGGGACCCGGTGCTCTTCTGGCGTCTTCCCGGCCGCGGCGCCCCGAGCTACCGCGAGGGCGCGCGTCATCGGGTGCTGTGCCTCGCCGACTCGGTCACCGTCATGGACGACGGACACGGCTACCCCGAGCTTCTGGAGGCGCTGCTCGACGGCAGGATCCCGGGCGGGGTGTCGGTCTGGAACGCCGGCGTACCGGGCTACACCACGGAGCAGGCCCTGCGGTTTCTCGATCGCTATTCGTCGGCTCCGGCGCCCGAGCTCGCCACGATCCAGCTCGCCTGGAACGATCACACCCCCGCGCTCGGCGGACACCCGGATCACGAGGTGGTGATGCCACCCGAATGGGCGCTCCATCTCCAGGGCGTGCTCGACGGCTCCGGGCTCTACCAGCTCCTGCGCCGCGCGGCGGGAAAGGGCGCTTACGTTCCGGGACCTGGGCTGCGGGTGCCGCCCGAGCGTTACGAGGCGAACCTGCGCGCGCTGGCCGCCAAGCTCCGCGAGCGCGGCGCCACCGTGGTCCTCGTGACCTGCCCGTTCCTGAGCGATCACGAGGATTACACCGCCGTTCACGTTGACTACAACCAGCGCGCGGCGCGGGTCGCCGGCGCGCTCGGTGTCGCGCTGGTCGACCCGGTGCCGCGCTTCATCGGGCACCGCGAGCTCTTCCTGCGGCCCGAAACCGACCACGTCCATTTCAATCCCGACGGCAGCCGGATCATCGCCGAGATGATCGTCGAGACGCTCGATCGAGAGGGCTGGATCGGCGCCGCGAGCGCGGCGTCACGCTGACACGGCAGCGGCACTCGGTCGACGCCGTCCGACCGCGACCTGGGCGGCGAGCAACGCGAGCGTCGCGGCGAGCGAAACCCACATCGCCACCCGCATCGAGCGCGGCGCATAACGCAGCTCGACGCGATGGCTTCCGCTCGCGATCGGCACCCCGATCAGCGCTCCGTCCACGCGGACCACGGGGGCGGTTCGACCGTCGACGGTTCCTTGCCAACCCGCCGCCCAGGCCTCGCTGATCACCAGAAGCGCATCCGCCGAGGTTCGGGCCTGAATGCGGATGGAGCCGTCGTCGTCGGCAGCCTTGTCGAACGCGGCGCTGACGATCGACCCCTGCGAGCCGAGATCGAGAGAGGACGTGGCGGCCGCGTCACTTCGCAGCATCACCACTTCGCCCCGCGGGTCGAAGCTCGGCGCGGCGAGCGCTTCCCACATTCGTTCCTCGTCGGGCTCGAAGCGGAGCGATCGCACCAGGAAGAAGCGCGGTAGCGCGTGCGGGTTCCGGTAAAGTGCCCACTCCTCGTTCTTCTCCGCGAGCTCGAGCTCGTCGTAGCCGCGCGCGTCCGCCGGCAGATTCCACGCACCCGGTTCGACCGGCAGCGTCGCGGCCGGTGGCGCGATGACCCAGCGGACGTTGAGCAGATCGAGGATGCGCCGGTCGCTGGGGAAGAATTGCGTGAAGATGCCGCCGTGGATCGCGAGCCGGTTCATCGTGTCCAGACCGAAGGCACCGAATTGCAGCGCGTCGAGGCCTTGGACGAGCCCGCGGTGCATGTGCGATTGACCGTACGTGTCGAGCCCGCCGTAGTGCCTTGCGACCCCGTCGGGTGCTGGCACCGCGAACGACGAGAGCAGCGACGCGTATCGCTGGAGCTCCCCATCTCCCCGCAACCGCTCCACCTGCTCCAGACGAAAGCGCAACGCTTGCGGATCCTGATGCAGGACGAATCGCCGGCTCCACCCACCCAGGTCGGCGAGCACCAGCAACGTGAGAAGCGCGGCGCCTCCGCGGGGGCCGAGGCGCCGGGCGAGCGTCAGTCCCACCACGAACGCCACCAGGATGGCGACGCCCACCAGCACGGAGTCGCGGCTGGCGGCGAACGCCGACGCCCCGAGGTGCTCGAGCGGGATTCCCTGGCTCGCCGACGATCGCAGCGGATCGAGCTCCGCGCCGTCGAAGATCGCGGTCCACCAGGCCGAGGGCGCATCACCCGCCGGACGCATGGCGAGCGAGCAACCGATCGTGACGATCGCCAGCAGTGCCAGGGAAAGGTGCGACGCCAGCACGGCGCGCCGGCGGGAGACGGGCTCGTCCGCGCCGAGCAGCCGGTCGACTCCCATTCCCGCGAGCGCGCTGAGCGCGAACGACGTGATCGAGAGCCACCGGGCGGGGAAATGGAGATGGCCCGTCCCCGGAATCGCCCGCCAGACGGCGTCGAGCGACGCCACGTGGCGACCGCATGCGAGTAGCAGCGCTCCCGATCCCACGATCGCGAGGGCGATCGCCGGAGCACGCTGCTTCCGAAGCAACGCCGCGGGCAACACGATCCACGGCAACCAGCCGACGTAGAGGTTCAGGAACGACTGGAGAAAATGTCCCCAGTAGAGACCGCTCACCTCGTCTCCGAAGAACCCCGGGAAGAGGAACGTCAGGAGCTGACGGGGCGGCAGCTCGGCCAGGTGCGCGAGCTCGGGCGGTAGCTCGGTCGCCTTTGCCGCGGCCTGGCTGAAGTCGTGCCACGCCACGAGCTGTGGCGCGGCGATCAGCGCACCGATTCCGATCATCAGCGCCGAGCCGGCGAACACGACCGCAATCGAACGTGGGGTCTTCTCCGGTGCGGTCTCGCCGTGTGACCGGCGTCCTTGCCCGCGCACTGCGAGGACCCAGCCGTAGCCGCACGCGGCGACCGCGGTCTGCAGCGCCATGAATGGATGACCGCCGAGCAGCGCCAGCGCGACGACCCACGCGCCACCGAGAAACGCGCCCCGCCGCCCCGCGGTCACGCCGTGCTCCACCGCCGCAAAAGCCCAGGGGATCCAGGCGAGCGAATAGAGCTGCGCGCGGCCGCCGAGCAGCAACGCCCCCGCCACGGGACCCGAGAGCACCGCGGTCACCGCACCGATCCACGCGCCTTCCGCCCGGCAACCGGCACGACGGAGAAACACGAAGGTGCCGAGACCCAGCAACCACAGATGCAGGGCCAGGACCACGTCCATCGCCTGCGCGTGCGACAGGAACAGGTGAACGGCGTCGAGCGGGTAAAACGTGCTGCTGGTGCCCACGCCCGCCATCGGGAACCCGGCGTTCGCGTGGCTCGTCCAGAGCGCCGGATGCCCGGATCGGTAGCGGTCCCAGGTCCACGACTCCCAGTAGTAGTGCTCGCCAGCCGTGTCCCAGCCGAACACCATGCCGCCGGGCTCGAGCCCGGGAGCGAGAAACCACAGCACCAGGCCGAGGAGCGCCGCACCGGCGAGAACGAGCGTGCCGCGGGACTGGGCCGATTGCTCGGCGCGCGTCGGTCCGCTCATCCGCCGAGCCTGAGACGAAACGAGGACGGCGGCGCGATCACGCGCACGAACGGTGCTGGATCGTCTTCGAGCACCACCGGCTCGACCCGCGCGCTCGGCGTGGCCGTCAGGCCCTCGGCCCAGTGGTAACGAAGCACCACCTCGCCCTCTGCCGGCTGCACCTCGCTCACGTCGATCTCGCCCCACGTTGCGGACACGCGACCCGAGCCGCGCTCGAACGCGGAGGGTGTCCGGTTCACGCGGTAGAAGCGGAACGGGCCCTGATCATCCGCCACGGTGACCAGCGGCGCGAGCGCGTCGAGCGCGGCGCGGCTCGCCGGATGCCACGCCGCGATCCCGGTCACGTCGTAGAGATCGAGGTAGCGCGCCAGCCGGGCCGGCGCCAGATCGTCGAGCCGCGCGCCGAACGCCTCGCCACCGGTGAAGCTCGCGAAACGCTGCGCCACCCGGATGTACGGTGCACGGCCGCCGATCAGCTCGCGCGCCGTATCGAGTGCCAGCATGCCGAGCACGTAGCTGCCCTGGTACGGGCCGGGGTCGTCTCGATCCACCCACGCATCCTCGACCATGAGGCGCCCTTCGCGAGGAGCACGCTCGCGCACCCACTGGTCGAGGATCGTGAATCCCGCCGGAGGTGCCGCGCTCATGGTCTGGCGGCGCACGAACTCGGTGAAGGTCGGTAGAGCGGAGACCGCCACGACCCAGCCCGCGAGCGCCACGGCATCGAGCCGAAGAGAGCCCAGGGCCGGCGTCACCGGGCGCGCCAGCCACCTTTCGACGGCGAATCCCGCGGGCAGCAGCCACAGCACCCGGTACGCGATCACGTAGCGGAACGGCTCGAACGCCGCGATCGCGTCGATCCACGAGCCGTAGAATGCGAGCATCGCCAGCCACACCAGGGCCGCGACCAGCGCGCGCCTGAGCGGCCGATCCGCGAGCCGCAGAAGTCCGCAGAGGCCGAGCACCTCGACGGAGAGCCGGGCGAGCCAGCTTCCCCAGAGCGGTGTCCCCAGCCAATCGCGCGCGACGAATCCGTCGAACCCCGCGGCCGGCGTCACGACCTCGGTGACGATCCGGAGCGGGTCGTGCTGCGTCCAGAGCGGCCACGGCACCGCGCTCCGCCAGTGCACGTAGCGGAGCATCGGCGCCAGCCAGGCACCGTTCACCGCGAGCGTCGCCACCAGCGCGGCACCGAGGATCCCCAGCGTGCGCGGTACGCGCCCGTTCGCGCGGGCCGCGGCGATGGCGAGAACCGGCACCGGCAGCAGCAGGACGGCGCCCTTGTGCACCAGGAGATCGAGCGCGGTCAGCGCCACGAACGCGAGCCCCCAGCCCACCCGATCGCGTGTCAGGAACGCGTGAGCACTGGCCAGCACCGGGAGCACCAGCACGCTCACGAACCCGCCCACCACCGGGCCGGTGGCACGGAACATCTCGAGCTCCGAACCGTCGAGCAGCACCACGCCGATCAGCGTGATCGCGAGCGACGCGCGACGCTCGATCCCGAAGCCGCGGAAGCTCGCGTAGAGCAACCACGGGATCGCCGCGCAGCCGAGCACCACGCCGAACCGCACCCACTGCCCCGACGTCACGCCTGGGATCGCGAGCGCCGCGTACTGGTGGGAAACGAGGTTGTGCTCGAGGAACGCGAACGGATAACCGGCCATGAAGTGCGGCTCGTAACCCCACACGCGCCCGGTGGTCGCATGGATCCGCCGGCCCACTTCGATCACGTCGGCCGAGAACGCGTGATCGAGCGCCCAGGTGGTACCGGGCGCGAACAGGTGGTCTCGATAGGGCCACGCGGCGCGAGCGGCCGAGAGAACGCACAGGAGCAGCACGCATGCCCGGACGCCAAGCCGGCCGCCGGGGCCCGCTCGATCGTTCGTCGGGAAGCGCATTCGATGGGGTCGTCGGGCCGCGTCCGCGAGGGCCCTTCACGCTATGAAGCCTCACGAGCCGCGGCAAGTGCGCGCCATAGTAAGCTCGCGGCCCTTCCTCGCGGTGCCCGCTGATCCCGGCACTTCGCCACCTCGGCACCCGTGACTGGCTCCGCCTCCGGCTCGTCGCGATTTCGCGCTCTCGCGGCGCTGCTCCCGGTCGTCTTCCCGTGCGCACTGCTGGGCCTAGCGCTGCTGCGCGGCGATCTGGTCTACGGCTGGGACACGCTGGGCGAGCTCTATCCGTGGTGGCACTGGGCCTGGCGCGAGATCGCGCAGGGCGTGTTCCCGCACTGGAACCCATACGTGATGTGCGGTCTTCCCTTTCACGGCCTGGCCGTCGTCTCGCTGCTCTACCCGTTCTCGCTGCTCAATCTGGTGCTCTCCACCGAGCGTGTGATCGCGGTCTGGTGGCTCCTGCACTTGAGTCTCGCGGGGGTGTTCGCCGAGCGCTGGGCGCGCTCGCTGGGAGCCTCACCCCTGGGCGCGGCGCTCGCAGGCGTCGTGTTCGGTTCGTCCGAGGCGCTGGTGAGCCGCATCACCGCCGGCGAGCTGCCGCAGCTCGCGGTGGTGACGTGGTTGCCGGCGCTGCTGTGGATCTTCGAGGAAGGCCTGCAGGCGCGGAGCGCGGCGACGATCGCGCTGGGCGCGATGCCGATCGCGCTCATGCTGCTGGCGGGCCACCTCCAGTACGTCGCGTACGCGTCGCTGCTCGCGGCCACGTACGTGAGCGTGCGGCTCGCTTCGGACCGGGACGCGCGCGCACGCGCGACCCTGTGGGGCGGCGTCGCGACCGCGTGGGTGCTGGGTCTGGCGCTCGCCGCGCCGCAAGTCCTGCCGACCCTCGACGCGCTGCGCAGCTCGCACCGCGCCATGGGCCTCGCGCCGCCGGGCGGATCGGGGATCGCGCTCGAGCCCGCGAGCCTGTGGCGCTTCCTGGTGCCCAAGCTTTTCGGTGACGAGACCGGCGGCGGATACGTGGGGCCGTCGGTCGCGGCGCAGACTCCGCTCTACGTGGGAGTGCTGCCGCTCGCGCTGGCCGTGACCGCGATCGCCGCGGCGGCTCCGCGCGCGCGGACTCTCGCGGGACTCGCGCTCGGCACCTTGCTTTACGCATTCGGCGAGCGCTACTGGCCCGCGCGTTTGCTCGACGCACTGCTCCCGCCGCTCGAAGGTTTCCGTCACCCGGCGCGAGCAGCGGTGCTGGCGGCGTTGCCGATCTCGGTCCTCGCCGGTCTCGGGCTCGATCGGATGATCGACGCCCGGCCGTTCTCCACGGCCCATCGCCGATTTCTCGGCGCGGCAGGCTTGGCCGCGGGGATCGTCACGACCGCCCTGATCGGAGTCGCGATCGATCATCCGATCGCGCATGCCGCTTGGACCGCCGTCGCGCGGGCGAGCCAGGAGCGATTCGATCCTTCGTCCGTTGCTCCCTTCGGAGCGGTCGCTGCTTCGGCGTGGCGGGACGCCCAGACCTTCGCAATCCTGTTCCTGTTCCTGGCAACGGCGGGCGCTGCCGCTCTCGCAGCGCTACGGATCGCGGCCCTGCGCCACATCGGCCTGGCGCTGGTCCTGACCTGCATGACCACTGATCTCGTGGCCCGGTACATCCCCGGACTGGCCACCGTCGCGCCCAGCCATGCTCGGATGGAGGCCGTCATCTCACCGCTGCGTGGCGCGGTCCCGGCCGGCGCACGGGTTCTCGCGCTCGTGCCCCATGTCGACGAGCCGCTCGAACCCTCGTTCCTGCGGAGCTACGGCATCGCGAGCGAGGCCGGAGAGATCGTCCCCAACTGGCTGGCGGCGAGCGGCGTGCGCACCGTCACTGGAGAGATCGGGCTCATCCCGGCCCGGACCATCGCGTTCACCGGGCACGAGGGCAGAGACGCGAGCGCCGGCGTCGAGCCCGAATCGCGGCTCGACGCACTCGCCGTCGGCTTGCGGGTGAGCGATCCGGCGGCACCCGAACGCTTCCGGATGGACGAGGGTGCGTCGGCCCGCGCCGCCACGCTCGACGTCGAGCGCCGAGCGACGGCCCTTCCTCCCGCCAGCTTCGCCCGGCGCGTCCGGATCGCGTCCGGCTTCGCGGAAGCCCGAGCCATCCTCGACGACGCACCCGGCGCCATGATCGACCCGCGAGAGACCGCCGTGGTCGAAGGTCCCTCCGGCCTCGACGCCGCGCTCTCGCGCGACGACGAGCCGTCGCCGGGGCGCGTGACGTCGATCGAGCTGGGGACCAACGACGAGACTTTCGAGGTCACAGCCGCCAGAGACGCGCTGCTCGTGATCGTCGATCCCTACGACCCGCGATGGAAAGCCGCGGTCGACGGCGTGGATGCGCCGGTCTACCCGACACAGCTCATGTTCCGCGGCGTGCCCGTCCCGCGAGGGCATCACCGCGTCGCCTTGTGGTTCGATCCAGCGCCGTTCCGCTGCGGCGTCTGGATCCTCGTCGTGCTGGGCGTGCCGGCGCTCTTCGCGATCATCTGGCGAGCGCGAGCCGGGTCGCGATCGCCGATCCGAGGCTGAGCCCCGCGACCAGCAGCACCCACGGCCGGCCCGCCAGCGCCGGTAGCTCGGCGCACGCCTGCACGGCCGGGCTCACCACCGCGACCGCCACCGCGAGTCCCGCCAGCACGCCGAGCGCGGTCCAGATGCTGCCACGCGCCGGTCGCACCCGCTGCGCGGCCGCGACCGCCGCGACCGACGCGACGGCGACCAGCGCGGCGCTCGAGGCCGACGAGCCAGGCGCGGCACGCGCCGCGAGCCAGGCTCCCCCACCGACGATCGCCGCCACGCAAACCAGGTGAGGGACCAGTAACACGTAGAGGTCGCGCCGCGACGTGTGCTTCGCGGGCGGCCGATCACCCGGGTCCGGATAGATCCGGGGAAACGTGATTCGGGTGTCGACCAGCCAGCACGCCGTGGTCGTGACTCCGACCGCGGCCGCGAGCACCAGCAGCTCGGCGCAGCCCACCAGCAGCGCGTCGCGCTCGAATGCGGCGCGGCTCGCGGCGCTGGCCTCGGCCGCCGGCGGTCCCAAGCCACTCGACAGCCACGACAGCGCAAGAGCCAAGAGCGGCAGACCCGGTACGTGGTTCCCCGCCACCAGCGGCGCGACCGTGCCCGCCACGAAGGCACCGGCCACGAACCCGGCGACGTCACGCAACAGGAGGTCCGCGTCTCCGTGCAGGAGCGTTCCCCACGGCCTCGGGTGCGAGCCGCGCAGCAGCCAGCAAGCGAGGAAACCGGCGAGGCCGCCGGCGACGGCCGAGAGCGCTCGCCGGCGTCCACTCGGCCCTCCGCTTCGCGTGTTCATTCGTCTCCTTGGGAGCCGTCGCGCTTCGAGGACGGACGCGATGCGCTTCCATCGCGAGGGTACGGGACGATACCGGAAATGGATTGCGCGGGTGCCGGCCCTTCCTTCGCTCCCCGGCCATCGGTACCTTGCGCCCTTTTCGCCCTTCGGTTGGCGACGAAAGGTTCTCGATGAGCACCACCGGACGAAACGACCCTTGCCCTTGCGGATCGGGGAAGAAGTACAAGAAATGCTGTCTGGCCCGTGACGAGGAAGTGCGGCGCGGCGCGGCGCAGACGGCCGCGCGCACGCACGACCATCCTCATTGCGACGACCCGTCGCATCATCACGGACACCACCACGATCATGATCATGATCACGATCATGGCGACGATCACCACGGGCACGATCACGAGGCGGAGCCGGTCAGCGATGCCGTCCTCGTGAACGAGTATCTCGACGAAGCCGGGGACGAGGAGGGCGCCGAGGATCCGTTCTGGTCGGCGCTGGAAGGCGAGGACACCGACGAACGACTGGCGCTCGCGCTCCAGCGGGTCGAGAGTCCCCACCCGCTGACCGCGGAGGACGCGATCGACCTGGTCGGCGAGCTCGGCTTCGAGCTGCTGCAAGAGGCGCGCCCCGCGGACCTCGAGCGAGTGCTCGGCGCTTTCCAGCACCACCGGCCGGAGCTCGCGGACGACATCCGCTGTTTCGATCGCACCCTGCGCGCCTGGGCGGCACTCCACGCGCCCGACGGCGGCGCCGCGCTTCTGGCAGCCACGGAGGTGTTCGCCGACGATCCCGAGGAGCTGCTGCAGCTCCTCGACGCGTACCGCTACCATGCGCGGCTCGACGACGTCGCGCGCGCCCTCTCGCCGATGCTGGCCTGGGCAACCGACCATCAAGAGGAACATCCCGAGCTGATTGACGAGCTGCGCGAGATCGCGTGCCAGGTGGCGATCGCCCGGACTCTGGAGGAAGACCCCGACCTCGAGCCCTCCGACCCGCGGCTCGCCCAGCGACTCGCGCCCTTCGGCGACGTCGATCAAGCGTTCCTGACCGAGCTGGTCGCGCGCCGCAGGCAGCGCTCCGAGCGCGCGCTCACCACCGCGGACTTTCTCGAGGTCGGTGACGTCGATCGGGCCGAGGAGCTCACGTTCCTGCTGTCGCTCGAGTTCTGCGGCGCGCTGGCCACCGAGTACGGCTGGTCGCGGGCGCGAGCCGAGATGGGTCGCGCCACGATCGCCGCCTATCTCACCGACCGGCTGCTCGACCTCGCGAAGCGAGGCGCGCGCAACGCCTTGCGTGGCGTGCCGAAGCGCGCGGGCTACCTGCTGCCCGACGTCGCGAGTGTCGGCCACTACCTCGACCTCGAGACCGACCCACTCCTGGGCTCGAGCCACGGCGCGGCGAGCTTCGTGCTCGCGCTACCGCTCTGGCTCGACTGGCTCACCGGTCGAGGGCTGATCGAGGCCGAAGAGGCCGGGAAGCTGACGTCCGATATCCAGGATCGAACGGTCACCCTGGCGGTCGACCTCCAGGCCCACGGCAAGGACCCGGCGCTCATCGGCGACCTGGTGACCATGGACGTGAGCCAAGGTTGATTTGCGCGGCTTCGTGCCGATCCCCGATAATGCCGGTCCCACCCCTGCTCGCGTCACCTGCAACTCGATGAACGTCCGCACAGCCGCCTCGCTGGCACTCCCCTTCGTGGGAGCGCGGATGTTCCAGACTCGCACCCCGCTGGTGGTCGGCATCCAGCTCACGCTGCGCTGCAACTTCCGCTGCGACTACTGCACCCGCACCAGCGACCAGCGGATCGAGCTGCCGAACGAGCTGGTGCGCTCGCTGCTCGGCCACATCGCTCGGCTGGGCGGGCGCAAGGTCGTGTTCACCGGCGGCGAGCCGCTCCTCTACCCGGGCGTGATCGAGCTCGCCAGGTACGGGCAGGAGCTCGGGCTCTCGGTGAGCCTCAACACCAACGGGACGTTCCTGGCGCGGAACGTCGAGATCCTGAAGCACGTGACCGATCTCACCACCAGCCTCGACGGACCCGCCGCGGTGCACGACCAGATCCGCGGCGAGGGTTCCTTCGAGAAGGTGATCGAGAGCCTGCGGCTCGCCCGCCAGCACGGCATCAAGCGCCGGGTGACCGTGGTGCTGCACCGCGAGAGCCTGGGCTCGGTCGACGAGCTGATCGAGGTGGGCCGGCGCGAGGACGTGCCGATCACCTTCCAGCCCGTGTTCGATCCGCCCGAGGACCGGAGCGACGTGTACCCGGAGGTCGCGGACTACCGCGCGGCCATCGACCGGCTGATCGCCGCCAAGCAGAACGGCGCCCGCGACGTCATCGCCAACTCGGCGGACGGCCTCGCCTACCTGCGAGCCTGGCCGGATCTCTCCTGGTCACGCTGCGCCGGCGGGTTTCTGTTCTGCCGCGTTCAGGTGAACGGCGACGTGGTGATCTGCGCCGAGAACAAGCAGAGTCCGCCGGGCGGGAACGTGCTGCGCGACGGTGCCGACGCCTTCGAGCGCGCGTTCCTGGGGCTCGAGGTGCTCAAGTGCGGCACCTGTCCGTGCGCCAACCACGTCGAGATCAACCAGGCCTTCGCGCCCCACGTGGGTGCCGCGCTCAACCTGGCGCGTCTGGTCTGATCACTCGGGTCGGAAGAGCCGATCGCCGACCCGCCGCAGTCCGGCGAGGTCGTGGACGTCGTCGTCGAGGAACGGCACCCGGAAGATCGGCAGGTTCTTGCGGCCGACCCGCTCCTTCAGCTCGTCGAGATAGAGCGCCTCGCGGTCGGCCAGCGCTTCGTGGTCGCGGTAGGTCTGCGCCAAGGCCTTGAGGAGCTGGACGCCCGGGCTGGTCTCGGCCTTCGTGCTCTTGGGATTGGTGCGCAGCTTGTCGATCGTCTTCGCGAGCCGGCGGCCGTGGTCGAAGGGCTCGTGGACCATGTTCACCACGAAGCCGCCGAAGGGCATGCGGTACTCGACCAGCTTGTCGTAGAAGAACACTCCCTCGGCGAGGGTGTCGGGGCGCGGGCCGGTCACCAGCAAGAACGCGGCGTCGCGCGAGCGGATCAGCTCCGCGACAAGGTCGGCGCGCTCGCGGAACCCGTCGAAGAGCGCGTCGAACGCGTCGAAGAAATCGGCGATCTCGCGCAGCACCTCGAGCCCGGTGAGCTTCTCCAGCACCTGGAACGCGCGACCCATTCCCTTCTGCACCATCTTGTAGCCGAAGCGCCCGAACCGGAAATACGGACGCAGGAACTTGTCGAGCACCTCCGACGCGACGAACTGGTTCACCCGGTGGGGTGCGTCCAGGAAATCGAGCGCCTGGCTGGTGGGCGGCGTGTCGAGCACCAGCACGTCGTAGCTCGCGCGCTGCGAGAGCTCGTAGAGCTTCTCCATCGCCATGTACTCGTGGCTTCCGGCGAGCGCGCCCGAGACGTTCTGGTACATGCGGTTGGCGAGCACCGCGTCGCACACCTCGGGGCTCGGCGCGTAGCGCTCGACCAAGGCATCGAAGGTGCGCTTGGTGTCGAGCATCAAGGCATGCAGCTCGCCACCCTTGCGGTCGAGCCCCGCCCGCTCGAACGCCTCGTCGGGAACCGGACGCGGCTCGTTGTCGAGGCGCGCCAGGCCCAGCGAGTTGGCGAGGCGGCGGGCCGGGTCGATGGTGCACACCACGGTGCGCTTCCCGGCCATCGCCTGCTCGAGCGCGATCGCGGCGGAGATGGTGGTCTTGCCGACGCCGCCGCTGCCGCAGCACACGATGATGCGCTTGCCCGCGATCGCGTCCGAGAGGCTCATCGGCGCCTTCCCGAGCGCGACGCACCGCGATTCGCGGCGATCGGCCCACCCAGAGCGTCCCGGCCGACTTGCTCGAGGATCGATGCCGCCACCGCATCGGTGAGGGGCCGTCCTGGCTCGGTGTCGAAGAGGTACGGCACCTGCACCATTGGTCCCGGGATCTCGGCGCGGAGCCTTTCGAGGTAGCCGTCGCCGAGGCGGCGCCGTTCGAGCACACGCTCGGCCCCTTCGACGAGCGCGGTCGCCACCTTCGAGTCGAGCTCGACGCCAGACTCGGTCGCGAGCTTCGACGGGTTGGCTCGCACCTTCTCCCACAGACCGGCGAGCGGCGCGGGAACGACCTCCGGGTAGACACCGTTCACGAAGGTGGTGCCGCGGTGCATGCCGACGTCATGACGGACGGTGTGGTCGAGCTCGATCGCTTCGTTGACCGGCATCTCCTCCGGCAGCGTGACGATGTGGAACGCGGTGTGCGCCGGGTCGGTCAAGAGCTTCAGCACGTCCTTGGTGTAGTGATGGATGGGACCGACGCGGATCGTGTCGAGAATGCCCTGGGGCGTCTTGAAGAGACTGACGCCGTGGCCGGTGGCCGGCGCGTCGAACACGATGCGATCGAATTGCACGCCCTTGATCCCCGAGCCGTCGGGCTGGCAGAGGAACCACATCTTCCCCAGGATGAAGAGCTCCTCGAGCCCGGGCGCTGCCGCGATGAAGTAGTGGAAGAGATCCCGCTTCAGCAGCTGATCGTAGAGCAGCTTCACCTTGAGCTTGAGGATCAGGAACTCCTCGAGGCTCTCGCGGCCGGAAATGTTGGTGGCCCACAGGTTGGGCTCGACGAGGCGGGTCTTGTAGACGAGCTTCGAGGTCCCCAGGCAGTGGCTGAGCCCCTCGCGAGCGTCCGATCCGAGCAGCAGCGTCTTGAGCCCGGCGCGGGCCGCGTTGAGCGCGATCGCCGCTGCGAACGTGCTCTTCCCGACGCCGCCCTTCCCGGCGACGACGAGAATGCGGCGATCGAGGCTCAGGTCGACCTGATCCATCGGAGAGGAGCGGACCGCGAAATCGGGGCGCACCGCGGCGGGACGTTGCGCAGCACCCTCGATGCAAGCGCGGCCGCGGGCGCGCGAAAGTAGCCCAACGTCCCGGGTGGGTCAATCCGCTGGGCGCGCCCGCGGCACGTCCGGCGAGCCTACGCCGCCGTGCCTTTCTCGGTTATCCCTCCGCTCTCGATCGGGCGGCCCCGCCGCGACCACCCCCGTCCATGACCCGGCGCATCGCGTTCATCAACGAGAAGGGCGGCAGCCTCAAGACCACGCTCACCGTGAACGTGGGAGGCTACTTCGCGCTGCGCCGGAAGGAGCGGGTGCTGATCGTCGACCTCGACCCGCAGGGCCACGCGGGGAAGTGCCTGGGTCTCGACGTGCGCGGCGCCGAGCGTACCGTGCGCGATCTGCTGGTCGACCCCGCCCTCCATCCCCGCGACGTGGCGATACCGTCGCGGGTCGAGGGGCTCGACGTGATCGTCAGCAACAAGAGCCTCACCAACCTGCCAATCACCTCCGACGCCGACTCGGACTGGGTGCAGCGCCTCGGCAAACAGATCGCCAAGGTGCGCGGCTACGACTGGATCCTCTTCGACTCGCCGCCCTCGCTGGGCCTCCTGTCGATGAGCGTGCTGGTCGCCACCACCGAGGTGGTGATCCCGGTGAACCTCACGTTCCTGGCGCTCGACGGCTGCGCCGAGATCGTCGACACCATCGAGACGCTCAAGCAGCGCTACCACCGGAGCGAGCTGCGCATCACGCTGGTGGTGCCCACGCTCTACCGCCCGACACGGCTCGCCAACGAGATCCTCGACAAGCTCGGCGAGCACTTTCCCGGGCGGGTCGCGAAGACCGTGATCGGCTACAACGTCAAGATCGACGAAGCGCAGAGCCACGGCCTCACGATCTTCGAGTACGCTCCCGAGAGTGCCGGTGCGGAAGCCTTCGAAGCCCTCGCGCGGGAGATCCTCAGGAAGGGCGACAAGGGCTGAGCCCTCCCCGGAACCCGGCCGATCGATGTCATCCAAGTCCGTTCTCGGGCGCGACCCGTTCTCGAGCTTCACCAGCGCACCTCGAACGCCGGCCCTGAAGCCGGGAACCACACCTCCGCCGGCGAACGAACCGGTCGCCGCGCAGCCGCCGCCACGTCACGCCAAGGAAGGCGCCGAGTCCCGCGAGCGGCGCGGCGCCCCCCCCGCCTCGCCTCGCGTCCGTGCGCTGGTGATCGAGACCGGCGAGCCGCGTGCTCGCAAGCTCAAGACTGCCGTGCGGAAGCCGGCCCGCTCGGCCGCGAGCGCGCCCACCGCCGACGCATACGGCCGCCTCGAGAGGCGTCTCGAGCGAGCGCTGGGCGACGCACCGCGCACGCAGCAGCGCGACGTCGAGCGAACGCTGCGCGTGGTTCGTGACCGGCCGGAACGGGGCGAATCCAACCAAGCCGCCGGACGGGTCGAGGAAATCGACCGGCGAATCGAGGACCTTCTCTCCGCCGCGAAGCGAGGACTCTCGGGCGCCGCCCGTCCGGAAGGGATCTCCGACGAAGCGTTGCAGCAAGTGAGCCTGGTGCGCCGGCTGATCGAGCTGCTGAACGGCGCGCGGGAGCTGGCCGGTCTCGGCGCGCTCAAGTCGCTGTGGCGCGAGGCGGCCGCTCCGCCCGAGACCGGCGACGATCCGTCCGGGATCGACCGGGTCTTCGCCGCGCGCCTCGAGCCGATCCTCGAATTCCTCTACGACACCTACTGGCGCGTCGAGGTCGAGGGACTCGAGCACGTGCCCACGTCGAAGCGCGCGCTGCTGGTCGCGAACCACGCGGGGCTCCTGCCCTACGACGGCCTGATGATCGATCGCGCGGTGCGCACCCACCACCCGGCGCACCGCGAGGTGCGCTTCCTGGTCGACGACACCGCCTACCACTTCCCGGTGATCGGCCCGATCGTGGCGCGGCTGGGCGGCGTCCGGGCGTCGGCCGAGAATACCGAGCGGTTGCTGCGCCAGGATCAGCTGGCGTGCGTCTTCCCCGAAGGGATCAAGGGGATGACCAAGCGCTACCGGTCTCGCTACCAGCTGCAGCGCTTCGGCCGCGGCGGCTTCGTGACCACCGCGCTCAGGACCCGTTCGCCGATCGTACCGACCGCGGTGATCGGTAGCGAGGAGATTCACCCGATCGTGGCGCGCCTCGACTGGCTGGGCCGGCTCGTCGGGCTACCGATCACACCCGTCACACCGACGCTGCCACTGCTGGGACCGCTGGGCCTGATCCCGCTGCCCAGCAAATGGCGCATCCGGTTCTCGGCACCGATCTCGGTCGAGCGCTACGACCCGGAAGACGCGAGCGACTATCTGATCGTGAGCCGCGTCCGCGACGAGGTGCGGGCAACCGTCCAGCAACTGATCGACGAGGGACGGGACCGCCATCCCCGGCGCTTCTTCGGCTGAGGTTTCCCGGGGGGCTGTTCCAGCCCCCCGCCCCGAAAAAAGTGCGATTTTTTCGGGGCCTCACCCCCGAGTCGGCTCGCGTTGCTCGCCGCGCGCCTCCGGCGCGGTGCTTCTGCAGCGACCCACCGCCGCAACGGGCCCGGAGGGGGGCTTTCGCACCGCCGGGCTCGTGCGCCAAGCATTCACAAACTCTGACGTTTCCTCGGGGGCTCTTCCAGCCCCGAGGAAACGACCGCAGTTCTGCTAGGCGACCTCGGCGTCGGACGCGGTGCGGCCGTTGGCGGTGGCGCGGCGACGACGGCGACGCCCGGCGGCTTCGCCGGCTCGCGACTTGCGCGCGAGCTCGGCTTCGAGCTCGGCGATCTTGCGCTCCATCTCGCGAACCTGGCCGTGGAGCGAAGAGATTCCGGTCACCTTCTCGAGCGCGAAGCGCATGCGCTCGTCGAACTTCTTCTGGAAATCCTCGACGCCGCGGCGCGGCGCGCTGAAGATCTCGCGCACCACCTCGCGCGCTTCGTCGAGGGTGATCTCGCCGCGCTCGAAGAGCTTCAGGATGCCCTTCTCGGTGTCCTCGAGGGCGTCCTTGAGCGGTGCCAGGGCCGCCTGCGGGTTCACGCGCGCCACCAGCTCCTGCAGCGACTCGCCGCTCTGCTGGATGATGCGCTTCAGGAAGTTGAGCGGCAGCACGCTGTGCCGCGCCTTCTCCTCCTCGAGGATGATCTGAGTCAGCGTGACGGCGGTGAGATCTTCCTTGGAGCGGTTGTCGATGACCTGGATGTCTTCGCCGCGCTTCACCATGTCGGCGATCTCGTGGAGCGTGACGTAGGTGCTCGAATCGAGGTCGTAGAGCTTCCGGTTGCCGTACCGCTTGATGACCTTGGGCATGACACTCTCCCGCCGCGGCGCCGCGACGCATGGCGCGCCGGAGGATCACGACGCACTGCGTGATCCAACCACCGGATGGCGCGGAGCGTCAACCAGCGCCCTGGAGGTGCCCAGGCACCACCCCAGCCGGCCGTCCCGGCTGCGGACCACTGGAGTCCGAAGGTGTGGACAAAATCGGATCATTGCCCGGAGCGCTTCCT
>CAZYWA010000101.1:0-9278 GCA_964650975.1 uncultured bacterium
GCCGGGCCGCGCCAAGCTCCGCGACGGGCGAGCCGGGGCGGATAGCGACCGCTTCTAGTCGATCGCCAAAACGTATGACTGTCGCTTCTAAGAAGCGTATGGCGGAGATGACCGTCTAGCAGCAGCTTCTATCGTAGCGAAACAAGTGCGTTGTGATGGGTACATGGCGCCGGGCGGGGCCTCCGGGTACTGGAATGCGAATCATCCATACCGCTTGCCGGTTGATATGGCGGTCGCGTTCCTGCTCGTCGTATTCGCCTTCGGGTTGTCGAGCCCGTGATTCGCGGGGCCCGAAGCCCTCGCGCTAACCTTACGGCGCGGCTTGGACGCGTTTTTCCAGGCCGTGGTAGGGTCGATGCACCTCCCGGTTCGCGGCGTATCCCACCTCGCGCATGGCTTCGCTCCGCGCTCGAATCGCGCGTCGGCTCTATCTCGACTGGCCTGCGCTCGGGGCGCGGGCCGTGGCGGTGCGTCACGTGTTGCAGGCGGCGAGCGATTGGGGGCACGCGCTTGGCTCGATGACGCGAGCGGGGCTCGCGGGTGAGCGGCGCTGCGCGCGCTGCGGGATCGACGCGCGGATTCTCGGGATCTGGCTCGACACCAATGACGTATGCAATGAGTGCGTCGACGCGGCGAGCGGCGAGCGGCGGTCGAGCGAGACCGTGCGGAGCACGGAGTCTCCGCACTCCTGGCGCGATCGAATCGCCGATCCAGTCGCGGCGGGCCTGCTCACACCGCGCCCCGGGCGCGGCGCTGTCGACGCGCTGGTCGCGCTCTCCGGAGGCAAGGACAGTCTCGCGACGCTCTTGATCGCGAAGCGCGAGCTAGGGCTCAGCGTCGCGGCGCTGACGCTCGACAACGGATTTCTGCTCGATCCCGCGCTCGCGGCGTGCCGCTCGTGGTGCGACGAGCTCGACGCGCCGCTCACGGTGATCCGGGACGCGATGCACGACGACGTGCGTGGCGCGCTCGCGAGGCGGAATTTGACGCCTTGGCCGTGTGTCGCGTGCTTCGATCGGCTGAGCCGGGCGCTGATCACGGAAGCGACGCGACTCGGCGGGCCGGCGATCGTCACCGGTCTGCGGTATCGCTGGCCTGGAGGCAGCGCTTGCGCGCGCGCGAGCCAGGCGTTCGCCGCGTATGCTCCGTCGCCGGCGGCGGAAACGCTGTGGGTGGTGAATCTCCCGGCAGCCGTCGGGCTCGCCGAGGCCGAGGAGCGCGAGTTGCTGGCGCGGCACGGCTGGGCCGACCCAGGGATCGCGGGCCATTCGACCAATTGCCTGCTTCCGGCGCATTTCGAGCGGCTTCACCTCGAGCGCCTCGGCCGCCCGCACGAGTCCGCGCGCTTCGTGTCGCTCGAGGCGCGGCAAGGTGTCATCTCGCGCGAGGTGGCGATCGAGCGGACGCGCGCGGACGCGCCACCGGCGTGGCATCGCGACGAGATCGAGCGGCGGCTTGCGCAGGATCCGCGATGACGCGTGGCTGGCCGATCGATCGCGACGGACGCGAGGGACCGCGTCCGGGACCGCGTCCCGCCAGCCGATCGAGATCGAGTAGCGCCGAGGGCACTGCGACGTGATCCGGGTCGAAGCGCTGACAGCGAGCCACGGCGCCAGCTTCGACGCGTTCGTCGAGGCGCATCCGCTCGGCTCGGTGTTTCACACTCGCGACTGGATCGAGAACGCGTGCGCGAGTGTCGGCGCCGAGCCGCGAACGCTGGTGGCCTGGGACGTCGAGCGTGGCGCGATCGTCGGCGCCCTGCCGCTCGCATTGCTGTGGAGCGCGATGCGCGGGCGACGGTTGCTTTCGATCCCGTTCTGCCGCTATTTGCCGCCGCTCGGCGACTCCCCGGCGACGGTGGCCGCGCTGACCGAGCGCGCCGCGCAGGTCGCGCGCGACGAGCGCTGTGCCTTCCTCGAGCTGCGCTCGGGACCGCTGCCCGAGCTGCCCCTGAACGCCGAGGCGCGCACGTTCTTCGACAACTGGAGCATCGATCTGAGCGGCGGCGAAGAGGCGTGCTGGTCGCGACTCCACGCGCGCGGCACGCGCCGCGCGATCCGGTTCGCGCGAGGCCATGGAGTCGAGGTGCGGCGCACCTCCGGCCGCGAAGGATTCGCGATCCTCGCGCGGCTCGACGGGGCCACGCGCCGTCGTCAGGGCGTGCCGCGGCATCCGCCGGCTTTCATCCGCGGCCTCGACCAGCGCTTCGAGGCCAGCGGCCGCACATTGCTCCTGATCGCGTTCGCCAACGGCGAGCCGATCGCCGCCGAGCTGGCGCTGCGCCACGGGCGCACCTGGCACGGCATCCTGGGCGTCGACGCGGGCCGCGAAGCGCGCTCGCGCCGCGCCAGCACGCTGCTCGTGTGGGAGGCGATCCGTCACGCGATCGCCGACGGCGCTTCCCGATTCGATCTCGGCCCCGCGCATCGCGCCAACCTCGGCCTCGCCGATTTCAAGCGCCATTTCGGGGCCACCGCGACGCCGGCCGGCGTGGTGACCCTGACGCTCGACGCGACCGCACGCGCTCCCGACGACGAGCACCTCGATCGCCCCGCGATCCGCCTGGCGAGGCGTACGCTCGCCGCCCTTCCCGACTCGATGCACCGCATGGTCTCGCAGCTGCTGGCGCGCGAGGTCGCATGATTCCGGCCACCACGCTGTGGCGCTCCTTCCACGTGTGGCGCTCGTGGCGCGCGGGACGCAGGGTGCCGCTCTCGATCACCTACTTCGTGAACGGCCAGTGCAACCTGCGTTGCCGCGGTTGCTTCTTCTTCGAGCATCCGCCGGACGGCGACCCGGACGCCGAGCTCGCGTCGAGCCTCGGCGACCTCGACACCACCCAGGCCAAGTCGCTGATCGACGACGTGGCCCGTATGGGCGTGCCGTTCCTGGAGCTGGTGGGCGGCGAGCCGTTCCTGCGCCGCGACCTGATCGAGCTCGCCCGGCATGCCCGCCGGCGCGGCCTGTGGTGCGGCGTCACCACCAATGGGACGCGTTTCACCGACGACCTGGCGCGCGCCGCACGCGCCGCGTTTCGCACCGTGTTCGTGTCGATCGACGGCTTCGAGTCCGCGCACGACGCGGTCCGCGGCACCGGCAGCTATGCGAAGAGCCTCGACGGTCTGCGTCGATTGATCCGGGCTCCCGGCGCGGCGCTAGTGGGAGTGAGCACCATCGTGGGACCCGAGAACGTCGCCAGCTTGCCGGTCTTCGCGGACCACGTGCGATCGCTCGGCGTCCAGCAGCTGGTGCTGTCCTCGGGCCTCGCCCCGGCCCCCGCGATCGATCCGGCGGCCGCCGCACCGGTGCTCGCGCGCTTCAAGCAGATGCGTCGCGAGCTACCGGCCTTCCTGCCGCAAGACGAGCGCTTCTTCGACGCTCTCCTCGGCTTCTACCGCGGCGAGGGCCGCTACGGCTGCCACGTCGATCAGCTGCTTCACGTCTCGGTTTCGCCCACGGGCGAAGCGTCCGCGTGCTGCATGTGGCCGGTGCCACTCGGTCCGGCGCGCGATCGCCAGCTGAGCCGGACGCTCGCGGCCACCACCACTGCGACTCTCGCGCCAGTCGCCAAGTGCAGCGGCTGTGCCCGCCACGACTACGCCTACACGATGAATCTCTTCCAGCGACCCCTGCCGAGACTCGTGTCGGAAGGACTGGCCCTCGCGCGGGGGCGCAGCCTCGGAGCGCCGTAAGCGGCCCGCTCAGGGGCCGTCGGGGACCTTCAGGTGAGCGCGGGGCGCAACCCCGGACGTGGCGGCGTCGGCTGCGACCGGAGGCCCAGCACCGAACGCAGGCGGAACGCGAGCCCCACCCGCACCGTCATCAGGAAATCGCGCACCGCGCCCGCGTCGACGAAGAGCGGGTAGCTCGCGAGGTGCACGAGCTGGGCGAGCGTTCCCCATCGTCGTCGCATGATCCGCGCCAGCAACGGACGCAGCCAGGGTGGCGCGCCGACGTAAGCGGGCACCATGCGCGACAGCGCGAACGCGACGTCGCCGTGCGGGTGGCGAAGGGGCGAGCGGCCGTGGTAGCTGCCGCGGCCGTCCTCGATCGCCGCGCGATCGTCGGTCGAGAGCAGCCCGCGCTCGACGCAGGTCTCCATGAGCGGCGTGCCCGGGAGCGGGAAGAACACGAAGCTCTTGACCGAGTCGGCGCCGCTGCGCGCGGCGAGCTCCACGGTCGACCACATCTCCTCGGGCGTCTCGTCCGGAAAGCCGAAGATCACGTCGACGTAGAGGTGGATTCCGGCCGCGCGGATCATGCGCGCGGCCTCGAGCACGCGCGCCGTGGGCATGGGCCGCGCGCGGATCTCCTCGTTGAGCCGCTCGCTTCCCACTTCGAGGCCCATCGCGAGCTCGGTGCAGCCGGCGTCCTTCAGCGCCCCGAGCATCCGCTCGTTCACCAGCAGCGGATAGGCATTTCCCCAGAACGGGAGGTCCACGCGACGACGGTAGAGCGGCGCCAGCTCCTCCACCCAGCGCTCGTCGAGGGCGAAGAGCTCGTCGACGAACGCGATCGTGCGCGGCGCGTGTCGCGTCTTCGCTTCCTCGAGCTCGGCGACGACGCTTTCGGGTGAACGCCTGCGCAGGAACTTCCCGTCGCGCTCGCGGTTCAGCTCCTGGAGCGCGGTATTCGTGCAGTACGTACAGCGGAACGGACAGCCGCGCAGCGTGTTGCACGCGAGCGCCATCTCCGCCACTCCTTCGGCGCGAAACAGCGCGCGATCGGGAAACGGCAGCGCGTCGAGATCCTGCCGCAGCTCGCGCGGCGGGCCCTCGACCAGCGTGCCGTCCTCACGACGGGTCCAGAGACCGGGAATCGACTCGGTCGAGGAGCGGCTTTCGAGCGCTCGGGCCAGCTCGCGGATCGTGTCCTCGCCGTCGCCCACGCACACGTAGTCGGCCCAGCCGGCTTCCAGGGTGCGTCGGGGCAGCATCGTGGCGTGCACGCCGCCCACCAGCACCGGCACGCGCAGCCGCTCCCGGACCAGCCGCCCGAAGCGCGAGAGGCCCGGCACCAGATTGGTCCACGCCGAGACCGCCACCAGATCGGGATGGAAACCACGCACCCGCTCCAGGATCTCGTCCCACGTGGGGCCGAGAAGCGACAGCGCACCCAGGTTCGCGTACGGGTGATTGCGGAAGCCGGGATCGAAGACCAGCCCGACGTCGTGGCCGTCGGCGCGCAAGGCCGCCGCGAGGTACTCGATCGCGATCGATTCGGCGACCTGGTGAAAAAAAAGAACTCGCACGTGACCACCGCCTGGACGCCTAGCTTCGCTCCACGACCGCTCGAGTGCGAGATCGCTGCTCTGCCACGCCACCGTCACTCGGTCGCCCGGGCCGGTCGGGAGGAGCGCTACATCGAAAACCCTGAGCCTCAAGCTTGTTTCCCGCCGGGCGGAGGGACCATGCTCCACGCGTGCAGAGATCGGCATGAGCGAGCTCGACCGCGCGACCGTGACGCCCTCGGCCGTACCGGGACGTCGCGCCGAGCCCAAGCTCGCGAGTCGTTCGTTCGCCGTCGGTGAGCAGGTGGCGAACCGCTACTGCATCGAGCGCTTCCTCGCCCAGGGCGGAATGGGCGAGGTCTACGAGGCCCACGACCTCGAGCTCGCGACCCCGGTGGCGCTCAAGACGATCCTGCCCGAAATCGCCGTCAATCCCGCGGCTCTGCACCGCTTTCGGCGCGAGGTGCTGCTGGCCCGGCGCATCACCCATCCCAACATCTGCCGGGTGTTCGATTTCGGGCAGCACACTTCCGGTGGTCAGACGGTCTCGTTCCTGACCATGGAGCTCTTGCGTGGCGAGTCGCTCGCCGACCGCCTCGCCCGCGGCGGGCCCGTGCCCTCGGCCGAGATCCTGCCGCTCGTGGATCAGCTCGCTCGAGCGCTCGACGCGGCCCACGGCGCGGGTGTCGTGCACCGCGACTTCAAGAGCGCCAACGTGCTGCTGGTTCCTGCGGATGACCCGGTCCCGCGCGTGGTGGTCACCGACTTCGGGACCGCGCGCGAGCACGGGACGGTCGGCCGTGAACCCGGGGCTCGCATCACCTCGGAGTACGCGATCGTCGGTACTCCCGCCTACATGGCCCCCGAGCAGGTGCTGGGCGACGTCGCTGGACCGGCGGCCGATATCTACGCGCTGGGGGTGGTGCTCTTCGAGCTGGTGACCGGGGCCTTGCCGTTCCACGGCGACACGCCGATCGCCACCGCGGTGCAGCGGCTGCACGTCGACCCGCCCCGGCCGTCCTCGCTCATCCCGGACCTCGACCCTCGCTGGGAAGAGGCCATTCTGCGGTGCCTCGACCGCGACCCTTCGAGGCGCTTCCGGAGCGGGGCGGACGTGATGCGAGCGCTCGCCGGAGAGCCGGAGCAGTCGGTCGCGGGGGCCGGCGGCCAGGGCAGCTCCGTGGTCCGTCACCAGCTGCCGGCCGAGCGCGACGGATTCGTGGGCCGGCGGGGTGACCTCGACCAGCTGAGCCAGCAGCTCGCCAGCGGCTCCAAGTTGGTGTCTGTGGTGGGCCCGGGTGGCGCGGGCAAGACCCGGCTCGTCACCCGCTACGCCTGGACACGCCTGCGCGAGTGGCCTGGAGGTGCGTGGTTCTGCGATCTGGCGGAGGCGCGCACCGTCGACGGGATCGTGCTCGCGGTCGCACGCTCGCTCGAAGTACCGCTCGGCAAGGGCGATCCCGTGGCGCAGCTCGGACACGCGATCGCGGCTCGCGGGCGCTGCCTGGTGATCCTCGACAACTTCGAGCAAGTGGCGCGGTGCGCGTCCGAGACCCTCGGCCGGTGGCTGGAGCGGACCGCCGAGGCGCAGTTCGTGGTCACGTCGCGCGAGCTGCTGGGGCTGGCCGGCGAGCGGACCCAGCCGCTCGCACCGCTCGACGATCCGGCCGCGGTCGAGCTCTTCACCACCCGGGCGCGCGCAGCCAAGCCCGGCTTCCGGCTCGCGGCGGACGAGCTGCGCGCGGTGGAGGAGCTGGTGCGCGCGCTCGAAGGCATTCCGCTCGCCATCGAGCTCGCGGCCGCGCGGGTGCGGCTGCTCCCTCCCAAGCAGATCCTGGCGCGGATGAAGGATCGGTTCCGGCTGCTTGCCAACGGCGCGCACCGCGACGGCCGCCACGCCACGCTGCGGGCGACGCTCGACTGGTCGTGGGACCTGCTGGCGGAATGGGAGAAGGCGGCGCTGGCGCAGGCCAGCGTGTTCGAGGGCGGCTTCACGGTCGAGTCGGCGGAGGGCGTGCTCGAGCTCTCGCCCTGGCCGGAAGCACCGTGGGCCATGGACGCGGTGCAGTCGCTGGTGGACAAGTCGCTGGTGCGGCCGGCCGACGATTACCGGTTCGACCTGCTGGTCAGCGTGAAGGAGTACGCGGCGGAGAAGCTGCGCTCGCCATCGACCTTCGCGGGGAGCGGACCGGGCGCCGAGCAGGCCGCGCAGCTCCGCCACGGGCGGCGCTATTCGGAAAGCGGGAGCGACGAGGCCATCGACGCGCTCGACACCCACGGTGGCGTCGACCGCCGCCGAACGCTGGCGCGCGACTTCGACAACCTGGTGGCCGCCTGCCGGCGCGCGATCGCGCGTGGCGACGGCGAGGTCGCGGTGGCGACCTGCCGGGGAGCGTGGGCGGTGCTCGAGCTCCAGGGTCCGTTCGGCGCGGGAGCGGAGCTGGCGGAAGCGGTGGTCGCGCTCACGACGCTCGACACCGAGTCACGGGCGCGAATCGAACGGGTCGCCGGGGATGCGTGGCGATTCGCCGGACGGCCGGAACGTGCGCATAGCTGCTACGAGGCGGCGCTCCGCGGCAGCCGTGAGCTCGGGGACCGAAGCGGTGAGGGAAGCGTGCTCGACCGCCTCGGCAACCTCGATCGGGAGGGCGGGAGCATGGACGAGGCCCGTGCCTCCTACGAGGCCGCGCTCGCGATCGCCCGCGCGATCGAGGACTCCCGGCGCGAAGGGATCGTCCTCGGCGACCTCGGGATCCTGCACGCGGATCAGGGGCGCATGGACGAGGCACGCGTCCACTACACCTCCGCCCTCGTCAGCCACCGCGAGTCGGGGGATCGGGTCCGCGAAGGCGGCGTCTTGCTGAGCCTCGGGATCCTCGACTCCGAGCAGGGGCGCTTCGAGGAAGCCCGCGTCCACTACGACGCGGCGCTCGCCATCCAGCGCGAGCTGGGAAACCGCCGGGCGGAAGGCCAGGTGCTCTGCAATGCCGGGAATCTCTGCCTGAACCAGGGCCGCATGGACGAGGCGCGCGGCTGCTACGAGACCGCGCTCGCGCTCCTGCGCGAGGTGGGTGCCCGGCCGATCGAGGCCATCGTGCTCGGCAACATCGGGCTGGTGCTCCACTCGGAGCCAGGCCGCACCGACGAGGCCCGTGCGCACTACGAGGCCGCCCTCGCCATCCATCGCGAGATGGGCAGCAAGCACAACCAGGGTCTGATGCTCGGAAACCTCGCGGTCCTGCACCTCGAGCAAGGCCGGTTCGCGGAGGCCCGCACCCACTGCGAGCCGGCGCTGGCGATCCACCGCGAGCTGCGGGACGGCAGGACGACGGCCATCCTGCTGAGCGTGCTGGGCGCGATCGAGGGCCGTCTGGGAGACTTCGAGAACGCTCGGGCTCGGCTGACAGAAGGCGAAGCACTGCTTCGCGAGATCGGCGATCGTCTCGAGCTCGGGAAGCTATTGTGCTGCCGAGCCGAGGTCGACCATCGCGCCGGCGACACGGCCGCCGCCGTCACCGCCCTGGGCGAGGCCGAGGGACTCGCTCGCGCACTCGGCGCCGGCCCTGGCTCCGAGCTCGCTCAGCAACTCGACGACGCCCGCTCGGTGCTCGCGTCGCGCGCGTCGTGAGTGCGGTTCCTCAGGCGCTGGGCTTCGCGACCGCGGTGCCGGTGGTCTTGAGCGGCGTCTCGATCATCTGCAGCCACGCCTTCTCGTCGCCCGGCTGCCAGTGCTGCGGGTACATGTAGAAGAGCTGCATCTCGTAGTTGCCCTTGTCGAGCGGGAAGAGGTCGAACTTGAAGGCGACCTCGCCGATCGAGCCGGGGACGCTCTCGGGGCTGTCTTCCGCGGTCACGTCGTCCTTGTAGATGAGGTCGGTCACCGGCACCAGCACCTTCGGCATCTCGACGTACCACAGGAACGTACCGGGCTTGCCGGTCTCCAGGTGCCAGTTGGGCTGCTTGGGATCGAGGTCCTTCTCGTCGGCGGTGGTGACTCCGTCGATGGTGTGCCAGGGATCCTTGCCGCCCGGGCTGGGGCGGTAATAGC
>CAZYWA010000101.1:9288-18711 GCA_964650975.1 uncultured bacterium
CCTTGGCGTTCTCGTTCAGGTCGACCGAGAGCTTGAACCACGCCTCCTTGGCGATGCTCGGGAAGTGGATGGTCTGCTGGATCTTGGCGGGCGCCTGGTGGAAATCGCGGTAATACGTGGCGAAAACCTGCACGGTGGGCGCGACCTCGATGCCCATGAACGAGAGCTTGTTCTTGACGTAGCGGACCGCGCGCACCGGGCCGTCCAGGTAAGCGGCGACCTTGCTGTCCCACTCGTCCTCGTCGAACGAGAGCGAGATCCAGAGCAGCGTCTTGATGTAGGTGCGGAGCTTCAGGCGATCGACGAAGTTCTGGCCGTTCCCGCCCGCCGACTCGGGGATGGTGATGTTCGAGAAGAAGATCTTGTCCTTCCCGGGCGTGTACTGCATCGAGTAGTTCTTCGCGGTGATTTTCTCCGCGGCCGGGTCGTAGCTCACGTAGTCGACGGTCGAGCGCGGCGCCTTGCCGTCGAACGCGAAGAGATACGCCCAGGCGCTGGTGCCGTCGACCGGATCGCTGACTGCGATCTCGACGCCTTCGGTGGCGCCGGCCGGCCAGCCAGCCGCGTCGAGGCGGCCGCCGCAGTCGTCGGCCATGAAGACGATCTCGTCCTGCTTGTCGAGGAGGCCGTTGCCGTCGCCGGGATTGGCCTCTTTCCCCGACGGGAACACGTAGGCACCGGCCGCGGTCTTCTCGTCGATCTGGAACGGGATCGGCACCGCGCCCGTGGCGCTGGCGGCGAAGAGGCCCAGGTTCTCGATCTTCTTGCCCACGAGCGCACCCGCGATCTCGCCGGTCGCGATCACGGGGTCGGGCGAGCGATGGAGCGTCTTCGCCGACGCCGATCCGGCCGGCGTGTCTTGAGCGCGCGCCGCGACACTCAGCAAAACGAGCCCCGCGCACACCAGGGAGAGACCCATCGAACGGCGGGCGAGATCGCTCTTCATCGGCAAAGCCTCCTGATCGAACCGGTGGAACCAACGGCCGCGAAACCGCGCCATCCTACCGAAACGAGTCCGGGGCGCAACAAATTTGCATTCGACTCGGTCCCCTCGAGGTGAGGGACGCGGTCCCTCGCGTCCGCGGGCTCGATCGCGATGTGACGCCGCGGCTGCGAGGGACCGCAGCCCGACGGCCTGGGCGCCTGCTTTGACCCGCTCCCGTGGCGCCGCCTAAGATGCCGGCACCCTCCCGCTCGCGTCGCCGCGCCCCGACCGCGACACCTCATGCCCGACGTCGTCCTCTTCCAGCCCGCGCTCGGGTACTGGGAATACTTCGTCCGCGACGTACCGATCTCGCTGCTCGCGGTGGCGCGGCACGTGGCACCGCGGCGCTCGGTGGAGCTGGTCGACGGGCGCGTGCCCGGCTGGCGGGAGCGTCTCGCCGCCGCCGTCGCGACGCGGCCACGCTGTCTCGGCATCACCGTCAAGACCGGACGGCCGATCACCTTCGCGCTCGAGGCGGCGCGGATCGCGCGCACCGTGGCGCCCGAGGTGCCGATCGTGTGGGGAGGCGTGCACCCGACGCTTTTGCCGCGGCAGACGCTCGCGAACCCACACGTCGACATCATCGTGCATGGTGAGGGCGAGGAGACGTTTCGCGACGTGGTGGAGGCGCTGGGCGAGCCTCGGCCCGATCTCGCGTCGATCCCCGGCATCTGGTTCCGGCGTGGCGCGCCCGGCGATCCGAGCGCCGAGATCGTCGAAAACCCGCCGCGACCGGTCGTGAGCCTCAACGCGCTGACGCCGCTCCCGTATGAGCTGGTGCGCTTCGACGATTACGAGAACCGCTCGGCGCTCGGCGCCCAGCGCGCCGCGTTCTTCGAGACCGGCCGTGGCTGCCCGTGGACCTGCCACTATTGCTACAACGAGAGCTTCCACGACGCCCGCTGGCGGCCGTTCAAGGCCGAGCACATCGTCGCGAACCTGGTTCACTTCCGCTCGTTCTGGAACGTCTCGACGCTCTACTTCGTCGACGACAGCTTCTTCACCGATCCCAAGCGGCCGGTGGCGCTGGCGCACGCGCTGCTCGACGGCGGGCACGAGGTCGAGTGGCGCTGCGAGGGCTGCGCCCACGACATCGCGCGCCTCACCGACGCGGACCTGGCGTTGATCCGCCGCGCGGGCTGCACGTGGGTAGCCATGGGCGTCGAAACCGGCTCGGCGCGGCTCCGCGCCACCTACGACAAGAAGCTCGACATCGATCAGCTCCACGACGTGAACCGGCGGCTCGGCGCCGCGGGCATCCACGCCAACTTCAACATCATGACCGGGTTCCTGGACGAGACGCCCGACGACCTCCGCGCCACGACGCGGCTCGCGCTCTCGCTCCTCGACGAGAGCCAGCGCGCGACCGTGCAGTCGTTCCAGGCCGCGGTGCCCTACCCCGGCACGCGCTACGCGGCGGCGGTCGAGGCGGCGGGCTATCCGCTGCCGGCGCGGCTCGAGGATTGGGATCGCACCAACCCCGAGGACTGGATGCGCGCGGTGCCGTGGCTCGACCGCAGGCGGCGCAATTTGCTGCGCAGCCTGTTCCTCGCGTCGCTGTTCGTCGACGGCAAGGTGCGCGCTCGCGCCGGCGACGCGCCGAGCGGCTGGCCGCTCCGGCTCCTGGGATTCCTCTACCGGCCGCTGGCGCGGCTCCGCATTCGTCACTTGATCGCGGCGTTTCCGATCGAGGCCATCCTCTTCGACACGCTGCTCAACCGGCGCTACGTGCGCGCGGGCCAGAAGCGGTCGGCGCAGGTCGGGAACGGGTCGAGCAAGCTGCCACCCGCCGGACCGCAGGGCGGGCACCTGGCGGGAATCGGCTGGTCGACCGCCGGCGAACCGGCGCTCTCGGGCGCGCCGTGAAGCGGGACCTCGACCCGACCGTTCCCCGATCGAACGCCGCGGACGCGAGGGACCGGGTCTCTCCGGTCGCGAGCCATCCCGATCGGAGGGCTGCGGTCCCTCGTAGCCACAGCCGGATCTCTACCCTCAACCTTCCGCTCTCGGTCGCATCTGGGCGTCGGGCCTCTTGTTTCTCCGGTCGATTCTCGAGTCGTTTCTTTGACAGCCGCGGAAGCAAAATGGTACCCATTGGGTACCCGTTCGCGTTTCCGAAGGTGCAGCGCCCCACCCTCACGGATTGGACCTCGGCTCCACGCCTGGGCCCTCGCGCAACGGGACACGCCATCTCGATCTCGCCAAGTCTCGACGGACCGCCGCGCCCGACCGGCCGGCGCCCGCTTGGAGCCTGACCACTCATGGGCCTTTGGAAGAACCTGAACGAGGTCTACGAGTTCCGGCGCGCCAAGCAGAACCTGCTCAACTCGGTCTCGTTCCGGATCGATCGCCCGCTCACCAAGCCGGAGAACGTCACCTTCCTCCTCACCCACGGCTGCAACCTCACCTGCCACATGTGCGAGTGCGGCAGCGTGGGCGTGAATCCGGAGGGCGGCGGCTACATCGTCGCCAAGCGCGACGAGATGACTCGCGAGGAGTTTGCGCACGTCATCGACCAGCTCGACGACTGGGGTGTGCGGAACCTGATCTTCTCGGGCGGCGAGGTGCTGCTCCGACGCCACGATCTCTTGGCGCTGGTGACCTACGCGGCCAGCAAGGGCTTCAACACCACGATCGTGTCCAACTCGCTCGCCTGGACCGACGACCTGGTCAAGACCTTCGCCGACTCGGGTCTCACGAACTTCACGTCGTCGCTCGACGGCGCCTGCGCCGACACCCATGACAAGATCCGCGGCAAGAAGGGCTCGTTCGACAAAGTGGTGCGCACCCTCAAGCAGTGGAACGAGCTCAAGGCCGGGAACCCGCGGCTCTCCACCAACACCACCACGGTGGTGCAGAAGGACAACTGGCGCGAGCTGCCGCAGGTCTGCGAGCTGCTCACCGACATCGGCGTCACCTGCATCATGTACCAGGCGGTGAGCGGCGATTATCCGCACCTCCTGGTGCCACTCGACGAGCTCGACGAGTTCAAGGCGGTGCTGGAGGAGCTGATCCGGCTGCGCGCGAGCGGCAAGCCGATCTGGAACGCACCCGACTACTTCCACACGCTGCCGCGCTACTACACCGAGAAGCTCACCAACAACGGCAAGTTCCACCTGGGCAACTGCCTCGCGGGCTACGACAACCTCATCATCTCGCCCAACGGTACCATCGACATCTGCGGCTACGGCCCCTACGGCGTGAGCCTCAAGGACGTGCCGCTGCTCGAGCTCTGGCACTCGCAGGCCTACCGCGAGGCGCGCGAGCGCATCGCCAAGTGCGAGACCCAGTGCATGTACCTCTGCTACCAGAAGACCGACGTGAACCAGCTCGCCAAGCAAGTGGGCGGCGTGGTCAAAGGCTTCGTCGGCGAAGCGCTGCGCAATTGATCTGCGATCGAGTGATCTGCGATCGAGAATGAGATCTTCCCGCTCCCCGCGGAACCGAACGACGTAGACGAGGACAGGGAATGGCCCAGCGTCGCCGCGTCATCCTGGTGCAATGCCCCACGTGGGCGGCCGAAAAGCCGCCGCTCGGGATTCCGTACCTGCTGGCGCACTTGCGCAAGCATGGGCACGACTGCCGCGCCTTCGACTTCAACATCGAGCTCTTCCACGAGATCGACCCCAAGCACCGCGATCTCTGGAACGAGGGCGCCTACAAGATCTGGATGGACTACCACTTCTTTTCCATCCTCTACCCCGAGTATTTCCCGTTCGCGATGGACGAGACCCGCGAGATCTTCGATCTCGTGAATTCGAAGTCGGCGCTCTGGGCCGACCGCATCCTGGAGAGCGATCCCGGCATCGTCGGCTTCACGTCGATGGCCAACACCACGCTCTTCGGGTTGGCAACCTGCCGCGAGCTCAAGAAGCGTCGCCCCGACCTGCCGATCGTGTTCGGCGGGCCCAACTGCCTGCGCGGCACCAACGAGCGGTTCTTCCTGCAGACCGGCTGGGTGGACGCGGTCATCCCGGGCGAAGGCGAGGAGACGCTGCGTCGCTTGGTCGTGACGCTCGAAGAGCACGACGAGCTGCGCCCGATTCCGGGCGTCTTGATCCGGACGCCCGACGGCGAGATCGCCGACGGCGGCGAGGCCGAGCTGGTGCGGCCGCTCGACTCGCTCGCGTTCCCGGACTTCTCGGACTTCTACCCCGAGAAGTACCTCTACAAGTTCGGCGAGCTGCCCATGACGCTGTCGCGCGGCTGCGTCGCCAAGTGCTCGTTCTGCATCGACTGGATCTTCTGGGAGGCGATGCGCTTCCGCAGCGCCGACAACATCGTCGCGGAGATGAACCACCACCGGAAGCGCTACGGCGCCGACCGGTTCTACTTCAACGACCTGATCTTCAACGGCAACCTGAAGCAGGTCGAGTCGATGTGCGATCAGCTCATCGCCAGCAACGACAAGTTCCACTGGAGCGGCAACGCCCGCGTCCGCCCGATGATGAAGCCCGAACTGCTGCGCAAGCTCTACCACGCCGGCTGCCGCAACATTCACTACGGCCTCGAGCACGGCAGCCAGCGCATGCTCGACCTCATGCACAAGAGCTTGAAGATCGAGGACTACTCGACCGCCATGCGGAACGGGCACGCCGCCGGCATCCGCTTCTCGGTGAGCCTGATCCTGGGACCGCCCACCGAGACGCTCTGGGATTACCTCCAGTGCATGCTGTTCGTGGCGCGCCACCGTCACTGCCTGAAAGAGGTCCACGTCGGCAGCCTGCTCTTGATGCGCGGCTCGCCGCTCTGGAAGGACCTCGACAAGTACGACATCGCGCTGCCCGAGAAGCTCGCGTTCCCGGCGGAGCTCCAGTTCTGCAACGACTACACCTATCCCTTCCTGCACAACTGGGAGACGCGCGACGGCAAGAACACCCGCGACAAGCGCGAGCGTTACATGCATTTCTTCCGGCGGGTGGTGCGAATGCTGGGCATGGAAGAGAACCAGGCCGGCAGCGAGCTGGAAGAATTCTACGAAGCGCAGCTGGCGCAGGCGTGACGACGATGACCGAGCCGCGGTTCTACTCGGCATGCCTCGGAGGGCTGCGGTCCCTCGCAGCCGCAGCCCTCGATCGCGCTTCCACGCCGCGGACGCGAGGGACCGCGTCCCTCCGGAGCCGGTGACCTCATGCCTCTCTCATCGTTGACCGCCGCGTTCGAAGGCGTCGCCGGTCCGCTGGTGAACCGCTGGGCGACCGCGTTCCGGGACAGCGCCAAGAAGCTCATGGCGCCGCGGCCGGTGTCGCTCGAGCCGGGCATCGAGCCGCCGCCCTCGATCAACGCCGACACGTTCCTGTGCGTCGAGATGACCGACCACTGCGACCTGGCGTGCCGGATGTGCGATCAGGTGCTGCGCGAGCTGCCGCACTTCATGGCCAAGGGATTCCTGCCGGTCGAGATGTGGGAGAAGATCCTCGGCGATTTGAAGCGCGGTGGCGTGCACCTGCACGGGCTCTCGCCGATCTGGGTGGGCGAGTCGCTGCTCCACCCCGAGTTCCCGCGGATGCTTCGCCACGCGTTCGACTTGAACGCCGAGAACTCGCTCTTCGACGCGTTCTCGATCAACACCAACGCCACGTCGCTCTCGAGCGAGGCGATCGAAGCGATCCTCGACGCCGCCAATCGCCCCGACATCAAGCCCAACACCTTCTGGGGCCTGGTGATGTCGATCGACGCCACGACGCCCGACGTCTACATGGCGATCAAGAAGAAGGACCGGCTGGCACGCGTGGAGGAGAACTGCCGGAACTTCATTCGCCGCCAGCACCAGCGCGGTCACCGCTTCCCGCTGCCGATCCTCAAGTTCATCGTGATGGAGGAGAACGTCCACGAGGCGGCGCCGTTCCTGGCACGCTGGAAGGCGTTCTACGAAGAGCTGGGGATCGACTACCAGGTCAACTACGACTACCAGCCGCCGATCGTGAAGCCGTGCATCTTCTTCGACAAGTTCATCGGCGAGAACCCGCCCGCGGACGAGGAGCGGCACCGTCAGGTGGCGCTCGAGCTAGGCCTCATCTCGCGTGAAGTCGCGGACAGCGGCAAGCGGATCGTGAAGAGCGACGAGCAGGTCGGCACCGAAGCCGTGCGCCGCCCCTGCCCCGCCCTCTGGAAATCACCGATGGTCGCGCAGAATGGCGACGTCGCGCCGTGCTGCCACGACTCCGGCCTCGAGCTCAAGATCGGCAACATCAAGACCGACGACTTCATGGACATGTGGACCAAGGGCAAGGTCGTCGAGTACCGCATCAAGCACGTGGTCGGCGACTTCGACTTCGGCCCCTGCAAGTACTGCCCGAACCAGCGCCACCCGACGATCACCGACGACGAGATCGTCTCGTACCTCCACCAGATCGGCCGCTCCGACCTGGTCCCGCGCTACAAGCGCCGCGTCGGCGCGGGCTGATCGATCGCGCTTTCTCAGCGCCCGTGGAGGGGCACCGGTCCCTCGGGGCCAGAGCGTGCGATCGGTGCCCGGCGCGGTGAGAGGTCTCGGACGAACGATCAAGATCGGGCCGTGGACAGTGCTAGTATGCGGAATCGTATGATCATACTCTGGAGACGGAGCGGCTAGATGCCGACCACCGAGCGCGTCACCGTGACGCTGCCGCCGGACGTGGTTCGCGAGATCGACCGGGTCGAGCGCAACCGCAGCCGGTTCATTCAGATCGCCGTCCGTCACGAGTTGGAGCGACGTCGCCGGGAGGAGCTGCGGCGGTCGATCGAGAACCCGCATCCGGAAACCATCGAGATGGCGGAGGCTGGCCTCGCCGACTGGGCGGCTGGCTTGCCCGATGAGGACGCCGTGGGACTCGTCGACCCGAAGGCCGGGAAGGCGGTCCGGTGGAGCACCCGGAAGGGATGGGTCGAGGTCAAGCGGTGAAACTGCCCCGCGGCACGCTCGTCGTCTTGGATCTCGATCCCGTCCGCGGCCACGAACAGCGCGGCATGCGACCGTGCGTCGTCGTGAGTGATCCCGAGGTCAACGCGGGGCAGCGCTTCCCGCTGGTCTGCGTGATACCGGTCACCGGCGCTCGAGGCGAAGGCGCGCTCTACCCGGCGCTCGAGCCTGGTGCGAGCGGCCTGATCAAGCGATCGTACGCCCTGATCGATCAAGTCCGCTCCGTCGACAAGCGCCGGGTCCGGCGGGTGCTGGGGAGCCTCGCGGCGGGCGAGCTCGCGACGATCGACGACGGCCTCGGGCTGTTTCTCGGTCTCAGGCTGGATCCGTCCGTCGTACCGGGCTCTCGACGCCTACCCACCCCGTGAGGAATCCGGGCGCCCGCCCCCAGCTGCCCGCGGGGGCGTCCGTGCGCGATCGACTGTCGGGAGGGCTGATCCTGGTGGCCGGCGGGTGGCTCCGGCTGCGCGAGATCTCGTGGACCCGCTTCACCGCCGATCAGGCGAACGTGCTCGGCGCGGTCCGCAATCTGGTCCGCTACGGCCGCTGGCCGACGCTCGGGCCCGACGTCGGACCCGGCTTCTGGCAGTGGGGCCACCTCGGCCCGCCGCATTTCTACTTGATCGCACCGGCGTTCTGGGCGAGTGGCGGGCTGCCCGAAGCGTGTGTCGCGTTCCTCGCGCTCCTGCACGTGCTCGGCATCGCGTGCGTGATTCGCGCTGGAAATCGCTTCATCGCGCCCGGCGCAGGGCTCGGCGCCGGTCTGCTGCTGGCGGTCGCACCGTATCCGGTGTTCGTGGCTCGCGAGCTCGTGAACTTCGCGTTCGTGCCGCCGGTCGTGGCGCTCATGACGCTCGCGACACTGGAAGCCGCGGTGGCCGGCCGGATGGCGTGGCTCGCGATCGCTCTGCCGTGCGCGGCCTTTCTGGTGCAGGTCCATGCCAGCACCTGGGCGCTGGTGCCGCTGCCGGCGTTCGCCCTTCTCGGAGTGCGCCGACGGTGGGGACGACTGGCCTTGGGCCTGGCGCTCGGCGGCGCAGGCGCGATCGTGGTCCTCGGGCCGTATCTCTGGGGTCAGACGAGAACCCACTTCGCCGACTTCCGGCTCTTCGTCCAGGCCGCGACCGGCGGGCAAGCGGCGGCCCCCGAGGTGCCCTTCCCCAACCTCGATGGACTGCGCTTCGCGGTGCACATCCTCGACGCGATGCCGCACGATCCGTACCGGTCGGTCCCGGGGGAAGCACTGGCAAGCACCCTCATGATGCTGCTGGTGGTCGGGGGCGCGCTCTCCGCCGCGGTCGCGGTGGCGCGGGCCGCGCGTGCGCGGCGTGTGTCGATCGAGAGCGTCACGAGCCTGGTGCTCTTGGCTGGTTTCTTCGCCGTGCCGGCGCTGCTCACGCGCTTCGGCCACGAGCTCTACCATCGCCACGTGGTGGGCGCCAGTCCGTTCGCGGCACTGCTGGCGGCACTCGCCGTGCGTTCGGTGACCGAGCTCTTGCCTCCCTCGATCCGCCTGGTGCCGGCGGTGGCGGTGATC
>CAZYWA010000102.1:0-18686 GCA_964650975.1 uncultured bacterium
GCAGAGCGTTCATATAGAGCCTGACTTCGGACGTGACAGGAGCTACGCAGGCTTGACCGATGACATCTCTGCAACGCCAACCATCAGCGGTAACACGATTCACGATTCCGCGATTGGCATCTTCCACCAGGACGCGACGAGCGCGAACTTCTCCGGTCTGCGGAGCGAGAACACCTTCTCGAACATCGGCCAGGCCCAGGTGGAGTCGGTCTGGCCGTTTTCGGTGCGCGTTCTGGATGGCGCGGGGGCGCCGGTGGGTAGCGCGCATGTGGTGGTGCGCGATCGGAATGGCTCGCAGGTCGCGGCGTACACCACGGGCTCGGACGGTTTCCCGAGCGGGTTCCAGCTACAGGATCTGTCGACGTGGGAGCAATCGGTGCCGGCCTTCCTGGATGGCGATCGGTCGCCGTTCACGATCGAGGCGTCGGGCGAGGTTGCGGCGGCCGGCACTCGGACCCCGGCGACGGGAGCGCTGATGGTCACGCTCGACGGCACCGGTGCGAGCAAGCCCAACCCGGACACGGGTCTTCCGTGGTGTGTGAACACCGACGGTGGCCTCTGTCGCGAGTATCTCGCCGAGCCGACGATCGCTCCGGCGCCGCCACCCAACACGCCGCCCACCGTCGACGTCACGCACCCAGACGCCGGCTCCACGTTCGAGTCCGGGAAGACCGTCGAGCTCGACGCGACCGTGGCGGACACGGAGGACACGAGTCTGAGTCAGCTGACCATCCGCTGGGAGTCGAGCCGAGACGGCGTGCTCTTCGAGGGTCCGGCCGGTCCAGCGGGCTCGCGCGCGGTGAGCGGCCCGACGAGCTTGAGCACGGCGTCGCTCTCGGTCGGCTCGCACACGATCACGGCCACGGTGACCGATTCGGCCGGCGCGTCGGCCGCGGATACCACGACGCTCACGATCGTCGACTCCACCAACCCGGACTGCGCGAGCGCTCCCTCGGTCCGGATCCTGGCGCCGAGCGATCAGGCCACGTTCGACGAGGGGCAGCCGGTCGAGTTCCGGGTGGCGATCGGCGACGCGTCGCCCCCGCCCGATCCGCTGACGCTCGACGTGGCATCGGACGTCGACGGCACGCTCTTCGCCTCCACGGACTTGAGCCCGAGCACGCAGACGTTCACGGCGCAGCATCTCTCGGTGGGCACTCATCGAATCGTCGCGGGTGTGGCCGACAGCTGTCCCACGCCGAATCGCGCGGCGGACTCGATCTTGACTCGCGTGGTCAGCTCGGGGAACCCGTCATGCGGCAGCCCGCCGAGTGTCGACATCACGAGCCCGCCGGACGGCGCGGTGTTCACGCGCGGCGACTCGATCTCGTTCGTGGCGTCGCTCGCCGATCGCGATCTGCCGCACGATTCACTGGCGTTCACGCTCAGCTCGAGCCTCGACGGCCGGCTGGTCACGCGCAGCGATCTCGGTGGCGGCCCGCAGTCCTTCGACACCGCGAGCCTCTCGACCGGCCTCCACACGATCACGGCCGGTGTCTCCGACTCGTGCACTCCGCCGGGCCAGGCCGCCGATTCGATCCGGGTGCTGGTCAAGGATCCCGAAGCCGACTGCGACGCCGACGGCACTCCGGATTCCGCCGAGAAGGACACCGACGGCGACGGCACGCCCGACGACTGCGACAACTGCCCCACCAAGGCGAGCTTCTCGCAGGCCGACTCGGACGGCGACGGCGTGGGCGACGCGTGCGACGACTGTCCGAGCGTCCCGAATCCCGATCAGCGCGACAGCGACGGTGACGGTGTGGGCGACGCCTGCCCCGGCACGCCACCGCCGCCGCCCAACGGCTGCCCGGCCACGCGCCACTGCACGCCGCAAGACCTCGACTGCAAGATCGACGGAACCTGCGAATCGAAGCCGCCCTACGGTGGGCCGGTCCCCGAGCAATGGTCGAGAAGGCAGCCGACGGCTTCCTCTTGCAAGTAGCGAGTAACGATCCCAACGCCCTCAACACGCTGCTCGCGATCCTTCAGGAGGACAATCGCGACGGCGACATCCTGAGCGCGGCCGACCGGAACCGCATCCGCGAGATCGTGAAGGACCTGCTGACGCAGTTCTGGCCATCCGAGGTGAGCCTGGTCGGCAACCTCCTCGGCTTCGAGAGCGACTCGAGCGGCAGCGGCCTGCTCGGCCCGCCAGCCCACCACAGCGGCGGCGGACTTTCGTGCGACATCGCGCCCGAGCCGTCGTTTGCCGCGGCAAACAGGGCCGCGTCGCTCGCACCGCTCGCCGTCGTCGTCGCGATCGTCCCGCGGCTCAGGCGCCGATTCCAGCGCGGCCGGTCAGTTGCCTGACGCAGGGCTTGACGATCGAATGCGCTGTGCACGGCGCCGCTTTGCGGGTGCACGTGGTCCGGCGCCAAGCCAGTCAACGCCGCGGCTTCGGCTCTTCCGTCGAGACGTCTTCGAGGGCTTCGCGTTCGAGCTCTTCCGCGGGGATCAGATCCTTCGCCGCGAGAGCCTGCCGCGCGAGCTCGGCGCTCTCTTCGGGCACTTCGAGCTTCATGCCACCGGCGCTGTCCGCGTGGGCGCCGAGACCGCCCATGTAGACGTCCGCGATCGCGGCTTCGATGCCGGCGTCGAGGAGGTGCTGGCGTGCCAGATGCGCTTGAGCCAGGGTCGAGAAGGTCGCGATCGTGATCCAGTCGTTACCCATGGTCATTTCCTCAGGTGTTCGTCTCGCCGGACGTGGGGTTGTGCCAGCGGCTGTGTGGCGCGATGAGCGCGTCGGCTTGTTTGGGTCCCCAGGTGCCGCGTTCGTAGCGGAGCGCCCGGGGATGGTTCTCGAGAACGGGATCGACCACGGCCCAGGCCGCTTCGACGGCGTCTTCGCGGGTGAAGAGCGCTCCGTCGCCGCTCATGGCGTCGCTCAGCAATCGCTCGTAAGGCGTCTCGGCTCCGAGAAGCTCTTCAACGAGGTAGAGCTCCCGCTGATCGCCCACGAACTCCTTGCCGGGGCGCTTGACGCGCGCGGCCAGCGCGACCGCGGCGTTGGGTGAGAGCCGGAAGCGCAGGTAGTTCGTCGCGTAGTTCGTGCGGCCGGCCGGCGACACCGAATCCGCGAACAGCTGCGCGGGCGGCGCCTTCAGCTCGACCAGCACCTCGGCGGCCGTCTCTGGGAGGCATTTTCCGGAGCGCAGGTACCAGGGCACGCCGTCCCACCGCCACGAGTCGATGAAGAGCCGCACGGCACAGAAGGTCTCGACGTCGGAATTCCGCGCCACCTGCGGCTCGTTTCGGTACCCGGCGTACTGGCCGCGCACCAGGTCCTGCGCCGTGAGCGGTCGCATCGCCTCGAACACCTTGGCCTTCTCGACGTGAAACGATCCGTAGCCGCGGTAGACCGGCGGCTCCATCGCCAGCAGCGCGACCACCTGAAAGAGATGGTTTTGCACCACGTCCCGCAGGCAGCCCGCCGTTTCGTAAAATGCGCCGCGGCCTTTCACGCCGAAGTCCTCGGCCAGGGTGATCTGCACGCTGGAGACGTAATTCCGGTTCCAGATTGGCTCGAGGAACGAGTTGGCGAAGCGGAAGTAGAGGATGTTCATGATCGCTTCCTTCCCGAGGAAGTGATCGATGCGGAAGATCGAATCCTCCGGGAACACCGCGCGCGCGACGGCGTTGAGCCGGCGAGCGGACGCGAGATCGCGTCCGAACGGCTTTTCGACGATGACGCGGGCGTGCTCCGCCAGACCGGCGGCCCCGAGCCCTTCGATGACCGTCGCGAAGAGCGCGGGCGGGATGGCGAGGTAGTGCGCCGGTCGTCGCGCCTTACCCAGCGCGCGCTTCAGGGCCGCGAAGGTCTCGGCGTTGCCGTAATCCCCGGGCACGTACCGGAGGAGGGAGAAGAGCCGGCGAAGCGTGCTCGGCTTCACGGCGGTGCCGGACCGCTCGAGGCCGTCGGTCACCCGCTTCTGTAGCCGCTCCAGGCTCCATGGCGGGGCCGCCACTCCGACGATGGGGACGTCGAGGGATCCCCGGCTCACCATCGCGTAGAGCGCGGGGAAGATCATCTTGTGGGCGAGATCGCCCGTCACACCGAAGACCACCAGCGCATCGGACGGCACTAGCCGGTTCGTCGTCTTGGCCATCACGATCTCCACAGGAAGCAGTCGCTCGAGCCGAGCGCGCCATGAGGAAGAACCTAACCGAGCGTCCCGGTAGGGGGACGCCGGCTTCCCTTTCGATCGCCGCGGACGCGACGGCTCGCGTCTCTACGGACGTGGTCAGCGGCTGCGCGCGGAGGCGGCCGCGGGCATCGTGCCGTCGCCGGCCATCTTGAGCAGGTAGGCGTCGAGGCCGCCGTCTTCCGGGGCGACCGAGCCCGCCGCCAGGAAGCCGCGTCGAGCGTCGGCACCAGCGACTTGATCTGCGGTTCACCCCCGCCACGAGCCCGACGGTGCCGGCGGCGCCGCGGCTCCTGACCGGCACGCCCGGCAACGCGCAGGCGTCGCTCTCGTGGCTCGCGGTCGTGGGCGCCGCTTCGTACAGCGTGAAGCGCGCCACCACCAACGTCGGGCCGTTCGTGACGATCGCATCGGCGCTGACTTCGCCGTCCTACGTCGATCGCCAGGTGACGAACGCGACCACGTACTACTACGTCGTGTCGGCCGTGAACTCGGCTGGTGAAAGCCCGAATTCGGCTGGGTTCGCGGTGACGCCGCAGGCGCCGCTCACGCCACCCACCGCGCTGACCGCGGCCGCGACCTCGGGACGCGTCAACCTCACGTGGAAGAATCCGGCCGGTGTCTTCGTGGTGCAGAACTACGTCTACCGCGCCACGCACACGACCGGACCGTTCACGATGATCGCCGTGCTCCAGCCCACCACGCACTACACCGACACCACCGTCCGGCGGGGCACGACCTACACCTACGCCGTCACCGCGGTGAGCAGCGTGGGTCAGGAAAGCCGCTTCTCGAACGCAGCAACGGTGACCGCGCGCTGAATTCGTCGCGCTGTTTCGGAGGGCGGCTGTCCCTCGCTGCCGCAGGGCCGCATCACGATCGAGCGCTGCGGACGCGAGGGACCGCGTCCCTCCGGCAAATCGAGCGAAATGCGGCCGTTCGTTCGCTCACCGAGGGACCGGCGGGCCTCCACCGGGATCGCGATCGTTCGGATCGTGCGACGGGCGTCAACGCTTTTTCGCGGCCGGCTTGCGCTTCGCCGACGCGACGGCGGGCCGCCTCGGGGCCGGTGCCTTCGGCTTGGGTGTCGCGGCTTTCTTGGCGGCCGCGGCGGGAGCGGCCTTGGTGCTGCTCTTCCCTGCCTTGCGATCCCATACCTTGCGGATGTGCTCGGTTGCGTCTGGCGTCTCGTGATCGGAGTCACCGTGATCGACGGTCACTTTGCCCATGCGGCGCGCGGCGGTGAGCGCCAGCTCGCGCAGGCGCGGGTTGCGGGTGCCGATCGAGATGAGCGCGGTGTTCATCGCGTGGCGTGTGAAGTTGGGCGCGGCGTGGATGGTCGACTCGATGCGCTCGATCTCGCGGGTCAGCTGCGCGTCGGAGAGGACCGGATCGCGGAGCGAGAGCTCGGCCAGGATCATCCAGCCCGCGCGGCCCAGCCATTCGTCCTTGGAGCGGGTCCAGGCGGCCACTCGGTCGCGGGCGTGGCGGCTCTTGGCCGCGAGCTTGGTGGCGAACGCGTCGGCCAGCGGGTAGTAGCGAATGGCTGAGGCCCAGCGGTCGAGGTCGGCGGGGCTGATGCGCTGCGGATCCGCCACCAGCACGGCCAGCATGCGCGCATCGACGTTGCCGGTACGCCAGAGCTCGAGAGCCAGCTCGTGGCTCACCCCGAGCTGCTTGCGGAGCTTTTCGAGATCGGAACTGCCCACGCCGAAGAGCGGTTCACCGGCCCCACGCTTCCGAAACACCACGCGGTTGGGCTCGTTGCCCATCGACCCGAGTGTTTTCATGACCTGAGCGACGTTGGGCTTCGGCATCCGGGTCTCCCGTGGAGGGGTTGCATCGGACCGGGGCGAGGCGCCGCGATCGTCGCGAGGGACTGCCCTCGCGCGTGGCGCCCGTGCGGGGGAAACCTGCCCCCCGGGGTCCGATCCTTGAATTGTAGCGCGAAACCCTGGTTTTGCCGCGTCCCCCCGGCAGAGGGCGGTGGGAGCTCTACTCGAGCTGCTCGCGGTAGAGGTCGATGTCGGGCTGGAAGACGGCCTGGATCTTGGCGATCTCGGTGGCTCCGGAAGGCGAGCAATGCAGCCCTTCCTCGAGCGCGGCGGCGGTGGCGTAGTTCATGATGTCGACGCCGCGGCTCCACGCGAGGAACGGATCTCCCGAGTCGCGCGGGTCGTCGCAGCCGCGGAAGAGCGCACCCGCGAAGAGCCCGACGACTCCGCCCACGCCGTCCTGCTGGATGATGTCGAGCAGGTTGCGGGTCGGATCGCGCGGGTCGCGAAGCCCGCACAGACTCGAGCCAACCAGGTGGTCCGACTTGGCGATGAGCACGCTGCGCTTCCGCGGCACGGCGCCGTTCCACTGGCTCTGCTCGGAGGGATGGCCGTCGCCGAAGTCCTCCGACCCGCGCATGAAGAGCACCGAGGGCGGCGCGGGGTCGGGAGCATTGGGACCGCCGGCGATCGGGATCACCACCTTGGCGATGTCGCCGAGCGTGCTCGCGGCGGCGCCGCCGGCGCTGTGTCCGGTGGCACCTTGCAACGAGGTGTCGACGTGACCGGCGAGGAATGCGATGTCGCCGGTGGGATTCTGGAACTCGGCGAATACGCGGCGCGCGTCGCCCGGCTCGTCGGGCGGCTGATTCGAAAAGGTCACCAGATCCTTGAACTCGATGCCGGGATGATCCGAGGCCACCACCACGAAGCCGCGGCTCGCCCAGTGGGTGACGTTCTCCAGGTTCTGGGTTCGGAATCCGGCGGTGCCGTGGATGAAGTCGACCACCGGATACGGTCCGGAGGCGCCGTCGAGCGGCAGGTCGCGGTAGCAATCGCAGATCTGCAGCGGATTCTCGGCGTCGCTCACCTTCGAGCGGTCTTTCTCGGGGATGTGCTCGCGGATGTCGTAGGTCACCGGGTCGTGGCCGTTCTGGCTGCCGGGTACCGCCGGATACCAGACCTCGGTGCGGATGCCGCCGAGTGTGGTGGTGAGCGCGCCCACCGGCCACGGGCCGGGCGCGCCGGGGTCCTTGGGCCGCGCGCGCAGCACTTGACCGGAGCAGCTCTCGACGATGTTGGGGGCGCCGGTATCGGCGCACCCGGCCAGGCCCGCGAGCGTCGCGAACACCAGCGTGGAAGCGAGCGGGAAACGTGGCATGAGCGCTCCGGGAAGTCGTCGCGGCCCGGCTTCCGGGCGCGTCGAGCGGCCACACTCTACAAGGCGAGGCGGGATGCGGCTCGCGGATACACTCCGCGAATGAGCGACGTTTCGGAGCTGGTGGTGGCGAGATCGTTCTCGTACCCGTTCGAGGCCGAGCTCGCGCGCGGCGCCCTCGAGGCGGCGGGGATCGATGCATCGATCCGGAACGCGAACGTGGTGCGGATCGACTGGTTCCTGTCGAACGCGGTGGGCGGCGTGTGCTTGATGGTGCCCCGTGAGGAGCTGGATCGCGCGCGCGAGGTGCTCGAGTCGCAGGCCGAGCCCGCCGAGGACCTAGGCGAAGCGGAGGTGATGCGCTGTCCGCGCTGCGGAGGCACCGCCACCGAGATGATTCACCCGCCGCTCGGCGCCCGGTGGATGGCGTGGATCTGGGTGGTGCTCTCGGTCGACGCGTGGTTCATGCTGCGCCGCCGCCGCTGCGAAGCGTGCGGCCACACCTGGAAGGTGGGCCGCTGAGCGATCACTCGTAGTGAGTCCACATCCGGATCACCTTCACGATCCGCTCGCGCGCCAGCACCTGGTACACGAGCCGGTGCTGGATGTTGATCCTGCGCGAGAAGGCACCGGCGAGGTCGCCCATCAGCTTCTCGAAGGGTGGTGGCTGCTCGAACGGATCGCGCGCCAAGAGGCTGAGCAACGCTTCCGCCTTGGGCTTGAGACCCGATCGAGCGAGCTTCTTGGCGTCCTTCTGGGCTTGGCGTGTATAGACGAGGGTCCAGGTCACCAATCCAGCTCGCGCGCGCACTTGGCCACCGGCGTCACCAGCCCTTTCCGGATCGACGCTTTCATTCCCCGGATGGACGAGAGATAGAGCGTCTCCTGGATCGCCCGCCAGTCTTCTTCGGCGATCAGCACGCCATTGCTGCGCTTACCGGTGATGTGAACCGGTTCGTGCGATTCGGCCACCTGATCGAGCAACGAGTAGAGCGTCGACCGCGCCCTGGTCGCGGAGATGGAGCTCATGCATCCTCCCTACGTACGCGATAACGTACGTGAGGAATCCGACCGGGTCAATCGCACGCGGGTGCGACCTCGGCGCCTGAGCCCCTGCACCACGAGCAGCGACGGCACGAGGTAGATCCCCAGATCGATCGACCGAGGTGCGGGCGCTCCGCCTCGGTCCCACTCGACCGCCTCGACGCGCGGCGTGCCGCAGCCGGGCGTCGCGGAGTTGCAGTCGTCGTCCTTGCCGTTGCCAGGGATCTCGGGCTGGCCCGGATTCACCGTGGCGTCGTTGTCGTTGCAGTCGGTCTGCGGGTGCGCGCACGTGGCCGAGCCGGGGTTGCCGTAGCCGTCGTGATCGACGTCCTGGCAGGTGTCGCACGCGTCGCCGATGCCGTCGCCGTCGGCGTCGCTCTGATCGGTGTTCGCCACCGCCGGGCAGTTGTCGCAAACGTCCGGGATGCCGTCGCCGTCGGAGTCCTCGGCGAGCGGGTCCTCGCTCCACGCCGGATACGCATCGCCGGCCGAATCGAAGGTGATGCGCTGGAGCCCCGTTCCGTCGACGTTCTGGATGTAGATGTTGCCGTTGGGTTCGTCGCGCGACGACTGGAAGCTCATCTTGGTGCCTTCGTAGTTGAAGTACGGAAGCTGATCCCAGTACGCGTTGTTCGAGATGTTGACCTGATTCGAGCCGTCGAGGTTCATCAGGTAGATCTGGCCGTGTCCGTCGCGCTCCGAGGTGAACGCGATGTGCTGACCGTCGGGCGTGAAGATCGGATAGAAGTCGCGGCCCGAGGTGAACGTCAGCCGCGTCTGGTGCTTGCCGTTCGAGTCCATCAGGTAGATCTCTTCGCCGTTGTTGTTGTCGCGGCTCGAGGCGAACACGATCTTGGTGTCGTCCGGGCTCCAGTTGGGATTGTAAGCGCCCACCGGATCGGTGGTGATCGGCGCGGCGTTGGTGCCGTCGATGTTGGCGACGAAGATCTGGCTGGCGCCCGGCCCGACCGCCGCGACCCAGGCGAACTTGTCGCCCGCCTCGCTGGGCGCGGGGTCGTAGTCGTAGGACCCGTTGTTGGTGATGTTCGTGAGACCGGAGCCGTCGATCTTCATCTTGTAGATCTCGAGATTGCCGTCGCGCGCCGACGCGAAGGTCACCACCGAGCCTTCGCGGTTCACCATCGGAATGCCGTCCGCCGCCGGGTTGTTGGTGAGGTTTTTGAGATGCGAGCCGTCCGGCCACATCGAGTAGACCTCGGGATTCCCGTCGCGCGCAGTGTTGAAGATCAGGATGCCCTCGGCGGAGATCTCGGGGCACGACGCGGGGAGCGCGGGCGCAGCGGAAGCCGCCACGGCCGAGAGGCCACTGGCGAGCCACGCAATCAGGGCGACCTTCGACTTCGCATTCATGGCTTTCTCCTGAGACAGCGCTCACGACGGGGAGTTCCACGATCTCAGTACCGAGGAGGAAGCGCAACCTTCCTTCAAGGAAAGAGGCCCGCGCCGAAGGCGCGCACGGGCTGCGCCCTGAGCGAAGCGAGCCGACTCGGGGGTGGGGCCCCGAAAAAATCGCGCCCGTTGGGGTGCGGGGTCTTCGTAAGACCCCGCAGATACGTTCGGGGCGGGGGCTTGAAAAGCCCCCCGCGGCAACATCGTCGCGCTCAAGCCAGCGCGCGCAGCCACACCTTGGAGCGCTGTTGCTCTTCCTCGCGGCCGCGGCGCAGCTGCTTGTACTCCTTGCCTCGCGCCGTCAGCACCTCGTGCACGACGGTCCCCGGCAAGTCACCGCGAATCGTGCGCATGACCGGCTCGTAGTCGAAGAAGCTGCACGAGAAGATGTCGAAGAAGGCGCGGTTCTCGGCCTCGAGCACGTGCAGGCTCACGTGGCTCTCGGCGATCATGGTCATGGCGCTCACCACCGGGCCGCGCGCGGGTGTGGTCTCGCGCACCACGTAGGGGCGCATGATCGGCGTCATGCCGATCCGCCGCGGCAGCGAATCCATGAGCTCGAACATGGTGTCCATGGTGCGCGCGCCGCGATAGTCGGCGATCTCCATGAGGATGTGCGGGCCGAAGTCGTTCTCCGGGTCGGTGCGCACCTCGCCGAACGCGCGATCCTTGCGCTCCGCGTTCCGCACCGTGAGGTTCTCGCACGGCAGCGCCGATTGCAGCAGCATCTCGAGCTTCCGGCCCTCGAACGGAGTCACGCTGAAGAGATCCGCGAAGTAGCACTCGCGAAACGAGAACGTGTGGATCGTCATGTGTCCGCCCTTCAGGAACACGAAGGCGCTGACACCGCAGTCCTCGGGCACGACGCCGTTGTAGTAGGGCAGCAGGAAGCCCGGCATCACGGGCTGCAGCCCGAGCTGCGCGGGGAACTCCTCCAGCACTTCCTGCACCAGCTTGATGTCGTCGAACCGCGAGCGAAAGCCGCGAAACCCGTCGATCATGAAGTGCTGCATGGATCGCCTCCGAGCACGCGCGGCGCCAGCACCACGCGAAAGCGGGCCAATCTAACGTGGATCACCCGGCTTGCGGGCCGGCGACGGAAGCTCGGCGAGGTCAGGCCACCCCGCCGGAGAGCGACGCGCGCTCGTCGGCAGTGTGGAACCGGCCACGGGCGTCACGCGCGATGCGCCCCACCGCCACCTCGGGATCGTGGGTGAAGAAGAGACGGCCGCCGCGGTGCTCGAGATCGTCGAAGAGTGCTTGCTTCTCGTCGACCAGCAGCTCGGGATTCCGGTCGTATGCCATCGTGATCGGGGTGTGCACCCACGAGCGCCCGGGTGCGAGATCGGCCACGAAGACCAGCGGCCCTTCGGAGCTGGCGATCTCGGTGAGCATGAGGCCGGGCGTGTGCCCTTCGGAGAAATGGAAGCGGTACTCGGGTCCGAGCGTCGTCGAGCGGGCGTCGCTCACGATCTCGAGCCGACCGCTCGACGCGAGCAACGGTTGCAACTCGGGCACGAACGACGCGTGATCGCGCGGGTGCGGATCGCACGCGCGCCGCCACGCCGCGTCGCTCACCACGTAACGAGCCTTCGGAAACACCAGGCGCGGAGGGAGGTCGGGCTCCCACGAAGCGAGCACGCCGCCCGCGTGGTCGAAGTGGAGGTGCGAGAGCACCACCACCTCCACGTCGTCGGGAGCGAGCCCGGTGCGCGCCAGCTCCTCGAGCAGCACGTGCGTCGGCTGGTCGACGCCGAAGCGTTCCTTGAGCGCGGGCGGAAAGAAGGCGCCGATCCCCGCTTCGAGGAGGATCGTGCGCTGCTCCTCGACCACCAGCAGCGTGCGGCACGCGAGCTCCACCCGATTGCGCTCGTCGGGCGTGAGCCACGTGCTCCACAGCGCGCGCGGCGCGTTGCCGAACATCGCACCGCCGTCGAGCCGCTGGCGATTGCCTTCGATCGAGTAAAATCGCCGCATCTCGACGTCCCTCTTCCGAGCCTTCCGATCCTTCCGATCCTTCCCTTCATCCCAGTGTGGCACCACGGACTCGCATTGCGCCGACGCACTCTTCTCGGGAACGCGATCGCGGCGGTTGCAGTTTGCGTGGGCTGCGGCTCCGGCCAGGGACCGAGCGAGCCCGGCCTGGCCGGCGCCAGGCCGTTCGAGCCGGCGCCGCTCGCGCAGCCCTATGTCGATACGGCCTTTCGCCAGGAGCAAAACCACACCACCAACGAGGTCGACGCGAATCTCCCACCACCGGTCTCCGTGGTGCTGCCGCCCGCCGGCGTCGAGGGCTATCTGGCGCCGATTCAGATCGACGCCCACGGCGCGACGCTCACGACCTCGAGCGGGATCCAAACCCGGATCGACTTCGGGGGCACGTTCGGCGAGATCGAGGCCGCGACGACCGTCCCTAACGCGCTGCTCTTCCTGGCGTCCGGCGTCGTGGTGCGCGCCACGCTCGTCGGCGACGGCGGAGACGGGACCGACGTCTTTTCCCCGCCCGACGGCGTTTCGGTGCGCGGCATCGCGAGCGTCGGCTCGAGCGCGCTCTTGCTCACCTCGGCTGGGGTCGGCAGCATCGGCCTCGGCGATCCGGTGTGGCCGGCGCCTGGCGGTCCGATCGCCACGGCGGCGGCCGCGCGCGGCAACGAGGCCGTGATCGCCGGTGACGGCTTCGTGGCCGGCTACCCGCTCGACGCCGCGATTGCCGGCGCTCTCGCTTCGACCGCGCCGCGCTGGCGCATCGACGCGGCGCACGGGCTCACCGTCGGTGCCGTGCGCGCGATCGTGACCGACGTGAAGCTGCCGCGAGCGCTCGACGTGGTCGTGATCGGCGACGCGGGGCTCCAGGCGGTTGCGATCCAGTCCACCAGCGGCTCCACGGTGGCGAAGCTCGTCGACGTGCCCGAATTCCATGCCGGCCGCGTACCGCTTGGTGGATCGGGGGCGACACCGCGCGCGGCCGCGGTCACCGCGGACGGTGGCTTCGTGGTCGCGACGTCGGGCGGTGCCTACCGCGCGATCGATCGCGGCGACGGTTTCGAGTGGCGAGTCTATCCGGCGGAGCGCTGGCTGCCTTCCGAGGACGTGCGCGCCGTCGCGACCGATCCGAGCGTGCCCGACGGTCCGATCTGGTTCGCGACCGCGAAGGGATTGGGCACGGCCACGGCATCGAGCATGACGCTCGAGCAGAAGCTCGGTCCGTTCGTCGACCGGATCGTGAAACGCCACGATCGCGACGGCGCCGTCGCCGACTCGCACTTGCTGGTGCGTGGCGATCTCTCGTCGAACGTGCCGTGGGACTCGGACAACGACGGTGGCTGGACGTCCTACTGGCTGCTCGGCGAGTGCTACCGCTGGAAGACCACCGGCGCCGACGACGCGAAAGCGAACTTCGATCAGTCGCTGGAAGGCATGCTGCGGCTCACCGAGGAAACGGGCACCGACTACTTCCTGGCGCGCAGCGTGATCCGCAAGGCCGGCTGCAACCTCGACGACTGCGACAACCCTGACGACGGCCACTGGTACACGTCGCCCGACGGCGAGTGGTGGGTGAAGCGCGACACCTCGAACGACGAGGTGATCTCGCACGACTTCATGATGGGACCGGCCTACGACCTGTGCGCCGACCCGAGCCAGCGCGCGCGCATCCGCACCCACATCGCCAACGTGATCGGCGGGATCATGGATCACGGCTGGCAGCTCATCGACCCGATCACCAACCAGGTCACCACCTACGGTCAGTTCGACCCCGGCTACGTCGACTCGCCGGTGGGCGGCCGATTCGCCGACGGCGGCCAGCGCGCCCTCGCGATCCTCGCGGGCCTCACCGAGGCCTACTACATGACCGGCGACCCCCGCTTCCTCGACGGCAAGAGCGACCTGATCGCGAACCACGGCTACGCCGACGACGCCGAGCGCGAAGCCGACTACCCGCTGCGCAGCGGCACCTACAGCGGCGACGGCGACGAGCTCTCGGCGCAAGGCTGGTTCGCGCTGTTGCGCTACGAGCAGGATCCCGCGCTCCGCGCCCGCTGGCTCGACGGCTGGAACCGTCACTACGCGCACACCAAGCTCCAGCAAGGGGCACTCTGGGACACGGTCAACGGAGTGGTGGGCGGCGACGTCGCACCCGGCTTCGCCAACGCGGCGCGCTGGCTGCGCACCGCACCCGTCGACATGATCCGCTGGAACATCCACAACTGGCAGCGGCTGGATCTCGCTCCACCGCCGCACTTCTACGCGGGCATCGGCCGCCAGCGCAGCGACGGCAAGATCCTTCCCTACGACGAGCGCGCCTGCGAGCGCTGGAATACCAGCCAGTACCGCATGGACGGCGGTCTCGACGCGATGATCGAGATGGACGGCGCCGACGTGCTCGCGCCCTACTGGATGGCCCGCTACTACGGCTACATCGCGCCCGCACCCTGAACCGCGATTCAGGCCGCGGAGCTGTGCTCCGGCGAAGCCCCATCGCGGCACTCGGCGACCACTCGCGCCAGCTCGTGGCGGTTGATCGGCTTGCTCAGGTAGTCGTCCATCCCCGCCGCCAGGCACTCGTCGCGATCGGACGCGAACGCGTTCGCGGTGAGCGCCACGATCGGCGTGTGGCGGGCCGTGCCGTCGTGGCGGCGGATCTCGCCGGTGGCTTCGAAGCCGTCCATCCCGGGCATCTGGCAGTCCATGAGGATCAGGTCGTAGCGGTCGACGCGTGCTCGCGCCACCGCCTCGGCGCCGTTCTCGACGAGATCGACGCTGCATCCGAGCTTGGCGAGCATCTTCGACACCACCGTCTGGTTGACCCTGTTGTCCTCGGCGACCAGCACCCGGAGGCCGGCTTGCGGATGAGGGGCGGCCTCCTTCGCCGGGACGATGGCCTGGACGGGAGGCGTCTGCGCCACGGATCCGCTCTCGCCGACGGCCAGGGCGACTAGCAGCTCGAAGCGGCTGCCCGCGCCTACGCCACTCTTGACCGTGAGCGTTCCGCCCATGAGCTCGGCGAGCTGGCGGCTGATGGCGAGCCCCAGCCCGGTGCCGCCGAAGCGCCGCGTGGTGGACGAGTCGACCTGCACGAACTGGGCGAAGATCTGATCGATCCGGGAGGAGGGAATTCCGATGCCGGTGTCCTCGACCACGAGGCTGAGCAGCGCACGCGGGCCACGCCGCCCGACGAACCGGACCGACACGGACACGTGACCCTTGGGCGTGAACTTGAGCGCGTTGCCCACCAGGTTGGTGAGGATCTGCCGGATCCGCACAGCATCGCCGACCACGTTCCGAGGCGCGGCGGCGTCGATGGTCGCACGCAGCTCGAGGCGACGCGCCACGGCGGTGGCCTGGAACGTCGCGGCCAGGTCGTGGACCAGCTGCTCGAGATCGAAGGGCGCGGTCTCCATCACCAGCTTGCCGGCCTCGATCTTCGAGAAATCGAGGATGTCGTTGAGCAACGCGAGCAGCGTTTCCGCGGAGCGATACGCCAACCCGGCGCTCTCTTGCTGCTCCGGCGTCAGCTGCGACTCGAGGAGCAGCGCCAGCATGCCGAGCACGCCGTTCATCGGCGTCCGGATCTCGTGGCTCATGTTGGCCAGGAACTCGCTCTTGAGCCGCGCCGAGGTGAGCGCCGCGTCACGCGCCTGAAGCAGCTCCTGCTCGGCGGCCTTCTGGTCGGTGACGTCCCACAGGATTCCCAGATGACCGAGCAAGGGGCCGTCCGCGCCCGAGATCGGCACCGCGGAGCCCACCACCCAGCGGTCGTCCCCGCCATGGTGGCGGAACCGGTATTCCTCCCGAAAGCGTGCTTCCCCGCGCATGAAACGCCCCCACGCGGCGGTCACGCGGGCGCGATCGTCGGGATGCAGCGCGCGTGTCCAGTCGTGGCCCAGCGCCCGGCTCGACGAGACTCCGGTGAGCTCGCGCCAGCGGTGGTTCACGAAGGTGCACACGCCGCGCGAGTCGGTCTGGAAGATGCCGACCGGTGCGTGGGTCGAGAGCGTCCGGAAGCGGATCTCGCTCTGCCGCAGGTCCTCCTCTGCTTTCGACCGTCGTTCGAGCTCCGCTCGCACCACCGCCGTGGACCCACCGTGCCCGAGCAGCACCGACGCGAGGAACGCCATCAGTCCGAGCGTCGTGGCTCGATGCTCGGCGATCTCGGTGACCCACGACGCCGCGGGATAGTCGACGCCCGCCACCGCCTCGACGTGCCCGTCGGGAGCGCGCATCGGCTCGAGCGCCGAGACCCAGGTCCCCCACTCGTCGGTGTACGGCTGGTCGACGAACGAGCGCTTGCCGGCGAGCGCCAGCGCCACCTCGGTGTTCATCCCATCGTACGGCTGGCCGAGCGGGGTGCGAGCCTCGCGCGGGCCGTCGAAGACTCCGTCGCGGTCGTAGTCGGTCTCGGAGTCGACCGTGAGCACGATGCGTCCGTGCCCGTCGCGGCGCAGCGTGTAGACGTCCATCACCGACTTGTTGGCGGCCAGCCAGCGCTTCTCCGCGTCGATGAGGCGCAGGTAGAGCGGATCGTCGGGGGGCGCGCTGAGAGGAAGCTGCCAGTGCCCCAGCTCCTCGAGCTGGATGCCGTAGGTGGGCGCGAAGCCCTGCAGCATCTCGCGCAGCCGCGTCCGATGCTGGCGCGCGGCGTGATTCGCCTCGAGCTCGGCGGTGAGGGCGAGGATCGGCACCAGCGCCAGCGTCAGGCCCGAGAGGCCACCCGTGCCGCGGCGGCGGACCAGCCAGAATTGCAGCGCGGCGGTGCCCGCGAGCAGCGCCACCTCGAACGCGATCGCGTCCGCCCGATAGTGGAGGACGAGGCTCAGGAAACCGGTGGTGTCCATTGCGACGGTCGAGCGGGTTGCCCCGGGCCGCGCACCCGAGGTGCGCCCCCTCCCCAGCTTCGGCAATCCGCCCCAAAGACTTGAGCCAGCACCGCGAGGAGCTTTCCCGAGTGGAGCTTTTGCGATCGCTCCGGCGGCCTCCCGCATCAGCACGATCGCCTCGCCGGAGCGATCCGGCGGCCATTCCAATCGGGCGGCGCTGATCTACACTGGGCCGCTCGCGTGGTCCTCTCGCTTCGTCCGCCACCCGCGATCGCCGCGCCGCGCCTAGAGCTCCCATGACGCGATTCGCTCGATGGTGCGTGCCGGGCGTGCTGCTCCTCGCCGTCGCTGCCTGTGGCGGCGGTGGAGGCGGAAGCGGCTCCGCCGTCATCGATCCCGGTCCGCTCAGCCTGTTCTCACCTTCACCCGAGGGCTTCGCGAACACCGCGTATCCCGATCTGCGCTGGAATCCGCTCGACGGTGCCGCCAGCTACCGGGTCTCGCTCTTCACCGACCCCAAGCATCAGAGCTTGATCGAGAGCCAGGACGTCGCCGGCACCGACACGCGCACGGCGCACGCCATGGGGGATCGTTCGGTGGTGTACGCGCGGGTCGAGGCGCTCGATGCGAGCAGCCAGGTTTACGCGCACCACGACTCGCGCTTCGCGGTGGTGATCGTGCCGGACGATTTCCCGCAGTTCGAGATCGTGAAGCGCGACGCCCGACGGATCCAGCCGGGGTACACGCTCACCAATCTCCAGGACCCGGTGCCGCCGCAGCCCGATCAGCGAGTGGCGGCCCTGGTGATGGTGAACTCGTTCGGCGAGATCGCGTGGTTCCTGCGGCGCCCGCGCGGTTACATCACCGACGCCCGGGTGCTACCCAATGGCCACCTTCTCTACCTCTACGACGCCGACGAGGGCGCCGACCGCGGCGGTTTCGAGAGTACCTGGGACGGCACGGTCGTGTGGCAGAGCAAGGAAGGCACGATCCTGCACCACGAGATCGGCCTCGGTCCCGGCGGGAACTACCTCTACCTCACCAGCCTCGAGCAGTCGGTGCACGGACTGCCCTACGAGGGCGACGGCATCGAGCTCGCCGATCCGGCGACCCACCAGGTGGTGTGGAGCTGGAGCGCGTTCGATCACCTCGACACCAACCACGTCGACTCGAACGACATCCTGCTGCCGGGATTGAGCGGGCTCGGCTTCGACTGGACCCACGGAAACGCCGTGGTGTGGGACGAGAAGCGCAGTCTCATCTGGTACTCGGTGCGGAACTTCGACCAGTTCATCGGCATCGACTACCCGGCGGGAACCATTCACGTGACCATCGGCAAGGGCGGCGTGGGCGGCCCGAGCCTCATGAACCACCAGCACGCGCCCGAGATCGAGAAGGACGGTTCGATCCTCTACTTCGACAACCGCCCCGAGCTGACACCGCAGTACTCGCGGGTCGCGGCGCTGCGCTGGGACGAGCGCGCGGGCACGGCCGTGCAGACCTTCGAGTGGCGCGACACGCCGGACTTCTTCGACGGCGTGGTCGGCGACGCCGATCGCCAGCCGAACGGCAACATCCTCATCACCTCGGGCACCGCGAACATCCTCCCCTACAAGACCGCACGCCTGATGGAGATCACCTCGGGCGGCGATCTGGTGTGGGACCTGCGCGTGACCGGCGGGTTCCGTCTCACCGGCTTCCGCTTCTACCGCGCCGACCGGGTGCTTCCGCAGCAGATTCCCCCCGGCGTGCTGCCGTACGATTCTTGAGGCCATCATGAGTCGCGAGCGGGGAGTCCGCGAGGTCCGCGTCGGATGCGCGGGCTGGGCGATCCCCAGCCCGGTGAAGGAGCGGTTCGGCGACGACGGCTCGGCACTCACCCGCTACGCGCACGCTCTCGCCGCGGTCGAGATCAACACGACGTTCTACCGGTTTCACGAGCCCGCCACGTTCGCGCGCTGGGCGGCCAGTGTGCCCAAGGACTTCCGGTTCTCGGTCAAGCTCGGACGCGAGATCACCCACGTCCGGAAGCTCGCCGAGTGCGACGAGCCGCTCGGGCGTTTCTTCGCGGGCGTGCGCGAGCTGGGGAAGAAGCTCGGGCCGGTGCTGGTGCAGCTTC
>CAZYWA010000103.1:0-18652 GCA_964650975.1 uncultured bacterium
CGAGCGCATCGCCGCCGCCGACCGCATCCGGCTCGAGCTCTTCTGGCTGCCGGCGCTCGGTCTGGGCTGGTACTTCGCGCAGCACATCTTTCGCCACCTGAGCATCGCCGCAGGCGTGGGCGTGGGCGGCGGCAGCCTGGTCTACGGCGCGGTGCTCCTCGAGCCGAACGCCGAGGTGTTCGCGAGCCACCGCTGGCGGCGGCTCGGTGTCGACTGGGCGAACGAGCTGGCACCTCACTTCGCGACCGCGGCGCGGATGCTGGGACGCGCAACCAATCCCGGCTCCGGCACGATGGATCGATACCTGGAGCGCGCCGCCGCGGCGCTCGGCGCGAGCAGCAGCTTCGGGCCCACGCCCAACGGCATCTACTTCGGGCCCGCGGAAGAGTCGCACCCCGACCCGTACTTCGACGGCCGCGGTCCCGAGCGTGCCGGTTGCTCGTTCTGCGGCCGGTGCCTCACCGGCTGCCCGCACCGCGCCAAGAACACCCTCGACCTCAACTATCTCCACCTGGCCGAAGGGCTCGGCGCGGTGGTCTTGCCCTACCGGCGCGTGACGCGCCTCGAGCGGGTCCGTGACGGCTATCGGCTCACGACCCGCGATCCGCGCCGCGCGGGCACCTCGCAGCCACCGATCGAGGCCGCCCGGGTGGTGCTCGCCGCCGGGGTGGTGGGAACGCTCGATCTGCTGTTTCGCGCGCGGGATCTGGATCGAACGCTGCCCGCGATCTCGCGCGCGCTCGGGTGCCACGTGTTCACCAACAGCGAGGCGATCGTGGGCGTGGTCCACGACGACCCGCCGCCCGATCTGGTCCACGGCACCTCGATCTCGTCGCACTTCTGGGCCGACGCACGCACCCACATCACTCAGAACCGCTTCGCGCCCGCGTACGACTTCATGCGCTACTACGTGGCACCGCTGGTCGACGGCACCCGGCCGCTGGCTCGGGCCTGCGCGGGCCTCGCGGCACTCGCCGCGCATCCGGTGCGCGCCACTCGCGCCTGGCGGATCCGGGACTTCCACCGCCACGTCACCGTGCTCACGGTGATGCAGCACGTGGAGAACGAGATCCAGTTCCGCTTCGGGCGATCGTGGACGTGGCCTTTCTCGCCGCGTCTCTACTCGGCGCTCCCGGCGGGGCCGAGACCGCCTACGTTTCTTCCCGAGGCCAACGCCGCGGCACGGGCGCTGGCGGAGGCGAGCGGCGGCGGGCCCGGCAACCGTCCCTTCAACCTCGCGCCCGAGAGCATCGGCAACCAGTCGATCACCGCCCACATCCTGGGCGGCTGTCCGATGGGGCGCGATTCGAGCGAGGGAGTCATCGACACCTCTCACGAGGTCATCGGCTATCCGGGGCTCTACGTGGTGGACGGTGCCGCGGTCTCGGGAAACGTGGGCGTCAATCCATCGCTCACGATCACGGCGCTCGCGGAGCGCGCGATGAGCCGGCTCTGATCTCCCGGGGGGCTGTTCCAGCCCCCCGCCCCACGAAAAGTGCGATTTTCGTGGGGCCCCACCCCCAAGTCGGCTCGCTGCGCTCGCCGGGCGCCTCTCGGCGCCGGGCCGAGATCCGGGCGGGCAGTCGGTTCGGGGATGACGCCGATCGGAAACGTCCCCGAACCGACTGACGAGGGATGCCTTGCACGCGCTGAGCGCTCACGGCGCGGGCGCGGGGCAACCGGGGAGTACGCCGTCCGGCGGCGGCGTGGGGCCGGGGTCGGTGGGGCACGAGTCGCAGGCGTCGCCGAAGCCGTCGCCGTCGGTGTCGGTCTGATCGGAGTTCGCGACGTCCGGGCAGTTGTCGCACGCGTCGCCCACCCCGTCGCCGTCGGCATCGGCCTGATCGGTGTTCGGGACGGTCGGGCAGTTGTCGTCGCAGCCGACGCGCCCGCCCGGAGCGCACACGTGGTCGCCCGCGATTCCCGAGCCGTCGCCGTCGTCGCACACGTCGTCGTGGTCCGAGTCGAGACAGGTCGCGTTGAGGTCGCAGGCATCGCCCACGCCGTCGCCATCGGTGTCCTTCTGGTCCTCGTTGGGTGTCGTCGGGCAGTTGTCGCAGGCGTCGCCGACACCGTCGCCGTCGGTGTCGGTCTGGTCCGGGTTCGCGACGCTGGGGCAGTTGTCGCAGGCGTCGCCGATGCCGTCGCCGTCCGTGTCGACCTGGAAGTGGTTGGGCGTCGTGGGGCAATTGTCGTCGCAACCGAGCAGCATGCCGCCGGTGCACGGATGGTCGCCGACGACTCCGCTGCCGTCACCGTCGTCGCAGATCAGGTCACCGTCGGTATCGACGCAGTTGGGCGTGGTATCGCACGCGTCCCCGATGCCGTCGCCGTCGGTGTCCTTCTGGTCCGCATTGGGTGTCATCGGGCAGTTGTCGCAGGCATCGCCGACGCCGTCGGCATCGCTGTCGAGCTGCTCCGGGTTCTTCACGGTGGGACAGTTGTCACACGCGTCGCCGACGCCATCGCCATCGCTGTCGCGTTGATCGGGGTCCGCTACCGCCGGGCACACGTCCTCCGACGTGGGAACGCCATCGCCGTCCGGATCGTCGAGAACCGCCGGCGGCGGCACCTCGCCCACCTGGCCCAGCGCGGTGCGAACCGGCGATCCCTCGGCGCCCAGGCTCTGGCTGGTGACGTCGTCGACCTGCTTGGGAAGCGCTTCCGCGACCGAATCCTTGAGGGCCACCAGGCTGCAGATCGACTGCACGCCGCCCACGTCGTGCGACGAGAGCGAGTCGAGCGCGCGCCCGGCGCTCTGCAGCGCGGAGACCACCAGCAGCGTGCAGGACTCGCTGCTCACCGACCAGTCGGCGCTGAACACGTGCGCATCCGGCTGGATCTCGCCCTGGAGCAGCATCGCGCGCAGCGGCAGCGAGCCGGCCTGTCCCACCACTTGGTAGCGGGCGCCCACCGCGATGCCATCCGAGGCGAGCTCGATGCCATAGCAGCCGTTGGCGTCGGTGACGCCCACCGCCAGATCCTGGGACGCTTCCGGTTGCTCCGCGTCGACGACATGCACCACCACTCCGGCGGGTGCCGCGGCGCCGGACTTCGCGGTGCCGAGCAAGCCGCAGCCGACCACCCGCGCCGGCAGAATCGGTTCGGGCGGGACCGGATTGGGGCTCGTGCCGGAGCAGCTGCTGAACGACGCCGCGAGCCACACGACACCCACGGCCCATGCCAGCGACCACCAGAGCCGCGCCGGCCGCAGCGCCTTACGCCCGGACATGTCCACCTCGAGGCGCGCCGCGAAGCACCGGATAGGCCTTCTCGAGCTCCCGGAAGGATTGCCGCGCCTGCCGCGACGCCGCGACGCTCGCGTCCACTTCTTCGTTCGCGTGCCCGAGCGCCGCATGCTTGCTCGCTCGATAGCCCTCCGCCAAGCGCGTCACCTGTTCGCGGGGCGCGCGCCGCAACGCGGCCCATCCGGCGAGCCGCCCGCTCGCCAGCGCCAGGTGAATCTCGAGGAGCGGTAGCTCGAAGGGTGTGACACCGGGCTCCGCGAGCAACCGGGTCAAGGCGTTTCGCGTTTCCTCCAGCCATCGCGTGGCCGCGTCACCGGACGGTCCGGCGAGGCGCTTCGCCGACACGTCCGCATCGTCCGATACCGAGAGCGCCGCCAGCGCCAGCTGCTCCCGGCAGTACGCCGAACGTACCTGCGCCGAGCACTCCCAGCGCCGCTGGCCGAGCGCGCGATAGGCGGTGGCGGCGCTCTCGAGCAGCGCCAGCGACTTGGCATGATCGCCCGCCAGCTCGTGATGGCGCGCCAGCCAGTCCTCGACGTAGGCGGCCCCCATGGCGACGCCCATGGTGCGGTAGTCGGCGCGAGCGCGAGAGAGGCGCGCCGCGACGTCCTGCCACTCGGCCTCCCACGTGGCGTCGCGCGACCCGGCGGGCACGCCGCGCAATCGCTCGTGGTGCCGAGCCGCGCGGCGCACCTCGAGGTGCACCCGTCCCTGGGTGTACCCCGCCACGTCGAGCAGCCGGATCGCGCGGTCGACGCGCTGCTCGCCTTCGGGCGCCATCCCTTCGGGATGTTCCGAGGCCTCCGCCGCCACCTCCAGGTATTCGAGCAGCCCGGCGACGATCAGGTCGGCGCGCAGCTCCTCGACCGGCGACGCTTCCAGCGCGTCGAGCGCCTGCTGCACGCAGCCCTTCACGCGTAGCGGCGCCTCGCCGAGCTGATGCAGCAGCACGCCGCGCATGTAGTCGATCTCGGGGATCGGATGATCGGCGCGCAGCCGGTCGAGCACCGCGAGCGCCTCGGCAGGCTTGGCGGCGAGCTCGTAGGCCACCGCGAAGCGTTGCGCCTCCTCGACGATCCGCGCGCGCATCGACGCGGACAGCGAGCGTCCCGCGTCGGAGAGCTCGAGCTCCTCGCAAACCTGACGGATGAGCGCCGGCGCGAACGGCAGGATCCATCCGGCCGCCGGCGCGCCGTGGACCGCGCCGAAAGCGCGCGCCCGCACCAGCGCCGCGACCCACCGCCCGACGGTGTCCTTCGCGGTGAGCGCGCGCCAGGCACCCGCGCCGGTCTCGGGCAGCGCCACCGTGGCGCGATCCGCGGAGGCGCGCAGCAGCCGCGACGCGGAGACCAGCCAGGCCCGGTCGAGGCGCCGGTGGACCTCGCCCTGGCCGTCGCCGAGCGCCGCGGCGAGCACGTCCACCACGGCGACACCGAGCGCCTCGCTGAGCCGCACCACCAGCGACAGCGCGCCGAAGTCGAGCCGTCCCGACTCGAGCAGCGACAGCTTGGGTTGCGGCGCGCCCACCGCATCCGCGGCGCCGCGCTGCGAGAGCCCGCGATCCTTGCGCAACTCGCGCAGCAATGCCCCGATGCGGGCACTCAGCTCTCGAGGCTTCATCGACTCACCCGAGTCTTGGGCCACCTGCGGGCGAAACCCGCGTGGCTCGGGCTTTTCACGAGGCGGAGGGGGTGAAGATCCCCCGGGAAGAACAACCGACCGCCCGCGTTCCCGGCACGTGTCCTAGTCGAAGGCCCGGGGGTGCGTCCAGCCACCATGGCTGGGTCTCCCGGGCATCCACGAGCCCCCGCTGGGGCAGTGCCGATGGCGCGGGCGGTCGGTGCATGGGACGATCATGCCACGACTCTTTCTGATTTGCAATCACAATCGATACTGATTTAATATCACCCGTGCGACGGCGACGGAGGGGGGAGCGCCCCGCGCGGAGGTGCCCATGCGATTCCAGGAGATCCACCGGCAACCCGACGAACCTCCCTCGGTCCGCAAGCTGTTCTCGGAGCGAGGCCTGTGGGAGCTGGTGGTGGAGCGAGACGGTCACGGCCTGCGACTCGATCTGTGGTGGACCGCGTGGCCGTACGCGCGCGTGGTCGGCTACTGCATGAGCCTCGAACCCGGGCGCGACCAGCAGGTCGTGGACGCGATCATCCACGCGCTCGACTCGGTGCCCGAGGAAGCGCGCGGCTGGGACGTCGAGCTCTACCTTCCGCCCGCCGAGCCCGAGTCGCACCCGGTGGACCCGCGCACCTTCGCCACCCTCCCTCGCTTCACTGGATCGGCTTCGGGCCCGGCCCAGGGCGGCTGAGCCGCCTCCTGGGGCTCTCTCCCGCGCTCCTCGTTCGCGTCTCAGCCGCCGCTTCCGGCCGGCCCATCGAGGTCGTGCGTGCCGGGTTGGTCCCTCCGGGCCCTCTCCGCCGCCATCGCCGCGGCGATCGCGGTCTTGCCGTGCGGATCGTTCGGAGCCCGCGCTGCTCGCGCCGAAGAGCCGCCCTGGAGCGTGGTGCTCGACGATCGCACCCAGGCCGCGAGCTACCGCTGGTCGCCGAGCGGCACGGCGGGAGCCGGGCTCTATCGCGGCGACGATCTCTTCTTCGCGCCCTTCACGACCGCCGCCGTCGATCGCGACCAAGGCGAGACCAAGTGGGGACTCGCGGCTTCGCTCTTCTGGCTCGACGGTGAGCCCTACATCGAGAGCGAGAACCGCGACGGCGCGCTGCGCACCTTCCTCTCCGGTTACGTCTCGGCGCCACTGGCCGAGCTCGCGGACACCAGCACTTCCTGGGGCCGTTTACGCATCGGTACCCGCTACGGAGCGCGCCTCGACGTCGAGCACGTCTTTCCGGAACTGAGCGCAGGCGCGGCGCTCGGGGTACTGCTCTCGCCTTCCGACCATCTCGATCTCTTCCTCCATCTGAGCCCCACCGCGCGCTTTCCCGACGCGAACTACAGCCTCGCCACCTCGCACGTCGATCTGCTGTTGGTGCCCGAGCCGTGGATCGCGGCCGACGCCGGGTTGCGGCTCCTCCCGTCACACGGACCGGAGCGCGTCGAGGTCTCGCTGCGCGGCGCGCTCGGCAGCACCACCAGCGAGGTGGGCGCGAGGATCGAGGCCGAGCTGGGAGCGGGCGTGGTGACGGCGACCGATCTCACGCTCACGCGGGCGTACGGCGGGACGGTCGACCGGCGCATTGCCGAACCACACGTCGACTGGCTGGGAGCGCCGTCCTTCGAGCTCATGGGCGAGACCGTGAACGCGGTACCGGGCCTCGGCGCACGCGTGGGATCGGACCGCTTCGGCACGGTCGAGGAGCAGGTGCTCGAGATTCACGCCGCGGTGACACTCACCTGGGGACCCACGGTGCGCGCCGTGACCGGCTACCGCGCCGACGCGGGTCGGATCCACGATCGATCCGCCCGCTACGACTTCGGGCCGGAGGAGCAGCGCTTCCTCGACACCGCGGTGCGGGTGCGCGACTCGGCCGGCGCGCTGGTGAAGCGCCTCGACCGCGCGATCGCGGAGCTGGGATCGGAGTCGCCCGAGGCGGTGGCGCGCGCGATCCAGCTGGTGGACCAGAGCAGCCACGTGCTGGGCGCGCTGGCGCGAGTTCTCGACCAGGCGCGCCAGGCGCTGGGCGCCAAGGATCCCGACGTCGCGCGCCTGCTCCACGACGCCTCGAGCTCGCTGCGCGGCGCCGCATCCGGTCTCCAGCAGCTGGCCACCGACCCCGCCCACGCCGCGCAGGCCGTGCTGGGTGCCTTGAAGCCGGTGCGGCGGGCGATCGACGAAGCGTTCAACGATCCGATCCTGGGCGGCGCCAGCCTCGACGACATGATCACCGGTCTCGACACCGTCCCCCATGCCTTCACCGAGGAGCTGGGCGCCGAGGAGATCAACGGGCTCATCCACAATCTCGCCCACGACAAGCACTTCGGATTCCTGCTCTCCGAGATCGACGTGCTGCTGCTCGCCGACTGGAAGGACCGCAGCGCTCGCGGGCTCGAGCCGGTGACCGCGAACGACGTGTTCCGGTTCTTCTCCAACCAGCTCGCCGACCAGACCCTGGGGCTCCTGAAGGACGGCCTCGGTGCCCTGGCCGACGAGTACAAGGACCATCCCGAAGCCGTGCTGCGGCGCGTGCCCGGCCCCAGCCAGGCTTCGGCGCGGCGTTTCTTCGACGCGCTCGCGACCCTCAAGGCCAAGGATTTGATCGACGAGAACGCGCTCCGCCAGCTGCTTCCCGACAACACCCTGACCCAGGACACCGCCATCACGGTCGCCAACCTGATCAACGGCAAGGTACTGCGCGCGCGGCAGGCACTCACCGATTTCCGGACCCGCCTCACCGTGCGCGGCGGCTCGAGCATCGACCAGATCCTGGACCAAGATCTCGACAGCGACTGGGAGCGCCTCCCCGCCCGTTGAAAGTCGCTGGGGCGGCGCATCGCTTTGCGATCGATCGCGAGGCAGCGTGGCGGCGGGCGCTCGCCCCGGAGTGCTCGAGGCCGAGCAGCGCGATAGCGTGGTCGTCGCGATGACGCACGCGCGAGGCCGAATGCAGGCCGGCCTGCCCTCGGCGTCCATGCGATGGCCGGCCGTGCCCCGGGGCGGGCGCCCGCCGCCGCGCTGCCAAACGGCGCGCTGCCTCGGGCTCGAACGGACGCACGACCCGCCGGCGAAACCGCTTTCAAACCGATTTCGCGGCGAGTACGATCTCCTGCTCCGCCCCGTGGCTCGGGGCCGGTTTCCGTCCGTCCGCGGCCCGCGGACGCCCTCGCCATGCTCACCGTCGACTATCTGATCGTAGGCTCCGGCTTGACCGGCGCGGTCATCGCGCGCGCGCTCGTCGACGCCGGGCGCCAGGTGCTGGTGGTCGACCGTCGCTCGCACCAGGGCGGCAACGTCCACGATCACGCCCATCCGAGCGGCATCCGCATCCACACCTACGGCCCCCACTACTTCCGGACCTCGTCGGACCGGATCTGGGAGTTCGTGAACCGCTTCACCGCCTTCTACCGCTACGAGGCCTCGCTCCTGAGCGAGGTGGAGGGCGAGCTGGCGCAGTGGCCGATCGCGGGCAGCTACATCCGGAAGTTGGTCGGCGAGCGCTGGGAGCCCGAATTCAAGGGCAAACCGGCCAATTTCGAGGAGGCTGCGCTGAGCCTCATGCCGCGCCGCATCTACGAGCTCTTCATCCAGGAATACAACGAGAAGCAATGGGGCGTGCCGTCGCACGCCCTCGCCGCGCGGCTCTGCACCCGCTTCGACGTGCGTCACGACGACGAGCCGCGCCTCAAGCCCGATTGCAAACACCAGGGCATTCCCGAGAACGGCTATGCGGCGTTCATGGCGAACCTGCTGCGCGGCATCCCGGTGCTGCTCAACTTCGACTACCTGAAGCATCGCGATCAGCTGAACGCGCGAAAGCTCCTGGTCTTCACCGGCCCGATCGACGAGTACTTCGGGTTCGACCTGGGCCGCCTCCACTACCGCGGCCAGCGCCGCACCCACGAGTACTTGCCCGATGTCGGGTTCGCGCAGCCTTGCGGGCAGGTGAACAACCCGACCCATGCGGGCGGCCCGCACATCCGTACCCTCGAGTGGAAGCACATGATGCGGCGCGACTACGCCGAGCGGATCCGCGGCACGGTCCTGACCCGCGAGGTCACCTACTCGCCCGAGGATCCGAGCGCCTACGAGTACCCGTTCCCGGACGACGCGAACCAGGCGCTCTACCAGCGCTATCGCGCGCGCGCCGACGCCCAACCCGGCCTCTTGCTCTGCGGCCGCCTCGGCGAGTACCGCTACTTCGACATGGATCAGGCCATCGCGCGCGCGATGGTGCTCGCGGAGCGGGTGCTCGCGGGCCAGCCGCTGGTGGGAAACGTCGAGGCCATGCCGGCCGTGTGACGAGCGTGCGGATCCATCGGCTCGCCACCTCCACCTTCCTGCTGCTGCTCGCCCCGGCCGCGGCAGCCCGCGCCGCCGACATCCACATCCCGATCCACCTCGAGCACGCGTTCCTGCAGCAGGTCCTGCTCAGCACGGTGTTCACCGAGCCAGGCAGCTCGGTGAACGTGCTGCGCGAGGGCACCGGCTGCAGCTTCCTGCAGCTCTCGTCGCCGCGCGTCGACAGCGTCGGCGTACGGCTCCACGTGCTCGCCAACGGCCACGCGCGGATCGGCAAGAAGATCGGTCAGAGCTGCGTTTCCGCCGCGGAGTGGAAGGGAACCGTGGACGTGCTCGAGGAAGTGCGCGTCGATCCCGGGGGTCCGACGCTCTCGTTCCGCGTGACCGACGCCAAGCTTCACGGCGACAAGCCCGACGGCTCGACCGTGTCCACCCTGGATCGCTGGATCAAGCAGTACTTCGATCCCAGGCTCGAGACCGTGACGGTGGATCTCAAGCCCGCGATGACCGAGCTCGAGGAGCTGGTGCCGGCGGTGCTGCCTCGCGAGGAGAAGGAGGTCACCGAATCGATCATCGAGTCGTTCCGGGTCGAGGGCGCGGAAGCGGACGACACCGGCGTGGTCACCCATCTGCGCCTCGAGCTTCCCGACCGGCCCGCTCCGGCCGCCACCGCGAGCGCGCCTGCCGCCGCGGGTCGCGGCGCCGACGACGATGATGCCGACGGCGCCTCGCCGCCTGCTCCCGCCTTGAGCGCCGACGACCTGGCCCGCTGGGACGCCGCCTGGCAGCGCTGGGACTCGTTCCTCACCTTCGTCGCCAAGCACGTGGCGAACGACGCGCACTCCCGCGAGCTGCGCGATGCGCTGCTCGGGGTGCTGGTCGATTCGCGCCAGGACGTGCTCGAGATCCTGGCCCCTTCGCAAGGGGGCGGCGCGGATCCGCTGCGCTCGCTCTTCACCCACACCTGGGACCGGCTCGCTCCGGTGCTGCGCACCGTGAGCGCCACGATGCCGGGCACCGACGCCCTGCGCTACGCGAGCTTCATCTCGGCCGGCGACGCGCTCGCGGCGATCGACGCGATGGGGCCGCAGATCGGTTTCGACATCACGGCGGACGGCTTGCGCCGTCTGGCGCACATCCTCACTCCGCAGCTCGCCGAGGATCCGCTCGCCTACGGCGAAGAGGTCGATCCCGAGCTCCGCCAGGCCTTCGGATTCGGCCGGCCGCTCCTGAATCCCGCGCAGCCCCCGGCCGAGGACGCGGCCACTGCCGCCGCGCCGAGCGAGCCGACCGTAAAGGCGCCGCCCACCGAAGCCGAGACCATCGCGAGGCTCAATCGCTGGCTACCCGGCCGCGACGAGCTCGACGATTACCTGCCCATGGTGCGCGAGCTGTTGCTGCGCAGCGCCGATCGCGCCGCCGACTCGACCGAGCTCACTCCCGGCCTGCGCGACACGTTCCGGACCCTGGTGCTCGCCACGGCGTGGCAGGAGAGCTGCTGGCGGCAATGGTCGAGCGACCGCGGTGGCAGCCTGCAGGCGGTCCGGTCACGGGCCGGCGCGGTCGGACTGATGCAGGTGCTGGAGCGTGTCTGGCGCGGTTTCTACGACCTGCGCGCGCTGCGCACCGACATCGACTACAACGTGCGCGCCGGCACCGAGATCCTGGCGCGCTACCTGACCGAGAACTCGCTGCCGGCCGCGTCGACGGCGCGCGCGTCCAGTCCCGACATGCTGTCGCGCACCACCTACGCGATCTACCACGGCGGTCCGCGGCGCGGGACCGACCGCGTCGAGAACCCGCGTACCCCGAACCGGTTCCGGAAGATCGACAACCAGTTCTGGAGCCGCTACCAGGCGGTCAAGGCGGGCCAGGTCGCGCGCGTCCGCGAATGCTTCGGCGGCGGCTGAGCTGAGCCTCGACGAGGGTCTGTTCCAGACCCTCGCCCCGTCCGGAGTGAATCCGGCCGGGGCCCCACACCCAAGCCGGCTCGCTGCCCGCTCGCCGGCGCGCCTCCTGGCGCGCTGGCAAATTCGGCGTCACCACGCCGAGGAACCCGGGTTGCGCGTAACGCGGGCGCTCGTCCCCCGCGAGCTCTCGTCGATCGACTCGCTCACAAACTCTGAGCCGAGCGGTCACTGCTTGGGGTGCTTCGAGAAGAAGTCCCAGATCACCTGGGTGGCGTCGATGTTCTGCGACGACTTTCCCATCATGTGAGCGAAGATCATGCTCTTCACCTCGTTGGGCGGCCAGGTGTGGCCGCCGCCGCCGACCACGTAGTAGTCGAGCTCAGCGCCGTGCTTGCAGCCCGAGATCACGGTCTTCTTGACGCTGGTGCCGTCGTCGGCTCGGTTGGGTAGCGCGCTGGTCGAGGGCTCGCCGCTGCAGCCGTCGATCTTGGACCAGAAGTCCTTCATGCTCGCTTCCGATTCGAGCTCGCCGCCGTCGCCCTTGCCGTTCTTCCAGCCTTCGATGCCGCCCTGGATGGGCACGAACTCGTCGGCGTCGCCCATGATGGAAACGACCGAGACCGGCTCGCCAGGCTTACAGCTGGGCTTGTACTTGCTCGAGAGCGAGCCGACCACCGGACCGATGGCGGCGAACACGTCGCTCATGTCGCACGCCAGCCGGTAGCTGAACATCGCGCCGTTCGAGATGCCGGTCGAGAACACCCGCTTGGGATCGACCGCGTAGGCCGAGCGCACCTTGTCGTACACGGCGCGCACGAACTTCACGTCGTCGATGCCCATTTGCGCCGGCTTGGTGGTGCCGCGGCCGTCGTTCCAGTTGGTCTCGACGCCGTCCGGCGCCACGGTGATGAAGCCGTAGCGGTCCGCGAAGGCCGGGAACTTGGAGAGCTCGGCTTGCTGGTGCCCGTTGCCGCGGCCGCCGTGGAAATTGAATACCAGCGGGTAGGAGCCCGTCGGACTCACTCCGGGGGGCAGGTGCAGGTAATAGGTACGCTGGCGACCGTCGACCGTTACCGACTCGTCGCGATCGGTGCCGCCTCCCGGCGACGGTGCCGAGCCCTGGGTGGTGCTCGACGGGCTCGACTCGGCGGCCTGGCGTCGCTCACGCCAGCGATCGAGCAGCGGATGGTCGCCGGCGGCGCAGCGCGCCGCCACGGTCAGCACCAGCGAACCGAGCACTACTCCCCGAATCATCCGTCGCGGCTTCATGGATTTCCGGCCTCCGGTCTGGGCGGGGCAGCCGCCCGCGCCGAATCGTCACCAGTCGAATTCCGCAAGAATAGCGGTGCTTCCCAGGATCGGCCAAACCCGCACCGGGGAAATGGCGTATTCACGCCGTGCCACTGAACAACGTGCGCAAGATCGGCTACGCTGGCGGGTTCGGTCCTGGAAGTCGTCCCTTGGGGACCGTGGTGGAGCTGGTTTCGGTCGTGGTTTCATGGTCCGGAGAGGTGTGCTCGGTGTTGACGTCGTCTCTGATGAGTCGTTGATGCGGCCGGCTACACGTACGTCGCCACTGCTCACGCACCGTGCGGCGCAGTCGTTCCACCCGCTCGACCGCGAGCGGGGATCGGCTTACGCGCGGCAGCGGCGCGTCGCGATCGCCGAGCACTCGTCGCACGGCGTGCGGGCGCGCGTCGCCGGCAGCGGCGGGCGCACCTACGTCGTCGACCTGCAGTGGATCACCACCGACGGCATCGACTCCGCCAGGGCCTACTGCGAGTGCCCGCGCTTCGCCGACGGGGTGCTCTGCAAGCACGTGTGGGCCACGCTGCTGCACCTCGACGAGCACGGTCCCGCGCCCGCCCTCCACGGCGCCGGCGCGATCAAGGTCACGCGCTCGAGCCCCGGCTTCAAACCGGACGACGAGAGCGAGCCCGATCCGCTCGACGACGACGATCCGGACGGCGAGGCCGAGCCTCCGCGCAACCAGCAGCGCGGCGACTTCATCCCGCGGCGTGCCGACGGCCGCGTCATCGTCCGGCCACACACGCCCGGGGCTCGGCCGCAGGGGCAAGGAAATCGCGCGCACAGCAGCGGCAACCGTCCGCAAGAGAAGCGCCCCGAGGCCACGGCGCGCTGGAGAGCGCGGCTCGACCAGCTTCGCCACGCGGTCGAGGAGCATGCGCGCTGGAACCGCACCTCGGTCGCCGACGCCGCGCGCCCGCGCGAGATCTGGTACGTGGTCGACCTGGCGAGCACCTTCGCCCGCGGCCACCTGGTGGTGCTCTTCCACCAGCGGCCGGTCAAGAAGAGCGGCGAACTGGGGCAGCTGAAGCCGGTGCGTCTCTCCGAGCTCGAGGCCGAGCACCTGGTCGACGCGGAGGACCGCGAGCTGGTACCGCTCATCCTCGGCAACGTGCGCCACGCCGACCAGTACGGTTACGGCTACGACTTCGTCGGTCCCAACGCGCGTTACGCGGGCGCCGCGATCCGGCCCGCCCTCTACGACCTCTTGCTGCCGCGCTTGAGCGCCACCGGGCGCTTCGGGTGGATCGAGGAATCGGGCCAGGGGCGAGCGGTCGAGCCGCCGCGGCTCTTGACGTGGGACGGCGGCGAACCGTGGCGCTTCGAGATGGAGCTGCGCCGCGATCCGGAGCACCCCAGCGAGCGGCTGCTCTTGCGCGGCCGGCTGAAGCGCGGCAGCGAATCGGTGGACGTGGAGGAGCCGGAGCTGTTGCTGGCGCACGGTCTGGTGCTGTTCAAGGAGCGGGTCGCGCGGCTCTCCAGCATCGAGTCGTTCGAGTGGATCGTGAACCTGCGGAAGCAAGGTCCGCTGATGGTGCCGGTGCGCGACGCCGAGCAACTGATCGAGAAGCTCTGGCAGGTGCCGGGCACTCCGCAGCTCGACTTGCCGAGCGACCTGAGCTGGACGGAGAAACGGCCCCAACCGCGCCCGCGCATCCGCATCCATCCGCCGCACGATGCCTGGCAAGGCGCGGCACTCTCGGCGGAGGTGTCGTTCGAGTACGCCGGCCAGTACGTGCCCGCCGGCAGCGAAGTGCCGACGCTGGTGCGCCGCGAGCAGCGCTGCGTGATTCACCGCGATCCGGCGCGCGAGACCGAGATGCTCGCCAAGCTCACGCCGCTCGGGTTCCGCTCGTTCACCCGCGGCGCGGGACGCGTGGGCCACTTCGAGCTCAACCCGCGGCGGCTCGCGTCCGCGGTGCCGGCGCTGCTCGACGCCGGGTTCCGCGTCGAGGCCGAGGGCCACAAGATCCGGCGGCCCGGCAAGTTCCAGATGGCCGTGAGCTCGGGCACCGACTGGTTCGATCTCTCGGCCACGCTCGACTTCGAAGGCACCAAGGTGGGGCTTCCCGAGCTGCTCGCCGCGCTCAAGCGCGGCGATGCATTCGTGACCCTCGGCGACGGCTCGCGCGGGCTCCTGCCCGAGGACTGGCTCACCCGCTACGCGGGTCTGGCCGAGCTCGCCGAAGTGAACGGCGACCAGCTGCGCTTCGGCCGCTCGCAAGTGCTGCTGCTCGACGCGCTGCTCTCGGCGCAAGGCGAGCCCAAGATCGACGAGGCCTTCGCGCAAGCGCGCGTCGAGCTCGCCTCCTTCGAGGGCATCCAGCCGGCCCAGGCGCCGGCCACCTTCGTCGGCGAGCTGCGCCATTACCAGCAAGAAGGCCTGGCGTGGCTCGATTTCCTGGACAAGTTCGCGTTCGGCGGCTGCCTCGCCGACGACATGGGCCTCGGGAAAACCATCCAGGTGCTGGCGATGCTCGAGCGGCGGCGCGCCGAGAAGCCGCGCGCCGAGCGCCAGCCGTCGCTGGTGGTGGTGCCGCGCAGCCTGGTCTTCAACTGGATCGAGGAGGCGGGGCGCTTCACCCCCGACCTCAAGATCCTCGACTACACGGGCGCGGACCGCAGCCTCGACACACTCGACCAGTTCGACCTGATGATCACCACCTACGGCACGCTGCGCCGCGACGTGCTCAAGCTCAAGAACTTGAGCTTCGACTACGCCATCCTGGACGAAGCGCAGGCGATCAAGAACGCCGCGTCGCAAGCGGCGAAGGCCTGCCGCCTGATCCAGGCACGGCGGCGCCTGGCGCTCAGCGGAACTCCGGTCGAGAACCACCTGCGCGAGCTGTGGTCGATCTTCGAGTTCCTGAATCCGGGAATGCTGGGCCGCTCCTCGGCGCTCGCCTGGCACACCGGGCTCACCGAGGACGGCGCCGAGGATCAGAGCGGCCTCATCCTGCTCGGCAAGGCGCTCAAGCCGTTCATCCTGCGCCGCACCAAGGAGCAGGTTCTGGCCGAGCTGCCCGAAAAGACCGAGCAGACGCTCTTCTGCGAGCTCTCGGCCGAGGAGCGCGCTCGCTACGAGGATCTGCGCACTCACTACCGCACCACGCTGCTCGGCCACATCGACACGGTCGGCATCAAGCGCAGCAAGATCCAGGTGCTGGAGGCGCTGCTGCGATTGCGCCAGGCGTCGTGCCATCCGGGCCTGATCGACGCGACCAAGACCAAGGAGCCGAGCGCCAAGCTCACCACGCTCATCGAGCAGGTGACCGAGGTCATCGAAGGCGGCCACAAGGCGCTGGTGTTCTCGCAGTTCACCAGCCTGCTCGCGATCGTGCGCTCGCGCCTCGACGAGGCCAAGATCCCGTACGAGTACCTCGACGGCCGCACCCGCGATCGCGAGCGTCACGTGCGTCACTTCCAGGACGATCCCGCGTGCCCGCTGTTCCTGATCAGCCTCAAGGCCGGCGGACAAGGGCTCAACCTCACGGCGGCCGACTACGTATTCATCCTCGATCCGTGGTGGAACCCGGCGGTCGAGGCGCAAGCCGTCGACCGGGCGCACCGCATCGGCCAGATGCGCAACGTCTTCGCCTACCGGCTGATCGCGCGCGACACGGTGGAAGAGAAGATCGTCTCGCTGCAGAAGAAGAAGCAGACCCTCGCCGAGGCGATCATCACCGCCGATCAGAGCCTGATCCAGAGCCTCACCGCCGAGGATCTGCAGCTGCTGCTCAACTAGTTGCCGCGTCGCCTTTCCAAGCCCCCGCCCCGCCCCGCCCGAAGTGAATTGACTTCGTCGACTTTGGGCTTCGCCCCTCGCCGGCTGCGCCGGCTCGCCCTTCGGGAAAGTTCGGGCGGGGCCCCACCCCGAATCCGGCGCGACAACGCGCCGACCGGAATCACGGTTCTCGTCGCCGGCGTCGGACCGGGTGCTCTTCTTCGGGCACCCCCCCATCGCTTTGCGGAGCCGGCCGGGGGGCATAAGCTCGCCGGGACTGGCTCGCGGCGAGATCTGGGTCCTGCTCCCGCGCAGCGGGTATGGCCAGGTTGCATGCCCTTTCTGAGGCACCGAAGAGCCTCCGGTCTTTCAGCGACTCTGGCGCTCGCGGTCGTCGGGTCGCGATCCACCCACGCCGTCGCGAGCGACAGCGACCCCAAGGGCGCCGTCGGCGTCGACCTCAAGGCGGTCCTCCTGCTCCATTTCGCGGAATTCGTGGAGTGGCCCTCCGAGGCCTTCCCGAATCGCGACGCACCGATCGTGATCGGCATCCTGGGCGACGATCCGTTCGGAGCCAGGCTCGACGACGTCGTCGCGAATGAGGTGCGCGAGCGCAAGCTCTCGATCCAGCGGTTTCACGACCCGGAGGACGTGGGCCTCTGCCACATCCTCTACGTGAGCGGCGCCGATCCGGCGCGCATCGCGCACGTCCTGTCGGTGCTCAAGGGGCGAAGCATCCTGACCGTGGGCGAGAGTGCCGATTTCACCGCGCTCCAGGGGATCGTGCGCTTCGTGGTCGCCGACCGGAAGCTGCACCTCGAGATCAACACCGAGGCGGCCCGCGCCGCCAAGCTCGAGATCCGTTCCAAACTGCTGCGTCAGGCGTCGATCGTCGACGGCGCGGGGTCGCCATGAGCGCCGCGCGCACGCCCACGATCCGCTCCAAGCTCATGGTGGCGCTGGTCGGCACGAGTCTCACCGTGATCGCGCTGACCTGCATCGCGTTCATGATCTCCGAATACGTGACGTTCCGCGGCAACATCGTGCGCGCGCTCGAGACCCGCGGCGAGATCATCGCGGCGAGCGCCAGCGCGGCGCTGGCGTTCCGGAACGAATCCGACGCGATCGAGACCCTGGCCGCGCTGCGCAGCGACCGGCGCACCATCAACGGAGCTCTCTACGACGACCAGGGACGCCTGTTCGCGCGCTATCCGGCGGACGCCCCCATCGGCGACTTCCCGCCGACTCCCGAGAAGCACGGATCCCGCTTCGAGAAGGCGTCGTGCGTGGTGTTCGTGCCCGTCGAGAAGGGTGGACGCTGGCTCGGCACGGTGCTGCTGCGCTCCGATCTCTCGGCCCTGACCGATCGCTTCCGCCGCTACGGCTGGCTGGCACTGGGGATCGCCGCCGCCTCGTCGGTGGTGGCGCTGGCGATCTCCGACCGGCTCGCCTGGCGGATCTCGGCGCCCATCCTGAGCCTGACGGCGGCCGCCCGCGAGGTGTCGCAGCACAAGGACTACTCGGTGCGCGCGATCACCCGGGGCGACGACGAGGTCGCGATCCTCGCCCACTCCTTCAACGACATGCTGGTGCGCATCCACGAGCACGAGGCGATGCTGTCGAAGAGTGTCGCGTGGACCCGCGCGATCCTCGAGTCGGCGCTCGACTGCATCATCACCATCGGCCCGGACGGCACCATCGTCGAGTTCAATCCGGCGGCGGAGCGCGCGTTCGGGCACGACCGCGCCGCGGCCGTCGGGCAAAGTCTGGCGTCGCTGGTCATCCCGCCCGAGATGCGATCGCGGCACGAGCAGGGCCTGGCGGACTACCTGCGCACCGGTCAGGGACGGGTCGTGGGCCAGCGCATCGAAGTCGAGGCGCTGCACGCCGACGGTCGCCGGTTCCCGATGGAGCTCACCATCGCGGCGATCGAGGTCGACGGCTCCCCGCTCTTCACCGGATTCGCCCGCGACATCACCGAGCGCAAGCGCGCCGAGGCCGAGATCCTCGAGCTCAACGCCGATCTCGAGCGCCGCGTGCAGGAGCGCACCGCCCAGCTCCAGGCGATCAACCGCGAGCTCGAGAGCTTCTCGTACTCGGTGTCCCACGACCTGCGCGCGCCGCTGCGCGGCATCAACGGCTTCAGCCGGCTGCTCCTCGAGGACTACGGCACCGCCCTCGACGGCACGGCACAGGACTACCTGGGGCGCATCTGCGCCGCCAGCAACCGTATGGGCGAGCTGATCGACGATCTGCTGCAACTGTCGCGCGTCACCCGCACCGAGCTGGTGCCGGCGACGGTCGACCTGAGCGCCGAGGTGGAGGGCGTGGCCGCGAACCTGCGGCGCCTCGACCCGGCGCGCGACGCGGAGATCGTCGTGCAGCCCGGAGTGCACTCGGTGGGCGACGCGCGGCTCCTGCGAGTCGCGCTCGAGAACCTGCTCGGCAACGCGTGGAAGTTCACCTCGAAGAAGCCACGGGCCCGGATCGAGTTCGGGACCGTCGCGGATGGCGTCACGACGGTACACTTCGTCAA